>JAGWMW010000022.1 GCA_028871575.1 Burkholderiales bacterium | reverse complement strand
CGGGCGCGGTGATCGACAGCGTGCCGCCGCTCACGTCGGCCGAGATCAGGCCGTTGTTGGTGAGCACGTTGCTGCCGCCGACAATGACGGGCGAGCCGATGTTGCCCTGGCCGCGCACGGTGATGCCGGAACCCAGCGTGGTGTTGCCGGTGCCGTCGATGCCCAGCCGCGCATTGGCGTCGTTGAGGTTGATGGTGGCGGTGCCGGCCACGGTCTGGTTGCCGCCGCTGGTGTTGGCGCTGTCCAGCACCAGGATGCCGCCGTTGCTCACGTTCACCGCGCCGTTGATCGTGGCACCGTTGATGATGCGTTCGTGCGCGTTGGCGATCGAGGCCAGGTCGAGCACGCCATTGAGCGTGGCGGCATTGAGGAAGTTGCCGCCGTTGCCGTCGGCGGAGAAGACACCGCTGCCGCTGGCATTGAGCGCGCCGTTGAGGGTGACGTTGTTCTGCACCACCTGGCTGCCGGCACCGGCGATGATCTGCCCGCCGGGGTTGCTGTTGATGCTGGTGGAGAGCTGCAGCACGGCGCCATTGATCGCCTGCAACGTGCCGTTGTTGACGACGCTACCGACGCTGGCCGGCGCCGTGATCTGCAGCGTCTTGCCCGACACCTCGGCCGAGATCAGGCCGTCGTTGGTGAGCACGTTGTTGCCGCCGACGATGGCGGGCGTGCCGATGTTGCCCTGCCCGCGCACCGTCAGGCCGCTGCCCAGCGTGGTGCTGCCGGTGGCCTCGATGGCCAGCCGGGCCGAAGCGTCGTTGAGGTTGATGGTGCCGGTGCCGCCGATCGTCTGGTTCGGGCCCAGAGCGGTGCTGCTGTCCAGGCTGAGGACGCCGCCGTTGGCGACGTTGACGGCGCCGTTGAGCGTGGCCCCGCCGGCGATGCGCTCGCGCGCGTTGCCCTGGCTGGTGAGGTCGAGCACGCTGCCGGCACTGAGGGTGACGCCGTTCAGGAAGTTGTTGCCGCTGCCGTTGGCCGCGATCGCGCCGGTGCCCAGGCTGGCGAGCGTGCCGCCGGAGACGGAGGCGCCGTTGAGCAAGACCCCGCTGCCGTTATGGGCCACGATCAGGCCGCTGTTGGCCACGTTGGTCGAGAGCTTGAGCGTGCCGCCGCCGGTGGCCTGCAAGGTGCCGTTGTTGCTGACCGAGCCGCTGCCGGCCGGGGGCACGATCTCGAGCGTGCCGCCGCTCACGTCGGCCGAGATCAGGCCGTCGTTGACCAGGGTGTTGTTGCCGCCCGTGTACGCCGGCTGCCCGATGTTGCCCTGGCCGCGCACGGTGATGCCGGTGCCCAGCGTGGTGGTGCCGGTGCCCTCGAGCGAAAGCCGCGCGCCGGCATCGTTGAGGTTGATGCTGCCGGTGCCGGCGATGGTCTGGTTGCCGCCGCTGGTGTGAGCGCTGTCCAGGCTGAGGATCCCGCCGTTGGCGATGTTGGCCGAGCCGTTCAGCGTCAGGCCGTTGATCACGTTTTCGCGCGCATTGCCGGCCGTGGCGAGGTCGAGCACGCCGTTGAGCGTGACGCCGTCGAGGTAGTTGTTGCCGAGGTAGGCCACCACCTTGCCGGTGCCGGTGGTGTTGATCGTGCCGCCGGTGAGGGTGCTGCCGAACTGGTTCAGCACGCTGTCGGCGCTGATGTTGATCACGCCGCCGGTGTTGTTGACGTTGTGCCCGACGCTGACGTTCAGGGCGGCGTTGTTCGGGTTCGGCCCGGCGCCCACGTTCAGCGTGCCGGTGTTGGTGGTGCTGCCACCGCCGCCCAGCGTGAGCAAGAAGGCGTCGATGTTGACGCTGCCGGCGTTGTTCAGGCTCTGCACCGTCTGCGCGCTGTTGATCGTGACCGCCTTGGTCGCGCCGATGTCGGCGGTGTCGGCGGCGCCGGGCACCGCCCCGCAGCTCCAGGCGGCGGCGGTGTTCCAGTTGCCGGCGGCCGGGTTCCAGGTGCAGGTGGCGGCGCTGGCCGCCGGCGCGAAGCCGGCCCCCAGTGCCGATGCCGCAGCCACGGCCACGGCATGGCGGCGGAGCGATCGATGTGAACCTGCGTGCATGTGTTCCCCCCCAGAACGTCGGAAAGCGAATGAGGCGACTGTGGGCAGCGACCGTTAGTCAACCGTTAGCTGCAAGACCCGCAAACCGGCCTGAACCGCCCCTGCGCACCCCGCGTCTCGGGGGGTGGGCCCTGCGAACCCGGGGCCGCGGGGCCGCCGCGGGGCGGCGGGCACAATGCGTCATGTCCAGTCTTCCGCTCTTCATCGCCCCCGCCCGCTTCGACGACCCCGAGGCCGCGGTGGCCCAGGTGCAGGCCATCTACCGCAGCAGCATCGAGCACCTGCGCGGCGCGCTGCAGCGCTTCGTGGCCGGGGAAGACCTGGGCCAGCCGGTGCGCGCCTGCTACCCCTTCGTGCGCGTGCGCACCGACACCGTGGCGCGCGCCGATTCGCGGCTGAGCTACGGCTTCGTGGCCGGGCCCGGCAGCTTCGAGACCACGGTGACGCGGCCCGACCTGTTCGCCGGCTACCTGCTCGAGCAGTTCAGGCTGCTGCGCCGCAACCACGGCGTCTCGATCGAGGTGGGCACCAGCGCGCAGCCGATCCCGGTGCATTTCTCGCTGGCCGAGCACGACCACCTCGAAGGCAGCATGAGCCCCGAGCGGCGGCTGCTGATGCGCGACCTGTTCGACCTGCCCGACCTGGCGGCGATGGACGACGGCATCGCCAACGGCACGCACGACCCGCGGCCCGGCGAGGCGCAGCCGCTGGCGCTGTTCACGGCGCCGCGGGTGGACTACTCGCTGCACCGGCTGCGCCACTACACCGGCACCGCGCCCGAGCATTTCCAGAACTTCGTGCTGTTCACGAACTACCAGTTCTACATCGACGAGTTCATCAAGCTCGGCCACGCCACCATGGCCGACGCGGCCAGCGGCTACGAGGCCTTCGTCGAGCCGGGCAACGTGCTGACGCGGCGCGCCGGCAGCGTGGCGCGGCCCGGCGACGAACTGGGCGCGCCGCCGCCGCGGCTGCCGCAGATGCCGGCCTACCACCTGGTGCGGGCCGACAGCAGCGGCATCACGATGGTCAACATCGGCGTCGGCCCGGCCAACGCCAAGAACATCACCGACCACGTGGCGGTGCTGCGGCCGCACGCCTGGCTGATGCTCGGCCACTGCGCGGGCCTGCGCAACAGCCAGCAGCTCGGCGACTACGTGCTGGCCCACGCCTACGTGCGCGAGGACCATGTGCTGGACGAGGAGCTGCCGCTGTGGGTGCCGATCCCGGCCCTGGCCGAGGTGCAGCAGGCGCTGGAGCAGGCGGTGGCCGACGTCACGCGACTGGAAGGCTACGAGCTCAAGCGCATCCTGCGCACCGGCACCGTCGCGAGCACGGACAACCGCAACTGGGAGCTGCTGCCGCACTTCGGCCCCGAGCGGCGCTTCAGCCAGAGCCGCGCCGTGGCGCTGGACATGGAGAGCGCCACCATCGCGGCCAACGGCTTCCGCTTCCGGGTGCCCTACGGCACCTTGCTGTGCGTGAGCGACAAGCCGCTGCACGGCGAGATCAAGCTGCCCGGCATGGCCAACCACTTCTACCGCGAGCGGGTCGACCAGCACCTGCGCATCGGCATGCGCGCGGTCGAGCTGCTGCGCCAGGAGCGGCCGGGCAGCCTGCACAGCCGCAAGCTGCGCAGCTTCGCCGAGGTGGCGTTCCAGTAGCGGCGCCGCCGCGCGCGGCCGGGCCGCCCCGGTTGTGCGCCGGCAGGCAATCCCGTAGGCTGGGGCGATTCAACCCCCATCGCCGGCCGACGCGGGCTGAAGCCGCGGCGGCGGCGGCCAGGAGAGAACCCGCATGCCCAGCCCAGCCCCGGCCGCCCCTGGCGGCATCGAAGCGATCCGCACCCTGGCCCTGGTGGGCCCGGCAGCGGCCGGCAAGACGCAGCTGGCCGAGGCGCTGCTGGCGGCCACCGGGGCGGTGGCCGCCGCGGGTTCGCTCGAGCGCGGCAGCACGGTGAGCGACTTCGACCCGCTCGAGCGGCGGATGCAGCATTCGCTGAACGCGGCCGTGATGCACCTGGCGCATGCCGGCACGCGCATCCACCTGATCGACACCCCCGGTGCGCCCGATTTCCTGGGCCAGAGCCTGCCGGCGCTGGAGGCGGTGGAGACCGCGGCGGTGGTGATCAACGCCGGCGCCGGCGTCGAGCCGATGGCCCTGCGCATGATGGAACACGCCGCGGCGCGCCGGCTCGACCGGCTCGTCATCGTCGACAAGATCGACCTGCCGGGCGTCGACCTGGCGGCGGTGCTGGCCCAGATCCAGGCCGCCTTCGGCCGCGAATGCCTGCCGCTGAACCTGCCCGACGCCGGCGGCACGCGGGTCGTCGACTGCTTCTACAACCGCGAGGGCCACAGCGACTTCGGCAGCGTCGAGGCCGCGCACCGCGCCCTGGTGGAGCAGGTGGTGGAGGTGGACGCGGCCTTCGTCGAGCGCTACCTGAACGACGGCGACGTCGACGCGGCCGAGCTGCACGCGCCGCTGGAGCAGGCGCTGCGCGAGGGCCACCTGATCCCGGTGTGCTTCGTCTCGGGCCGCACCGGGGCCGGCGTGGCCGAGCTGCTGGACATCATCGTGCGGCTGCTGCCGCACCCCGGCGAGGCCAACCCGCCGGCCTTCCTGCGCGGCGAGGGCGCGGCCGCCCAGCCCCTGGAGGCCGTGCCCGACCCGGCCCGCCACGTGCTGGCGCATGTGTTCAGGGTCACCGTCGACCCCTTCGTCGGCCGCCTGGGCGTGTTTCGCGTCCACCAGGGCACGGTCACCAAGGACAGCCTGCTCTACATCGGCGACGGCCGCAAGCCGTTCAGGGTGGGCCACCTGTTCATGCTGCAGGGCAAGGACCACGTCGAGGTGGCGCGGGCGCTGCCGGGCGACATCGTGGCGGTGGCCAAGGTCGACGAGATCCACTTCGACGCCGTGCTGCACGACGCCGCCGAGGACGAGCACATCCACCTCGCGCCGCTGGCCTTCCCGACGCCGGTGCACGGCCTGGCGATCGAGCCGCGGCGCCACGGCGACGAGCAGCGCATGTGGGAGATCCTGAGCAAGCTCGTCGACGAAGACCCGTGCCTTAGGCTCGAGCGCGCCGGCGGCACCCACGAGACGCTGGTCTACGGCCTGGGCGAGCTGCACCTGCGGGTGCTGCTCGAGCGCCTGCGCGAGACCCACCGCTTCGAGGTCGTGACGCGGCCACCGCGCATCGCCTACCGCGAGACCATCACGGCCGCCGCCGAAGGGCACCACCGGCACAAGAAGCAGAGCGGCGGCGCCGGCCAGTTCGGCGAGGTCTACCTGCGCGTGGAGCCGCTGCCGCGCGGGGCCGGCTTCGAGTTCGTCGACCAGGTCAAGGGCGGCACGATCCCGGGCCCCTTCATCCCCGCGGTCGAGAAGGGCGTGCGCGAGGTGCTGGCCAGCGGCGCGATCGCGGGCCAGCCCGTGGTGGACGTGCGCGTGGTCGTCTACGACGGCAAGCACCACAGCGTGGACAGCAAGGAGATCGCCTTCGTGACCGCCGGACGCAAGGCCTTCCTGGCCGCGGTGCGCGAGGCCCGGCCGATCGTGCTCGAGCCGATCGTGCACGTCGAGATCCACGCGCCCGAATCGGCGATGGGCGACATCACCGGCGACCTGGCCTCGCGCCGGGGCATGGTCAGCGGCACCGCGGGCAGCCTGCCGGGCAACACCGTCGTGCGCGGCCAGGCGCCGATGTCCGAGCTGCTGGGCTACCAGAGCCGGCTGAACGCGATGACCAGCGGCCAGGGGCGCTACACGGTGGCCTTCTCGCACTACGAGCCGGTGCCGCCGGGCGTGCAGCAGCAGCTGGTGGCGGCGCATCAGGTGCGCGACGACGACTGAAGCCCGCGGCCCTCGCGGCGCGTGTCGGCACGCCAGGTGAAGGGCCCTTTATCATCGAGCCCGATGCAAGCCGGCCCCCGAGACCTCGCCCAGGTGCGCCTGGACAACGCGCTGGCCCTTTTCGATGAATTCGTGCGCGCCACCGCGCGCCACGCCGATGCCGCGACGCTGCGCGGGCTCGAGCGGCGATTCGCCGAGCGCATCCAGATCCAGCCCAGCTACTGGAGCCAGATCAAGGGCCGCTCGCGCCAGATCGGCGAACGCCTGGCCCGCCAGTTCGAGCAGCTCTGCCACAAGCCGCGCGGCTGGATGGACCAGCCGCATGGCGCCGGGGCCGACGGTGCGGCGCGCGAGGCCGTGCCGGCCGACGAGTCGGCGCCGCGCGACGACGACGAGCGCTTCATCGTCGGCCTGGTGCTGAGCTACTACCGCCGCCACCCGCAGCGCGCGCGCACGCGGCTGCTGGACCTGTTGGGCGAGGTGCTGACCGCGCCGGCGAACCCCGTGGCGCACGAGGCCGGCCCGCTCGAGAGGCCACGTCTGCCTGCACCCGCCCCGGCCTCAGCCGACGACCCGTCCGATCTGTGGCGCCGCACCCAGGCCGGCGTGGCCCCCCTAAGGCGAAAGCGCTGAGGCGCAGGCTGCTCCGCAAAAAAAACCTTGCCGATTGATAATCTCGTGTTTATCATTTGCGCAAGCGTGTGGATCACGTCGGCCCGGGCCCTCCCGGCCGGCCCCGCATCCGATCAACCCCAACCCGAAAGCGCCATGAATCGCCAGAGCTTCCGATCGGCCCGAGCCCTCCGTGCGGCCCTGACGCTGCGCGTGGCCTCGGTCGGTGCCCTGCCCGGGGCGCCGGTGAACTGACCCCCTCTTCGCGCGCAGGCCGCAAGAGGCGGCGCCAGCGCACCACGGCCCGGGTTGCACCAGCAGCCCGGGCCGTTTGCATTTGGGGCGCCCTACGCCTGCGGCCTGTCTCGTGCGCCTCGCCCCGCCTCTGTTCCCCCGTCCGCCAAGGAGATCCTCCATGAAGCACCGCCTCGTCACCCCCAAGCGCCGCAACCCGCTGGTCCTGCCGGCTCGCCAGCGCCTGGCGGGCCCCCACCGCACCGGCCCCGGCGCCCTGCGCCAACAGTCCCGGCGCGCCCTGCAGCGCGAGATCGAGCGCCTGAAACCCAGCCCCTGAATCCCCGACGGAGGCCGCCGCGCGAAGCGCAGCCGGCACTTCCGCAGAAAGGTCCCCCATGTCGACGCAAGACATTTCCTTCGCCGCCGGCCCCGAGGCGGCCGCCCTCTGGCGGCGCCTGGCCGCCGCCCTGCTGCGCGCCGCCAGCCGCGGCCTCGACCGCCTGGCTTTCCGGGTGGCGCGTGCGGCGCCCCGGCAGGCCCTGCCTGCGGGCGTGCCGCTGGAGATCGAGTTCTGCGCCGAAGCCGGCGCGCCCGAAGGGGCGCTGTACGTCAACGGCCACCTGCTGGGCTACCTGCCCGGCGTCCAGCGCCTGTGAGGCCCCGCCCCGGCCGCCCAGCGGCGGCCGGGGCGCCTCGTGGGCCCCGTGCGCGGCGTAGCGGCGCCGGCCTCAAGTCGGCCGCATCGGCGCCGAAATGCCGGTGACGAGCCGGGCGCCGCCCGGTGCTTCCACGTCGCCGCAGGCATGCCTCTCGCTCCAGCGTTCATCACCCGGGCCCCGCACGACCTCGCTGCGTGGACGGCGCTGTTCGACCACCGGGCACTGCCGGTGCTGGCCGCCACGGCCGAGACGCTGGAGGAACTGCGGGCCAGCGAAGATGCGGTCGATGCCCACCTGCTGACCGATGCGCTGGGCGGCGACCCGCTGATGACGCTCAAGCTGCTGGCCCATGTCGCACAGGTCAGGCGCGGGCGCGAAGGCAGCGACACCGAGACCCTGACCGAGGCTTTGGTCATGCTCGGCATCGCGCCGTTCTTCCGCGCCTTCGGGCCCCAGCCCACGGTCGAGGACCGCCTGGCGGGCCGGCCCGACGCCCTGGCGGGCTTTCGGCGGGTGCTCAGGCGCTCGCGCCGGGCGGCCCGATTCGCGATCGCCTTCGCGGTGCACCGGATGGACCACGATGCCGCCGTGATCCACGAGGCGGCCTTGCTGCACGACTTTGCCGAACTGCTGCTGTGGCTGCAGGCGCCGGCGCTGGCGCTGGCGATCCAGCAGCGCCAGCACGACGACCCCGCGCTGCGCTCGGCCATCGTGCAGCGCGAGGTGCTGCACATCGAACTGGGTGCGCTCGAGCACGCCCTCATGCAGGCCTGGCATTTGCCGGCGCTGCTGGTGCAGATGACCGACGGTCAGGCCACCCACGCGCTCACACCGCAGGTGCGCAACGTGCAACTGGCCATCCGCGTCGCGCGGCACAGCGCGCTGGGCTGGGACGATGCCGCCCTGCCCGACGACGTGACCGACGTCGCCGACTTGCTGAACCTGGCACCCGACGCGGCCGGGCGGTTGCTGCGCGAGATCGACAGCGACTGAAGCGGGGCTGCGGCCCCGGGGCCTCCGGCCGCGTTACAGCACGCGCTCGCCGGGGCGGGCCGAGGCCGGCACCACCGAGACGCAGGCGTCGGTCAGCGCCCGCACCTGCAGCCGCATCGAGCCGTCGTCGGCGCGGGCGGGCTCGCAGGTGATCCACAACGCGCCGTGGCTGCACAGCACGGCCTGCCCCTGCGGCTGCTCCAGGGTCAGGGTCTCGCCCTTGCGCAACTCTCGCGTGGTGGCCGCGTCGGAGCGCGACGGCACCGGCGTGGTGGCCGCGGCCGGGAAAGGCCAGGCCGAGGTCGACCGGCGCCACGGGCTGGGATCGACACCACGGTTCAAGGGCAGGCGGTCCATCGGCAACTCCAGCTTCGGGATTCGATGCTGAGCACTGTACGCATCGGCTTCGCCGGGCACGGTGACATTTTCACCTCACCCTCTTCCTGGGGAGCGTTGGCCACCCGGCCGCCTAGCTCGGCAAGGCCGCGGCGCCCTTCAGGCGGCACAGCGGATTGCAGTTTTTCGGCGCGGGCCGCTCGAGCCGCGCTGGACGGCGCATGCAGCCGCTGGCCGCTCGGGCCTACAGTGCGGCCTGGAGCCAGCTGCGCCGAGGAGACCCGAGATGAACGATTCGACCCCCGACAACCCGATGGGCACCGATGGCTTCGAGTTCATCGAGTACGCCGCGCCCGACCCGGCGGCGATGGGGGCGGTCTTCGAACGCATGGGCTTCACCGCCATCGCGCGCCACCGCCACAAGAAGGTGGTGCTGTACCGCCAGGGCGGCATCAACTTCATCGTCAACGCCGAGCCCGACTCGTTCGCCCAGCGCTTCGCGCGCCTGCACGGGCCGAGCATCTGCGCCATTGCGTTCCGGGTGCAGGATGCGCGCCTGGCCTACGAGCGCGCGCAGTCGCTGGGCGCCTGGGGTTACGCCGGCACCGCCGGCCCGGGCGAGCTCAACATCCCGGCCATCAAGGGCATCGGTGACAGCCTGATCTACTTCGTCGACCGCTGGCGCGGCAAGAACGGCGCGGCGCCGGGCGACATCGGCAACATCGGGTTCTTCGACGTCGACTTCGAGCCGCTGTCCAAGGACTCGGGCGCCCACCTGGACCCGCCGGGCGTCGGCCTGACCCTGATCGACCACCTCACGCACAACGTGCATCGCGGCCGCATGGCCGAGTGGGCCGAGTTCTACGAGCGGCTGTTCAACTTCCGCGAGATCCGCTACTTCGACATCGAAGGCCAGGTCACCGGCGTCAAGAGCAAGGCCATGACCAGCCCCTGCGGCAAGATCCGCATCCCGATCAACGAGGAAGGCAACGAGACCGCGGGCCAGATCCAGGAATACCTGGACCGCTACCACGGCGAGGGCATCCAGCACATCGCGCTCGCCTCGGGCGACCTGCCCCGCAGCGTGGATGCCCTGCGCGCCAACGGCGTGAAGCTGCTCGACACGCTGGACACCTACTACGAGCTGGTGGATCGGCGCATCCCCGGCCACGGCGAGGACCTGGCCGCGCTGCGCCGACGCAAGATCCTCGTGGACGGCAAGGCCGGCGCGCTGCTGCTGCAGATCTTCTCGGAGAACCAGCTCGGGCCGATCTTCTTCGAGTTCATCCAGCGCAAGGGCGACCAGGGCTTCGGCGAGGGCAACTTCAAGGCCCTGTTCGAGAGCATCGAGCTCGACCAGATGCGCCGCGGCGTGCTGGCCCGGGCGTGAGCGGCATGCGTGCGCAGGCGACGCCGGGCGCGGCTGCGGGGCCCGCGGATGCGGCCGCGCCGCGCGGCGTGAACCAGGGCGTGCCGCCGGTCACGTACGGCCAGGGCGAGCGCCCGCCGCGCGGCGACTACGGCCGCGCCCGCAGCGACTACACCTGCGAGCAGGTCGGCGCCTACAGCGCGACCGAGCACGACATCTATCGCCGCCTGTTCGCGCGCCAGTTGCAGCAGCTGCCGGGCCTGGCCTGCGACGAATTCATCGCCGCGGTGCATCAGCTCGGCGCGCCCGACCGCATTCCGCGCCTGGACGCCATCACCGAGCGCCTGCGCCCGGCCACCGGCTGGGAGCTGGTGGCCGTGCCCGGGCTGATCCCCGAGGAGGCGTTCTTCGCGCTGCTGGCCGCACGCCGGTTTCCCGTCACCGACTGGATCCGCACGCCGCAGGAGTTCGACTACGTGGTCGAGCCCGACATCTTCCACGACCTCTTCGGCCATGTGCCGCTGCTGTTCAACCCGGTCTTCGCCGACTACATGCAGGCCTACGGCCGCGGCGGGCTGAAGGCGAGCCGGCTCGATGCCTGCGAGCTGCTGGCGCGGCTGTACTGGACGACGGTGGAGTTCGGCCTCATCGCCACGCCGGCCGGGCTGCGCGCCTACGGCGCCGGGCTGCTGAGCTCGGCCGCCGAGCTGCCGTACAGCGTGCGCTCGGACCAGCCGCGCCGCCTGGCCTTCGACCTGGCCCGCATGATGCGCAGCCGCTACCGCATCGACAGCTTCCAGGCCGGCTACTTCGTGATCGACTCGTTCGATCAGCTCTTCGCGGCCACCGCGCCCGACTTTGCGCCGCTGTACGACCAGGTGCGCGCCACCATCGCTCGCAGCGGCGAGATCGAGCCCGGCGTGGTGTTGCCGGGCGAGCGCGAGTTCAGGGCGTGAGCCGCCGCTGCAGCGCGGCCCAGGGCTCGGGCCGGTCGACCATGCGCACATGCGCGACACCCGGCAAGGCCTGCGCCTGGGCGCCGTCGAATACGGCGCAGGCGGGCGGAAAGACGATGTTGTCGCAGTCGCTGTAGAAGCAGCGGAGGCGGCCGGCGCGAGAGGCCGGCTCGGCAGCGGCCAGCTCGCGCAGCCAGGCCGAGCCCAGCCGCATCTGGCGCGCGTTGAAGCCCAGGCCGAAGCGCGCCAGCCAGGTGCCGCGGTGCGGCGTGCCCAGCGTGATGGCGTGCAGCACGCGCGCCTCGTTGCCCGGCTCCACCCACCAGCGGCGCAGTGCCAGCCCGCCCATGCTGTGCGCCACGACGACGGGCGGCTGGCCGGTGCAGCGCTCCAGCGCGGCGATGCCGGCTTCGATCAGGGGCGCGTAGAGCTCGATGGGGCCGAACACCGGCTCGAGGTCGACCGCGACCACCGGCACGCCGTCGCGCGCAAGCCGCTCGAGCCAGCGGTTCCACAAGCCGCGGTTGCACATGAAGCCGTGCACCAGCAGCACGCCGGTGCGACCCTGCGCGCCCGGGGGCAGGCAGTCGGGCCAGCGCCGGCTGCGAAACGGCTGGCGCCAGCCGAAGACCACGAGTGCCGCCACCGCCTCGCCCGCCCAGGCGCGCAGCAGGGCGACCAGGGCCGGCCGCGGCCCGGTGCCGGGGCGCAGGCGCAGCAGCGCGAACTCGATGCCCAGCAGCGCGGCGTAGCCCGCCAGCGCCACGGCCGGCCCCAGCAGCGCCGTGACGGGCCGTCCGGCCTGCACGCAGGCCAGCGTCCACCACAGCAACGCCGCGGCCACCAGGCCCACCAGCCACTTCTGCAAACCAGCGATCATCCCGACATGCCTTCCCATCCCGAGCCTCGCCGCCGTGGACAACCCTGCCTCACCTCTCGATCAACTTCGCAGGGCGGGTAGTCCAGTGAGCGCCGACGCCGCCAGCATCCTGGCCTGCCTCGAGCAGGTCGAGCAGCAGCGCGCCCTGCGTGCCGCCGACCCCGCGCTGGCGGCCCGCGTGACCGCCCTGAAGGCCTGGCAGCGGGCGCGCTTCATGCACACCTATGCCGACCTGCTGGCCGACCCGCGCCACGCGCCGGCGGCCCGCTTCTTCCTGGACGAACTCTACGGCCCCGGCGACTTCAGCACGCGCGACGACCAGTTCGCGCGCATCGTGCCGGCGCTGGCGCGGCTGTTCTCGGCCGAGGTGGTGGCCACGGTGCGCGACCTGGCGCTGCTGCACGCGCTGTCCGAGCAGCTGGATACCGCGATGGCCCAGGCCCTGCCTGCGGGCGCCATCGACCCGGCGCTGTACGCCGCGGCGTGGCGCGCGGTCGGCCGCCCGGCCGACCGCGAGCG
Organism: Burkholderiales bacterium; assembly: GCA_028871575.1. Lineage (GTDB taxonomy): Bacteria > Pseudomonadota > Gammaproteobacteria > Burkholderiales > Burkholderiaceae_C > Rubrivivax. The sequence goes on along the minus strand of JAGWMW010000022.1, from coordinate 14,352 downwards.
CCAGATCGCGCTGCTGCTGGCCGTGGGACGGGCGCTGGACCGGCACACGCGCCGGCCGCTGCTGCGCCAGGCCCTGCGCCTGATGCGCCAGCCCGCCGCGGCGGCCGGCCTGGGCGCGCTGCAGCGCTTTCTCGAGACCGGCTTCGACACCTTCCGCGCGATGGGGGGCGCCGAAGAATTTCTCGGCCTCATCGCGCAGCGCGAGCGGGCGCTGGCGGCGCAGCTCTTCGGCGGCTGAGCCGGCCTCCGGCGTCAACCGCCCTGCCCCAGTCCGAGCAGGCGCATCGCGTTGTCCTTCAGGATCAGCGGCTTGACCTTGTCCTTGAAGCCGGCCTCGTCGAAGTCCTTCATCCAGCGCTCGGGCGTGATCAGCGGGTAGTCGCTGCCGAAGAGCATGCGGTCCTTCAGCAGCGTGTTGGCGTACTGCACGAGCTGGGGCGGAAAGTACTTCGGGCTCCAGCCGCTCAAGTCGATCCAGACGTTGGGCTTGTGCATCGCCAGCGACAGCGCTTCGTCCTGCCAGGGCCAGCTCGGGTGGGCGATGACGATCTGGATGTCGGGGAAGGTGATGGCCACGTCCTCCAGCAGCATCGGGTTGCTGTTCTGCAAGCGCAGGCCGCCGCCGCAGCGCATGCCGCTGCCGATGCCGCTGTGGCCGCTGTGGAAGATGGCTGGCAGCTTGTGCTCGGCGATCACTTCATAGAGCGGCCAGGCCATGCGGTCGTAGGGCAGGAAGCCCTGCACGGTGGGGTGGAACTTGAAGCCCTTGACGCCGTGCTCGGCAATCAGCTTGCGGGCTTCGCGCGCGCCCATCTTGCCTTTGTGCGGGTCGATGCTGGCGAAGCAGATCATCATGTCGGCGTTCTTCGCCGCCGCTTCGGCGATCTCCTCGTTGGGGATGCGGCGACGGCCGAGTTGCGCCTCGCTGTCGACCGTGAACATCACGAGGCCGATCTTGATCTCGCGGTAGTAAGCGATGGTCTCCTCGATGGTCGGCCGGCGGTTGCTGCCGAAGTACTTGTCGGCGGCGCGGTCGTACTCCTCGCCGTAGGCGTCGAAGGGGTTCCAGCACGAGACCTCGGCGTGGGTGTGGACGTCGATGGCCCGCAGTTCGGCAGTGTTCATGGTGCAGCTCCGACCGGGGCACAGGCCCCATGAATTTCATTTCATGAACTAAAAATGGCGATCCAGCTCGGGACGGCGGATCATTTTTACACCGCATCACCGAGGACATTTTCGGGTTTGTCCTGATCCATTAATTAAGCCTCTGAAATATCTTTCAGAGCTTCACCGACCCCGTGCCCCCGATGACTTCGGCCTACGTTCCCGCCACCGGCCTGCTCGCCACGCTCGATCTGCTGGAGGTCTCGCACGGCGGCGCCGTGACGCATGTGCGGCTGAACCGGCCGGCCAAGCGCAATGCGCTGTCCGACACCTTCATCCAGCAGCTGCACACCTGCTTCCTGAACCTGCCCGAAGCCACCCGGGCGGTGGTGGTCAGCGGGGCCGGCCGCCATTTCTGCGCCGGGCTCGACTTGAGCGAGCTGGTCGAGCGCGACATCGGCAGCGCCGTGCTGCACTCGCGCATGTGGCATGCCGCGTTCGACGCCATCCAGTTCGGCCGCGTGCCGGTGGTGGCGGCGCTGCACGGCGCCGTGGTGGGCGGCGGGCTGGAGCTGGCCGCGGCCTGCCACCTGCGCGTGGCCGAGTCCTCGGCCTACTACGGCCTGCCCGAGGGCCAGCGCGGCATCTTCGTGGGCGGCGGCGGCTCGGCGCGCATCCCGCGCCTGATCGGCGTGGCCCGCATGACCGACCTGATGCTCACGGGCCGCGTGTACGACGCGCCCGAGGGCCTGGCCCTGGGCCTGTCGCAGTACCTGGTCGAGGACGGCGCCGGCCTGGCCCGCGCGCTGGAGCTGGCCGAGCGCATCGCGGCCAACGCGCCCATCTCCAACTTCGCCGTCATGCATGCGCTGCCGCGCATCGCCGAGCAGGCGCAGAGCGATGGCCTGTTCACCGAGTCGCTGATGGCCGCCGTGGCCGAGAGCACGCCCGAGGCGCAGACGCGCCTGCGCGCCTTCCTCGAGGGCCGCGCGGGCAAGGTGGTCAAGGGATGAACGCCCCGCGCTACCGGCAGGTCAGCGTCGGCGGCTGCGTCGAGGCCGCGATCGAGCCGCAGGCCGACGGCAGCCTGCGCCTGCGCTCCACCGAGCCCCTGGGCGAGTACCCGCAGCGGCTGACCGACCGCCTCGTGCACTGGGCGCAGGCGGCGCCCGAGAGGACGTTCGCGGCCCAGCGCGATGGCACCGGCGCCTGGCGCCGCATCGGGTACGCGCAGATGCTGGGGCGGGTGCGCGCGGTGGCGCAGTCGCTGCTGGACCTGGGCCTGTCGGCCGAGCGCCCGGTGGCCATCCTCTCGGGCAACGATCTCGAGCACCTCACGCTCAGCCTGGGCGCGATGTGGGCCGGCGTGCCGGCGGTGCCGATCTCGCCCGCCTACTCGCTGGTCTCGCAGGACTTCGCCAAGCTGCGCCACGTGCTGGGCAGCGTGACGCCGGGCCTGGTGTACGCGAGCGACGCGGCCTATGCACGCGCCATCGCCGCCACCGTCGACCCGGCGCTGCCGCTGGTGCTGGGCACGGGCGCGATCGCCGGCCGCGGCACGCAGCCCTTCGAGGCCCTGCTCGCGGCCACGCCCGGCCCGGCGCTGGACGCGGCGCATGCGCGCGTGGGCCCCGACACCATCGCCAAGCTGCTGTTCACCTCGGGCTCGACGCGCGAGCCCAAGGGCGTGATCACGACCCAGCGCATGCTCTGCAGCAACCAGCAAATGCTGCGCCAGTGCATGCCCTTCCTGGCCGAGCCGCAGGAGGACGGCGGCGGCCCGGTGCTGCTGGACTGGCTGCCCTGGAACCATGTCTTCGGCGGCAGCCACAACGTGGGCATCGCGCTGTACAACGGCGGCACGCTGTACATCGACGAGGGCAAGCCCACGCCGGCGGGCATCGCGCAGACGCTGCGCAACCTGCGCGAGATCTCGCCCACCATCTACTTCAACGTGCCGCGCGGGCTGGAGGAGATCGCCCAGGCGATGGACAGCGACCCGCTGCTGCGTGCGTCGCTGTTCAGGCGCTGCCGCGCCATCATGTTCGCCGGCGCGGCCCTGTCGCAGGCGGTGTGGGACCGGCTGCACGCGCACGCCGAGGCCGCGGTGGGCGAGCGCGTGCGCATCGTCACCGGCCTGGGCATGACCGAGACCGCGCCGGCCTGCACCTTCGCCGTCGGCACCGAGGTCGCCTCGGGCCACATCGGGCTGCCGGCGCCGGGGGTCGAGGTCAGGCTCGTGCCCGAGCCCGGGCCCGGCGGCAAGACCGAGATCCGGTTTCGCGGCCCGAACGTGACGCCGGGCTACTGGCGCGCGCCGCAGCAGACGGCCGAAGCCTTCGACGCCGAGGGCTACTACCGCACCGGCGATGCGGTGCGCTGGATCGATGCCGGCCAGCCGCAGCGCGGACTGCGCTTCGACGGCCGTCTGGGCGAGGACTTCAAGCTCGCCAGCGGCACCTTCGTCAGCGTCGGCCCGCTGCGCGCGCGCATCGTGGCCGAGGGCGACCCCTGCGTGCAGGACGCCGTCATCACGGGCCTGAACCGCAACGAGCTCGGCGCCCTGATCGTGCCGCGGCTGGACGCCTGCCGCGCGCTGGCCGGCACGGCCGAGGCTTCGCTGCCCGAGCTGCTGCGGCACCCGCGCGTGCGCGCCTTCTTCCAGGCCCTGGCCGACCGCCTGTGGGCCGGCGGCACCGGCAGCGCCACCCGCGTGGCACGGCTGGCGCTGCTGGCCGAGCCGCCGGCGCTGGACCGCGGCGAGATCACCGACAAGGGATCGATCAACCAGCGCGCCGTGCTGATGCACCGCGCCGCGCAGGTCGACGCGCTGCACGCGGCCGACGCCGGCGACGCACTCACCTTTCTGCCTGCCCCAACCCCCACCGCTGCGGAGACCCACCGATGAAGCTGATTCCCAAGACCCTGCTGGCCGCCGTGGCCGTGCTGCTGGCCGCCGCCTCGGCGCACGCGGACGTGACCGTGGGCGTGTCGCTGTCGCTCACCGGCCCCGGCTCGGGCCTGGGCCTGCCGATGCAGAACGAGTTCAAGCTCTGGCCCAAGGAGATCGCCGGCCAGAAGGTGCACCTGATCATCCTCGACGACGCCAGCGACCCGGGCAAGGGTGTCAACAACGCGCGCCGCCTCGTCACCGAGGACAAGGCCGACGTCGTCATCGGCTCGTGCATCACGCCCGTGGCCGCCGCGATGGCGCCGGTGCTGGCCGAGGCCAAGACGGTGCAGCTCTCGGCCGCGCCGGTGGGCGTGCCGCCGGGGCAGGACCACTGGCTGTTCAGGCTGCCGCAGGGCTTCAACGTGATGGCCTACCCGATCGTCGAGCACATGAAGAAGCAGGGCGTGAAGACCCTGGGCTTCATCGGCTACACCGACGCCTACGGCGAACTGTGGCTGAAGGAGATCACCAAGCAGGCCGAGGCCGCCGGCATCAAGGTCACGACGGTCGAGCGCTTCGCGCGCACCGACACCAGCGTCACGCCGCAGGCGCTGAAGCTGGCCGCGGCCAACCCGGACGCGATCCTGGTGGTGGCCTCGGGCTCGGGCGCCGCGATGCCCGAGATGGCGCTGGTCGAGCGCGGCTACAAGGGCAAGATCTACCAGACCCACGCGGCGGCCACGCAAGACCTGATGCGCATCGGCGGCAAGGAGGTCGAGGGCACCTACGTCGTCTCGGGCCCGGCCGTGGTGGCCGAGCAGCTGCCCGACAACCACCCGTCGAAGGCGCGCGCGATCGACTTCGTCACCAAGTACGAGGCCGCCTACGGCAAGGGCACGCGCAACCAGTTCGCCGGCCACGCCTACGACGCCGCGGTGGTGCTCGAGAAGGCGATCCCGATCGCGCTGAAGAAGGCGCAGCCGGGCACGGCCGAGTTCCGCGCCGCCCTGCGCGATGCGATCGAGACCATGGGCCGCACGGTGCTGGCGCACGGGGTCATGAATTGGACGCCCGAGGACCATTGGGGCTACACCAACGAGACCGGCGTGCTGCTGAAGGTGGAGAACGGCCAGTTCGTCGTCGTCAAGTGAGGGCCGACTGGCCGGCCTCGGCGACGGCGCGGGCCGCGGCTCGCCGCTGAGAGGGTGCACGCATGGACTGGAGCATCGCCGGCATCCTGGCCCTCGACGGCCTGACCAACGGCGCCGTCTACGCGCTGCTGGCGCTGGCCACGGTGCTGGTGTTCGCCGTGACGCGGGTGATCTACATCCCGCAGGGCGAGTACGTGGCCTACGGCGCGCTGACGCTGGCGCTGCTGCAGGCGGGCAAGGTGCCGGGCACGGTGTGGTTCCTGCTGATCCTGGCGCTGGCGGTGGGCTTGAGCGACGCGGTGGGCGCGCTGCGCCGGCGCCAGGCCCCGGCCCGGGTGGCGCTGCAGGCGCTGCGCACGCTGGCCTGGCCGGTGGCGGTGTCGCTGCTGACGATCTGGGCCGCGCCGCGGGGCCTGCCGCTGCTGGCGCAGGCGGCCCTGACGCTGGCCCTGGTCACGCCCTTCGGCGGCCTCATCTACCGCATCGCCTACGCCTCGCTGGCCGATGCCAGCGTGCTGGTGCTGCTGGTCGTCTCGGTGGGCGTGCATTTCGCGCTGCTGGGGCTGGGGCTGCTGTTCTTCGGCGCCGAGGGCTTCCGCAACCCCAGCTTCTGGGACGTCCGCTTCTCGGCCGGCCTGCTCACGCTCACGGGCCAGGCGGTGATCGTGTTCGCGGCTTCGCTGGGTCTGATCGTCGGCCTGTGGCTGTTCTTCGGCCGCACGCTGCGGGGCAAGGCGCTGCGCGCCACGGCGGTCAACCGGATGGGGGCCCGGCTGATGGGCATCTCCAGCGCCGGCGCGGGCCGGCTGGCCTTCACGATGGCCGCCTTCATCGGTGCGCTCTCGGGGCTGCTGATCGGCCCCAGCACCACGGTGTTCTACGACAGCGGCTTCCTGATCGGCCTGAAGGGCTTCGTCGCCGCGGTCTTCGCCGGGCTGTCGAGCTACCCGCTGGCGCTGGTGGGCGCGCTGGGCGTGGGGCTGCTCGAGAGCTTCGGCTCGTACTGGGCCAGCGCCTTCAAGGAGGTGATCGTCTTCAGCGCCATCCTGCCGGTGCTGCTGTGGCGCTCGCTGCGCGATCCGCACCGTGAGGACTAGGGCCGCATGAACCCCGACCCGCCGTCGCCGCCGGCCGAGGGCGCCGTGCCGGCCACGGGGCAATGGCGGCGCTGGAGGCGCTGGCGGCCCTGGGTCGCGCCGGCCTTCGCGCTGCTGATGCTGGCGCTGCCGGTGCTGCCGGTGCCCGACTTCTGGATCACGCAGAGCATCTACATCGGCATGGCCGCGCTCGTGGGCCTGGGCCTGGTGTTGCTGACCGGCGTGGCCGGGCTGACTTCGTTCGGCCAGGCGGCCTTCGTCGGGCTGGGCGCCTACACGGCGGCCAAGCTGTCGCTGGCCTGGGGCGCCGCACCCTTGCTGACCCTGGCCGCCGGCGTGGCGCTGGCGGTGGTGGCCGCGCTGCTGCTGGGGGCGATCACGCTGCGGATGTCGGGGCACTACCTGCCGCTGGCCACCATCGCCTGGGGCCTGGCGCTGAACTACACGATGGCCAACCTCGACTGGCTGGGCAAGTACGACGGGCTGCTGGGCATCCCGCCGCTGGTGCTGTTCGGCTTCGACCTCGGCGACGGCCGCGCCCTGCACGTGCTGGTGTGGGCGATCGCGCTGCTGGCGGCGCTGGCGGTGACGCGGCTGCTGGACTCGCGCGCCGGCCGCGCCTTGCGCGCCGTCAACGGCGCAGCCGTGATGGCCGAGGCGATGGGCATCTCGACCTTCGGCGCCAAGATGACGGCCTTCGTGATGGCGGCGGTGCTGGCGGCCGTCTCGGGCTGGCTCTTCGCCTACTTCCAGGGCACCGTCAACCCCAGCCCCTTCGCGCTGGCCAAAGGCATCGAGTACCTGTTCATGGCCGTGCTGGGCGGGGTGGGCCAGGTCTGGGGCGCCTTCCTGGGCGCCGCGGTGGTGCGCGTGGTGGCCGACCAGTTGCAGGTGCTGCTGCCGCGCCTGCTGGGCAGCAGCGGCAACTACGAGATCATCGTCTTCGGCATCGTGCTGGTGTCGGTGCTGAAGTACGCGCCCGAGGGGCTGTGGTCCTTCGTCGCGCGGCGCTGGCCCGCCCCGCCGCGAGGCCGCGACTGGGCCTGCGCCCCACCCTTGCCGCTGCGGCCCAAGCCGGCGCGCGGCGAGGCGCTGCTGGAGGTGGCCGCCGCGCGCAAGGCATTCGGCGGCCTGGTGGCGGTCAACGACGTGAGCTTCGAGGTGCGCGCCGGCGACATCGTGGCCCTGATCGGGCCCAACGGGGCCGGCAAGTCCACCACTTTCAACCTCGTCACCGGCGTGCTCTCGCTCACGCGCGGCGGCGTGCGCCTGCGCGGCCGCGAGATCGGCGGCCTGGGCTCGCGCCGGATCGCACGGCTGGGCCTGTCGCGCACCTTCCAGCATGTCAAGCTCGTCCCGGAGATGACCGTGCTCGAGAACGTGGCCCTGGGCGGCCACGGCCGCACGCGCGCGGGTGCGCTGCGCGCGATGCTGCGCCTGGACCGCGCCGAAGAGCGGCGCCTGTTCGCCGAGGCCGAGCGCCAGCTCGCGCGCATCGGCATGGCCGCACAGATGCACCTGCCGGCCGGCAACCTGGCGCTGGGGCCGCAGCGGCTGCTGGAAATCGCACGCGCCCTGGCCAGCGACCCCCTGCTGCTGCTGCTGGACGAGCCCGCCGCGGGTCTGCGCCTGCAGGAGAAGCAGGCCCTGGCCGCGGTGCTGCGCCAGCTGCGCAGCGAAGGCGTGAGCCTGCTGCTGGTGGAGCACGACATGGACTTCGTGATGGGCCTGGCCGACCGCGTGGTGGTGATGGAGTTCGGCACGCTGCTGATGCAGGGCACGCCGGCCGAGGTGCAGGCCAGCCCCGCGGTGCGCGCCGCCTACCTGGGCACGGAGCATTGAAGCCATGAGCGCGCCGGGCCGCTCCGAAGCGCTCATCCAGGAGCGCGCAGCGCGAAGGGTAGTCCAGTGACCCGCGCCCGGCCGGCCGAATCGGCTCACACCGCCTTGCGCAGCACGGAGATTTCCCGATGAGCACCGCGCTGCTGCAGGTGCGGGATCTGCGCGCCGGCTACGGCCGCGCCGAGGTGCTGGATGGCCTGCACCTCGAGCTCGCGCAGGGCCAGGTCGTTACGGTCATCGGCCCCAACGGCGCCGGCAAGTCGACCACGCTGAACGCCCTGATGGGCGTGCTGCCGGCACGCGGCCGCATCGTCTTCGACGGCCAGGACATCACGCCGCTGGCGCTGGAAGAGCGCGTGATGCTGGGCCTGGCGCTGGTGCCCGAGCGGCGCGAGCTGTTCGCCAGCATGTCGGTCGAGGACAACCTGGTGCTCGGCGGCTACCGCGCGATGAAGCGGCGGGTGCCGCATTGGCAGCGCGAGATCGAGCGCGTGTTCGAGCTGTTCCCGCGCCTGAAGGAGCGCCGCAGCCAGCTCGCGGGCACGCTGTCGGGCGGCGAGCGCCAGATGCTGGCGCTGGGCCGGGCCCTGATGTCGTCGCCGCGGCTGCTGATGCTGGACGAGCCGAGCCTGGGCCTGGCGCCGCTGATCGTGCGCGAGATCTTCCGCACGATCGCGCGGCTGCGGGCCCAGGGCACCAGCATCCTGCTGGTGGAGCAGAACGCGCGCGCCGCGCTCGAGGTGGCCGACCACGGCTACGTGCTGGAGACCGGCAGCATCGTGCTGCAGGGCCCGGCCGGGCAGCTGGCCGGCGACCCGCGCGTGATCGAGACCTATCTCGGCGCGGCGGCGTCGTCGGCGCCCGCAGCGCAGCCACCCGACTTGCGGCCATGAGCGCGCCGGGCCGCTCCCAAGCGCTCATCCCGGAGCGCGCAGCGCGAAGGGTAGTCCAGTGAGCTCGGTGGCCAAGGTCGGGCCGGACGCCGGCTCGCTGTCGCTCGGGCCGCTGGCCGGCATCCTGGGCTTTCACCTGGCCCGCGCCAGCGCGGTGACGGGCGCCTTGTACGAGCGCCACGTGGGCGAGCCGCTGGGCCTGCGCAAGGCCGAGTTCTCGCTGCTGATGCTGCTGCTGGCCAACCGGGCCCTGCCGCCCAAGCAGCTGGCACGGGCGCTGGCCGTGACCGCGCCCGCGCTCACCCAGCTGCTGGACCGGCTGCAGCAGCGGGGCTTGCTTCGGCGCCAGCCCAACCCGCGCGACGGCCGCTCGCAGCATGTGGTGCTCAGCGAGGCCGGCCGGCAGTTGGCCGCCCAGGCCGCCGCCTCGGCCGCCCCGATGGAGGCCGACCTGCGAGAGCGGCTGAGCGCGGCCGAGCAGGCGATGCTGGTGGAGCTGCTGGACAAGCTGGGCGGCTGAGCCAGGCCGCCGGCTGGCCGGCCGGCGTGATGAGAAGCCCTGGTTTCCGGCCCTTCCTGCGGCGCTGGGGCGCAAGGCCTGCCCGCTACGCTGCAGCTTTGGCGCCTACAGCCGCCTTACAGCCGCCCTGCTGCCGCATGCCCCTGCGAACCGACCTCGACCCCAGCGACTGGGCCAGCCTGCGCCAGCAGGGGCATCGCATGCTGGACGACATGTTCGACCACCTGCAGACCCTGCGCGAGCGCCCGGTCTGGCAGCCCATCCCGCAGGCCCTGCGCCAGGCTTTCCGCGAGCCGCTGCCCGAGCAGGGGCAGCCGCTGGCGGCACTGCATGAACGCTTCATGACCCAGGTGCTGCCGTACTCGGTGGGCAATGCGCATCCGCGCTTCATGGGCTGGGTGCAAGGCGGGGGCACGCCCGAGGGGATGCTGGCCGAGATGCTGGCGGCCGGCCTCAACGCCAACCTGGGTGGGCGCGACCAGATGCCGCTGGAAGTGGAGCGCCAGGTCGTGCACTGGATGGCCGAGCTGTTCGGCTTTCCGACGGGCGCCTCGGGCCTGTTCGTCACCGGCTCGTCGATGGCCAACTTCCTGGGCCTGCTGGTGGCCCGCACCCGCGCACTCGGGCCGGGCTCCCGGCGCAGCGGGGTGGCAGCGCTCCCGGCCCCGCTGGTGGCCTACGCCGCCGCCACGGTGCACGGCTGCATCGCCCAGGCGATGGCGATGGCGGGCCTCGGCAGCGACGCCCTGCGCCGAGTGCCGGTAGACGGCCGGCACCGGATGGACCTGGCGGTGCTTGAGCGCATGGTGGAGGCCGACCGTGCCGCCGGGTTGCAGCCCTTCCTGGTGGTGGGCACGGCGGGGACGGTCGACGTCGGCGCGGTGGACGATCTGGCCGGCATCGCCGCGCTGGCCGGGCGGGAGCGGCTGTGGTTCCACGTCGACGGCGCGCTGGGTGCCTTGGGCATGCTCTCACCCGGGGTGGCGCCGTTGCTGGCGGGCATCGAGCAGGCCGACTCGATCGCGCTGGATTTCCACAAGTGGGGCCAGGTGCCCTACGACGCCGGCTTCGTGCTGGTGCGCCATGCCGATGCGCAACTCGAGGCCTTTGCCTCGCCCGAGGCCTACCTGGCGCGCCATCCGCGTGGGCTGGCGGCGGGCTCGCCCTGGCCCTGCGACCTGGGGCCGGACCTGTCGCGCGGCTTCCGGGCGCTGAAGACCTGGTTCACGTTCATGGCCCAGGGCCGCGAGCGGCTCGGCGCGGCCATCGCCCACACCTGCCGCCTGGCGCGGTACCTCGAGCAGCGCCTGGCGCAGTCGCCGCGGCTGGAGGTGCTGGCCCCGGTGGCGCTGAACATCGTCTGCTTCGGGCTGCGCGGGGTCGACGCCGAGCAGGTGCATCCCGAGCTGGTGGCCGATCTGCAGGAATCGGGCGTTGCGGTGCCTTCGACCACCCGCGTGAACGGGCGCACGGTGATCCGGGTGGCGATCGTCAACCACCGCACGACGTCGGCCGACATCGACGCGCTGTTCGAAGCCGTGCTGGCCTGGGCCGACACCCACCTCGTCCGGTCCCCGCGTCGCCTCGAAACGGTGACCACATGATTCATCTCGCGCGGCCGGCCGAACAGGGTCGCACCGCGGCGGACCGCAAGGAGAACGCGCAATGATCACCGCCGAGATGCCGGCCTCGCCCTGGCTGGACCTGGTGGAGCGGCCCGAACGGCTGGGCCTGGCGCGGCTGATGTCGCTGGCCTTCGAGGGCCATGACCTGGTGCCCATCGCCCGTCGCCTCATCGAGCGGGTCGACCGGGACGCTGAGGATGCCGACGCGCTGATGAGCCTGTCGATCGCGCTGCAGTTGCGCGGCTTGCGCGAGGAGGGGCTGGCGGTGCAGGCCGATGCGCTGCGCCTGCGCCGGCTGTACCACCGGCCGGCGGCCACACCGGCAGCGGGGCTGCGGCTGCTCGCGCTGATGGCGCCCGGCGACTTGATGACGAATGCCCCGCTGGACTTCCTGCTCGAAGGCAGCGACGTGAGCGCAAGCCACCTCTACATCGGCCTGGAGGAGGACCTGCCCGATGCGCTGCCCGATCACGACGTATTGCTGGTGGCGATCTCGGAGTCGGACCGCACGCGGGCGCTGCTGCAGCGCCTGGACATCGATCTGGTCCGGCGTGGCCGGACGGTGATCAACCCGCCGCGGCGCATCGTGCAGACCGGCCGAACCGAGGCCTTCCGCCGCCTGCAGGGTTTGCCCGGCCTGCGGATGCCAGCCACGGCGCGGGTCGACCATGCCGATCTGCTCAGCCTGGCCCGCGGTGATGCAGCCCCCGGGCGCTGGCTGGCTGGCGCGGACTTTCCTCTGATCGTGCGGCCGGTGGATTCGCACGCCGGCCAGGGCCTGGCAAAGGTGTCGTCGCCGCGCGCGTTGGCGACCTACCTCGAGGAGGCAGCTCAAGGTGAGTACTTCCTCTCGCCGTTTGTCGACTATGCCAGCGCCGACGGCGCCTACCGCAAGTACCGGGTGGTGCTGGTGGACGGCGTGGCGTTCCCCGGCCACATGGGCATCTCCTCGCACTGGATGATCCACTACCTGAACGCCGGCATGACCGACAGCGAGGCCAAGCGGCTGGAGGAAGCCGCCTTCATGAGCGACTTCGACATCCGGTTCGGCCGCCGGCATGCACAGGCGCTGGGTGCCATTGCCGACGCCTTCGGCCTGGCCTACCTGGTGATCGATTGCGCGGAGATGCCCTCGGGCGAGCTGCTGGTCTTCGAATTGGATCCGGGCGCGGTGGTGCATGCCATGGATCCGGTGTCGATGTTCCCGTACAAGCGGCCCCAGATGCAGCGGGTGTTCACGGCCTTCCGCGAACTGCTGCAGAAGGCGGCCAGAACCGTGCCGGACCGGCCGCGTGCGAACATCGATGGCCCGATCCCACTGCAGGAACTCCGCCCATGGCCCATGCCCCGGCAGCCGCAGCCGACAACGACGCCCCCGCCGTAACGCAGGCGCTGGCCCGCTTCGTGGCCACGCATCCCTCGCGGGGCTGGAATGACGCTGTCGAGGCCGAAGCCCACCGAACGCTGCTGAATTGGCTGGGTTGCGCCATCGGCGCCGCCCACCACGATGCGGTGTCGATGGCGCTGGCCGCCTGTCAGGTGCTGCAGCCGGCGCCGCAGGCCGCCGTGCTGGGCCGCCGCGAGCGCGTGGACATCGGCAGCGCAGCCTTCATCAACGGCATTGCGTCCCACACCTTCGACTTCGACGACACGCATCTTCGAACCATCATTCACCCGGCCGGACCGGTGGCATCGGCCCTGCTGTCCTTGGGTGAGCACTTGAAGAGCCCCGGACGCGCGTTGATCGACGCGCTGGTCTTGGGCATCGAGGTGTCATGCCGCCTGGGCAACATGGTGTACCCCGATCACTACGATCGGGGCTGGCACATCACCGGCTCCACGGGCGTGTTCGGCGCTGCGGCGGGCTGCGCACGACTGCTGGGGCTGGACGAAATTGGCACGCAGATGGCGCTGGGAATCGCGGCGTCGCAGCCTGTGGGCCTGCGCGAGCAGTTCGGTAGCATGACCAAGCCGCTGCACCCTGGTGCCGCGGCCCGGGTCGGGTTGATGGCTGCGTTGCTCGCCCGAGAGGGCTACACCTCGAGCCTGAGATCGATCGAGGCGCGGCGCGGCTGGGCCCAGGTTGTCTCGACGCGCTTTGATTGGCGCGAGGCCACGGACGGCCTGGGCGAGCGCTTCGAGATCTCGGCCAACAGCTACAAGCCGTATGCCTGTGGCATCGTGATCCACCCCAGCATCGAAGCGTGCGTGGGTCTGCGGGCGCAGGGTGTCGCGCCCAGCGATGTTCAGCGGATCGAATTACGGGTGCACCCGCTGGTGCTCGAGCTGACAGGAAAGTCTGAGCCAGAAGACGGGCTTCAAGCCAAATTCAGCGTCTTCCACGGCTGCGCCGCCGGACTGATCTTCGGGCGCGCCGGCGAAGCCGAGTTTGCCGACGCCGTGGTCACGCAGCCTGCCGTGATCGAGCTCCGGCGCAGGGTTCATGCGACCGCGGTGGACGACATTGCGGAGGATGCGGTCAATCTGACGGCTTGGTTGGTCGATGGACGCCAACTGCAGGTTCGTATCGATCATGCCGTCGGCTCGAGCGCCAGGCCGATGAGCGACGAGGCGCTCGATGCCAAGTTCATGAGCCTGGTAGCGCCCGTCATCGGAGAGCGCTGCTCGAAGAGCCTCCTGCGACAGTGTCGAGGTGCCGCCGATCTGAGTCACGTGGAAGAGCTGGTCGCTCTGGCGTCCAACTGAGGCAATCCAAAGGCAAAAAGGGCCCGCTCTTTCGAACGGGCCCTTCGCCTTTCATATTAGCCTGACAATGTCCTACTTTCACACGGGAACCCGCACTATCATCGGCGCTAAGGCGTTTCACTGTCCTGTTCGGGATGGGAAGGAGTGGGACCACCTTGCTATGGTCATCAGGCTTAACTTGTCGCCTTGCTGTCAATCGACAGCATGGCCAATTCAAAGAGTCTAATCAGCAGATTGCGCACTGTATGGCATAACCCATCGACTCGATCGTCAAAGTTATAGGGTCAAGCCTCACGAGCAATTAGTACCGGTCAGCTTAACGCATTACTGCGCTTCCACACCCGGCCTATCAACGTCCTGGTCTCGAACGACTCTTCAGGGGGCTCAAGGCCCCGGCAAGACTCATCTTGAGACGAGTTTCCCGCTTAGATGCTTTCAGCGGTTATCTCTTCCGCACTTAGCTACTCGGCTATGCCACTGGCGTGACAACCGATGCACCAGAGGTGCGTCCACTCCGGTCC
>JAGWMW010000021.1 GCA_028871575.1 Burkholderiales bacterium | reverse complement strand
GGAAGCGCTCGACGACGCGCTCGCCGTTGGCCACCGGCAGCTCGATGTTGGCGGTCTGGGCGCGTGCGCCGTGGGCCAGCGCCGCCAGCGCGCCGCCGGCCAGCAGGCCCGAGCCGCCGATGATCAGGCGGCGGCGCTCGGGGTCGGGGGGTGGTTTCATGCCGGCTCTCCGCGTCGGGCGATCGAGCCCGCGCAGCGCCCGATCTTGATCCCAAACGGCCCCGGCCGCCGCAAGGTGTACCCGCCATCAGACCGGGAAAACCCCGAAGTCGCCTGCCCTGCATGGCGGGCCTCTCGGGCCGGGCTCAGGGTTCGGAGCCTGCGGGCTGCAGCGCCGCGTCGGCGCGGCGCAGCTCGCCCTCGTCGAGGCGGCCGGCCCAGGCGGCCAGGCGCAGGCGGTCCAGCAGCAGGCCCACGCGGGCCTGCGCCAGGGCCAGGCTGGCCGCGGCGCGGTCGTTCTCGGCATTCAGCAGGTCCAGCGTGGTGCGCTGCCCGATGTCGTGGCCGATGCGGGTCGCGTCGACGCGCTCGTCGTTGGCCTTCAGCGCCTCCTGGAGCGCTTGCACGCGCTGGCGGCCCACGGCCAGGCCGAGCCAGGTCGCGCGCACCTGCTGCAGCAGCTGCAGGCGCAGCCGGTCGGCCTGGGCCTGTGCCTGCTCGGCCTCGCGCTCGGCTTCCTCGTGCCGGGCCTCGCGCCCGCCCCCGCTGTACAGCGGGATCGAGACCTGCACGCCGATCATCGCGTTGCGGCTTTCGTTGGCGGCGGGACCGAAGTCGCCGCTGCCGGCCAGCCGGTCGCGCCCGGCCTGGGCGACCAGCGACACCCGCAGCGCGGCGCCGGCGCTGAGCGCCGCCGCCTGCCGGTGCGCGATCTCGGCCTGCAGCCGCCGCATGCGCAGGTCCGGGCTGCCGGCCTCGGCGGCCGCGCCCCAGTCCGCGAGCGTGCGCGGCGCCCCGACCGGTGCCGGGCTCGTGTCGGCCGGTCCGCCAGACGTCCCTTCGGCCGGCAGCCGGGCCGACAAAGTGTCCGGCGGCAGCGCCGTGCTGTCGGCCAGGCGCTCGCGCTGCACGGCCAGCGCGGTCTGCGCTGCCAGCAGCTGCGCCTGCACGGCGGCCAGGCGGGCGCGCGCCTCGTGCACGTCGGTGATCGGCGCGCTGCCCAGCGAGTAGCGGTCCTTCGCCTCGTCGTCGGCCCGCTGCACCGCCTGGGCCTGGCGCTGCAGCACGAGCAGCGTCTGCTGCGCCAGCGCGAGGTCGAAGTAGCGCTCGGCGGTGCGCAGCATCAGGGACTGCCGGGCCGCCTGCCACTGCAGCTCGGCAAGGTCGGCCGAGAGCTCGAGCTCGGCCTGGCGGGCCCGGCGCGCCGGGTCGTACAGGGGCTGCATCGCCTCTACGCCCCAGCGACCGGCGCGACCGCCGTTGATCGAGGTGTCGAAGCCGACGCCCTCCGACCGGCCCAGGCCGGCGGCGGAGAACGCGGCGCCCCGGGTCTGGCTGCTGCCGCTGGCCAGGCCCAGGCTGCCGGTCAGGTCCACGGTCGGGCGCCACAGCGCGCGGGCCTGCTCGCGCCGCGGCGCCGCTGTGGCGCGGGCCGCCGCGGCCACGTCCATGGACGGATCGTGTGCGGCCGCCGCCTGCCAGGCCTGCAGCAGGCCGGTGGCGCGCGCGGCCGGCGCGTGCATCAGGGCCAGCACCAGCGCCAGCATCAGCGTCGACGCCATCCTCGGCCCGGGGGCCGCCGCCCGGGCCAGGCAGACGAGCCGCTGCAGCGCAGGCCGAGGGGTCGCGGTACGAACGTCCATGGGTTCAGCGCGCCGCCGACGCGAGTTCAGCCCGCACCCAGCGCACCAGTTCTGCAGCACCAGTGGCCCCCGAGCGGCGTGCGACCTCTAGTCCACCGCGGAACAGGACCAGCGTTGGGATGCTGCGGATTCGCTGGCTTGCGCTGGTCTGCGGATTGGCATCGGTGTCGACCTTGGCCAGGCATACCCCGGGCAGCCGGGTGGCTGCTTCGGCGTAGGCCGGGGCCATGGCCTTGCAGGGGCCGCACCACTCGGCCCAGAAGTCCACCAGAACCGGCAACTCGGTGCGGCCGATGTAGGCCGCGAAACTGGCGTCGGTCAGCGCCACTGGGTGATCGGGCATCAGCGCCGCAGCGCAGCGACCGCAGACCGGCTGGTCGCGCAGGCGTGCTTCAGGGACTCGGTTGATGGTGCCGCAGGCCGGGCAGACGAGGTGCATTGCGTATCTCCGGGGCAACGTGGGTCGTCGGGTGGGTGGCCGAGGGCGGTTGGCGCGTCGAGCCTCAGGCGCCCGGGCGCAGGCCCAGCCGGCGCAGCAGCCGCTCCATCAGGCACCAGCGGGTCAGGCCGCTTTGCAGCAGGTTGGCGCCGACGAAGGCCGCCAGTGCGAGCCACCAGGGACTCAGGAACAGCGGGCTGGCGGGCGCGCCCAGGGCCAGCGATACCAGCACGAAGGCGCCGGCGACGACGCGCGTGATCTGCCAGGTGGTCATGTCGATCTCCTCAGGTCGGGGTGGGGGACTCGGCGTCGCCGCCCGCCAGGGCCGGCAGCCGATGGCGGTAGGCGACGAAATACAGCAGCGGGATCACCAGCAGCGTCAGCAGCGTGGAGACGAAGATGCCGAAGATCAGTGCGATCGCCAGGCCGTTGAAGATGGGGTCGTCGAGGATGAAGAACGCCCCCAGCATCGCCGCCAGCCCGGTCAGCACGATGGGCTGCGCGCGTGTGATCGCCGCATGGACGATGGCGTGCTTGAAGTCGACGCCGGCGCGCACCTGCAGGTTGATGAAGTCCACCAGCAGGATCGAGTTGCGCACGATGATCCCGGCCAGCGCAATCATCCCGATCATGCTGGTGGCCGTGAACTGCGCTCCCAGCAGCGCGTGCCCGGGCATCACGCCGATGAGCGTGAGCGGGATCGGGGCCATGATGATCAGCGGCGTCAGGTAGCTGCCGAACTGCGCCACCACCAGCAGGTAGATCAGCACCAGGCCGACCGCATAGGCCGCGCCCATGTCGCGAAAGGTCTCGTAGGTGATCTGCGACTCGCCGTCCCATTTCAGCGTGTAGCCGCGCCAGGCATCGGCGGGTGGGGTGATCCATCGCTGCTGCAGCGTGCCGCCGCCCGGGGTGGCAATGAGCCCGATGCGGCCGCGCATCTCGAAGACGCCGTAGAGCGGGCTGTCGAGCCGGCCGGCCATGTCGCCGACGACCCGGTCCACCGGCAGCAGGTCCTTGTGGTAAACGGGCTGCTCGCGCCGCGTGTCGCTCACGGTGACGAGCTCGCGGACCGGCACCAGCCGGCCCTGCGCATTGCGCACCGAAAGCTGCAGCAGCGCGTCCAGGTCACCCCCGCGATCGGGCGGCAGCCGGATCGTGGCCGGCACCGGGAACTTGGCCCCGTCATGCAGGTAGGCCACCGCTTCGCCCACCCCACCTGCGCGCAGGGTGCCGACGATGTCGGCCTGCGACACGCCCAGCATTGCCGCCTTGCGCCGGTCCACCCGCAGCACGCGGCGCGGCGCATCGGCGATGCGGCTGTCGTCGACGTCGACGATGCCCGGCGTGTGCTCGAACACCGCCCGCACCGCGCGGGCCACCTGCAGGCGGCCGGCCGCGTCGGGGCCGTAGATCTCGGCCACGATGGGCGAGAGCACGGGCGGGCCCGGCGGCACTTCGACGACCTTGAGGTTGGCCCCGTAGCGACTGGCGATGGCCTGCAGCGGCGGCCGCAGGCGCATTGCGAGGGTGTGGCTCTGCTCGGCGCGATGGTGCGGATCGACCAGGTTGACCTGCAGGTCGCCGACTTCGCCGCCGGCGCGCAGGTCGTACTGGCGCACCAACCCGTTGAAGTTGATCGGCGCGGCCGTGCCGGCGTAGGCCTCGTAGTCGGTGACCTCGGGGACGGTGGCGAGGTAGGCGCCGAGCTCGTGCAGCACGGCCGCGGTGGCCTCCACCGGGGTGCCCGCCGGCATGTCGACGATGACCTGGAACTCGGACTTGTTGTCGAACGGCAGCATCTTCAGCAGCACCAGGCCGGTGGCCGGCAGCGCGAGCGAGACGGCGATCAGGGCCGCCACGCCCAAGCCCAACCGGCGCCGGTGGCGCGCGCCGTGCAGATCGTCGAGCAACGGCCCGAACAGGCGCGTGAACAGCGGGCCGATGCGGGCCGCCATGCCTCGGCCGGCGGCGTGCGCGGCGGCCTCGCCCGCGCCGGGCAGCGGCTTCATCCAGCGATGGGCCAGCCAGGGAGTGACGACGAAGGCGATGGCCAGCGACAGCAGCATGCCCATGCTGGCGTTGATGGGGATCGGGCTCATGTAAGGCCCCATCAGCCCGGAGACGAAGGCCATCGGCAGCAGGGCCGCGATCACCGTCAGCGTGGCCAGGATCGTGGGGCCCCCGACCTCGTCGACCGCCGCCGGGATCAGCTGCGCCAGCGGGCGGCCCGGGTGGTGCAGTTGGTGGCGGTGGATGTTCTCGACCACCACGATCGCATCGTCGACCAGGATGCCGATCGAGAAGATCAGCGCGAACAGCGAGACCCGGTTCAGCGTGAAGCCCCAGGCCCAGGATGCGAACAGCGTGGCCATCAGCGTGAGCACCACGGCGGCGCCGACGATCGCGGCCTCGCGCCGGCCCAGGGCGACGAAGACCAGCGCCACAACCGACACGGTGGCGAAGAGCAGCTTCTCGATCAGCTTGACGGCCTTGTCGTTGGCGGTGGCGCCGTAGTTGCGCGTCTGCGCCACCTGCACGTCGGCCGGGATCACGGTGTTGCGCAGGTCGGCCACGCGCTGCGTCACGGCACGCGCGATGTCGATCGCGTTCTCGCCCGCCTTCTTGGTGACGCTGAGCGTCACCGCCGGGTATTCGGCCGCCGGCGCGCCGCCCCGGGCCGGCGTGCCATACCAGACGTAGCGCGTCGGCGGCGGCGCACCGTCGCGCACCGTGGCCACTTCGCGCAGGAAGACGGGCCGGCCGCCGTGTACGCCGACGACCAAATCGCCGAATTCGGCGGCGCGGCGCAGGTAGGGGCCGGACTCGAGGGCGATGGCCTGGTTGCCGGCGACGAGGTCGCCCAACGGCAAGCCGGTGTCGGCCGAGCGCAGCGCGGCCCGCAGGTCGGCCACGGTGACGCCGGCGCCAGCCATGCGCGCGGGGTCGATCTCCACCAGGACCGCATGGCCGGGCCCGCCCACGGTGGTGACGTCGCGCGTGCCGGGCACGCGCTGCAACTCGGCCTCGACGCTGTGCGCCACGCGTTCGAGGTCGAACGCGCCGGTGTCCGGGTTGCGGCTGTACAGCGTGAGCGTGACCACCGGGACGTCGTCGATGCCCTTGGGCTTGACGAGGGGCCGGCCCACGCCGAGCCCGGGCGGCAGCCAGTCGGCATGCGAGTCGACGGCGTCGTACAGCCGCACCAGGGCCTGGGTGCGGGGCACGCCGACCTTGAACTGCACGGTGACGACGGCCAGCCCCGGTTGCGAGACCGAACTCACATGGTCGACGCCGGTCATCCGCGACAGCACCTGCTCGGCCGGCCCGGCGACCATGTGCTCGACATCGGCCACCGAGGCCCCGGGGAAGGGGATCAGCACGTTGGCCATCGTCACGTCGATCTGGGGCTCTTCCTCGCGCGGGGTCACCCACACCGCGTAGGCGCCCAGCAGCAGCGCCAGCAGCGCCAGCAGCGGCGTGATGTGCGCCGACTGAAAGCGGGCCGCCAGGCGCCCGGCCAGGCCGAGCGCGGGGGGTTGGAGGCCGGAGCCTGCACGGGTATCCATGGTTCGACGCGGGCGCCGGTTCAGCGGACCCGGGCCGCGGCCTGCGGATCGGTGGCCACGCGCTCGCCGGCGCTCACCCCGGCGAGCACCTCGACGCGCTCGCCCTGTGCCGGCCCGAGCCGCACCTGGCGCAGCAGCGGGCGGCCGGCGGCATCCAGCACGTACAGCCCGGTCACTTCGGCGCGGTGCACGACGGCCCGCAGGGGCACGGTGAGGCGGGCAGGGCCGTCGTCGCTGCCGCCGGCCTGGGTCAGCCAGAGCCGGGCGAACTGCCCCGGGCCGACGCCGGCCAGGTCGGCAGGGAGCACGGCGCGAACTTCCACGGTGTGGGTGGCCGGGTCGACCGTGGGCAGCACCTGCCAGGCGGCTGCGGGCAGGCGCTGCGCCGCGGGCAGCCCCGGCAGCTCGATCGCGGGCGACGGGCCGCCGGACAGGTGTAGCGCCACCGACTGCGGCACCGTGGCGCTGACGCGCAGCGCCTGCGGGTCGTACAGGCTCAGCAGCGGCCGGCCCGGTAGCGCCATGTCGCCCAGCGCCACCGGCACTTCGGCGACGACGCCGGCGTAAGGCGCCCGCACCATGTGCAGGCCGGTCTGGGTGCGCGCGACCCCGGCCTGCGCCAGTTGCGCCCGGACCAGGGCCCGGGTCGCCTTGAAGGCCGACTCGGCCTGCTCCAGCGCTGCCTGGCTGATGTAGTGCAGGCGGTACAGGCTCTGCTGGCGCTCGAGGCTGCGGGTGGCGGTGTCGAGCTGGGCCCGGGCGGCCTGCACCTGGGCGTCGCCGGCCTGCGCGGCCTGCTCGGCGCTGCGCGCGTCCAGGCGCAGCAGCACCTGGCCGGCCCGGACGCGGTCGCCGGCGTGCACGTCCAGCGCCACCACGGCGCCAGCCACCTGGGCCGCCACCACCGTCTGGCGCACCGCCTGGACGACGCCGTCGTAGCCCTCGGGCTGTGCGCCGCGCTCGCTGCGGACTTCGGCCGTGGCCAGGCCCGAGGCAGCCGCCGGGTCCCGCGCCTCCGCTGGGGCCGGCGACAGGGCTCCGAGCAGGGCCAGGGCCAGGGTCAGGCGCAAGGCCACGAAGGTGGGGGCGGGCGCGTTTCGGGGCATGGGGCGGCGCGGCGCCGGCGGAGCCTGCCGCGCATGGGGCGTTGGGGCGTCGGATGAGCGCATGACCTATTATTTGCGCATGTACGCAAATAGGCAAGCGTAAAATTGCGGAAGCAACCAACCGGCGGGCGCCGAGCAGGCATGATGCGCATCCCTGCACTCCCCGACTGCGCCGGCATGGAAGGTCTACCCGACGAGGCCCTGGCCCAGGTGGCGGCGTTCTTCCAGGCGCTGGCCGAGCCGTCGCGGCTGCAGCTGTTGAACCTGCTGCGGCCGCAGGCGCGCAGCGTCGGCGAGCTGGCCCAGCTCTGCGGCTACAGCGCGGCCAATGTCTCGCGCCACCTGGCGCTGCTGACCCGGCACGGCCTGGTGGCGCGGGAGAGCCGCGGCAACAGCGCCTATTACCGGATCGCCGACCCCACGGTCTACCAGCTCTGCGACCTGGTCTGCGGCAGCCTGGCCCGCCGGCACGCGCAAGTGCTGCGGCAAGGCGCCCTGTTCGCCGGCGCGCCGGGCACGCGCCGGCGCAAGGCACGCTGAGGGCGACGCGGGCGTCGACCCTGTGAGACGATGCCGTCGACCCTTCCGGACCCCGCCACGCCCGCCCCACACCGATGCCGCCCAACGCCCGCCTGACCGCACCCGCCCGATGAAGCCCAGCTGGCGCGCCCACCTCGCGGCCTGGGCCGTGCGCCGCCGCGTCAAGCCCGCGCTGGGCGACATGCGCGACATCGCCCGCGTGCGCCGCGTCTTCGACCAGTCGCTGCCGGCGCCGCGGGGCGTGCGCTACACGCCGGCCACGCTGGGCGGCGTGCCCGGCGAATGGGTCGAGGCCGTGCGGCGCGCGCCGGCCGGTGCGGCCGCCGCCGCCGCTGCGTGGGGCGCGCCGCCTGCCGGTGCCGAGGCGACGACGCTGCTGTACCTGCACGGGGGCGGCTTCGTCGGCTGCTCGGCCCGCACCCACCGCCCGTTGACGGCGGCACTGGCCCGGCAGGGGCTGCGCCTCTTCGTGCCCGACTACCGGCTCGCGCCCGAGCACCCGTATCCGGCCGCGGTGGACGATGTGCAGGCCGCCTGGCGGGCGCTGCGGGCGGCGGTGCCGGGGCGGCTGGCGGTGGCCGGCGACAGCGCCGGCGGCAATCTCGCGCTGGGCCTGATGCTGGCGCTGCGCGAGGCCGGCCAGGCCCTGCCGGTGGCGGCGGCGCTGTTCTCGCCGGCGGTCGATCTCACCGGCGGCAGCGCCTCGCTGGTGGACAACGCCGACCGCGACCCGATGTTCCGCGGCGAGTTCCTCGACCACCTGGCCGACGCCTACATGGCCGGCGCCGACCGGGCGCAGCCGCTGGCCTCGCCGCTGCTGGGCGCGCTGCACGGCCTGCCGCCGCTGCTGCTGCAGGTGGGCGAGGACGAGGTGCTGCGCGACGACAGCCTGCGCCTGGCGCAGAAGGCGCGCGAGGCGGGCGTGGCCGTCACGCTGCAGGTGTTCCCGAAGGTGCCGCATGTCTGGCAGCTGCTGGGCTGGCTGCCCGAGGCCCGGCGGGCGCTGCGCGACGCGGCCGCCTTCCTTCAGACCGCCAGCCCGGCGCAGGCCGAGCAGCACGACGTGCTCATCGTCGGTGCCGGCCTGTCGGGCATCGGCGCGGCGGTGCACCTGCAGCGCCAGTGCCCCGGTCTCGGCTACGCCGTGCTCGAGGCCCGCGGTGCCCTGGGCGGCACCTGGGACCTGTTCCGCTACCCCGGCGTGCGCAGCGACTCCGACATGCACACGCTGGGCTACGACTTCAAGCCCTGGCGCGAGGCCCGGGCCATCGCCGACGGGCCGGCCATCCGGCGCTACATCGCCGAGACCGCGGCCGAGCACGGCATCGACCGCCACATCCGCTTGCAGCACCGCGTGGTCGGCGCCGACTGGTCGGCGCGCGACGCGCTGTGGACGGTGCGAGTCGAGCGCGGCCCCGCGCGCCAGCCCGGCACGCTGCGCGCGCGCTTCCTGCTGTTCTGCAGCGGCTACTACAGCTATGCCCAGGGCCGCCGCCCGGCCTTCCCGGGCGAGGCGCAGTTCGCCGGCCCGGTGCTGCACCCGCAGGCCTGGCCCGAGGGCCTGGCCACGGCCGGCCGCCGCGTGGTCGTCATCGGCAGCGGCGCCACCGCGGTGACGCTGGTGCCGGCGCTGGCGCGCGACGCCGCCCACGTGACGATGCTGCAGCGCTCGCCCAGCTACCTGTTCGCGCGGCCCTCGGTCGACCCCGTGGCCGAGCGCCTGCGGCGCTGGCTGCCGCCGGGCCCGGCGGGCCGGCTGGTGCGGCTGAAGAACGTGGCGCTGGGGATGTACTTCTACCGGCTGGCGCGGCGCCACCCCGAGCGCGCGAAGGCGCGCCTGGTGGGCCTGGTGCGCGAGCAGCTGGGCCCGGGCTTCGACGTCGATCGCCACTTCACGCCCAGCTACAAGCCCTGGGACCAGCGCCTGTGCCTGGTGCCCGACGGCGACCTGTTCCAGGCCCTGCGCGAGGGCCGGGCCTCGGTCGTCACCGACCATATCGAGACCTTCACGCCGCGCGGCATCCGGCTGCGCTCGGGGGCCGAGATCGAGGCCGACATCGTGGTCGCCGCCACCGGCCTGCAGCTCAACGTGCTGGGCGACGTGCGGATCAGCCTGGACGGCGTGCCCTGCGACCTGTCCCGGGCCCTCGTCTACAAGGGCGTGATGTACAGCGGCCTGCCGAACCTGGCCAACACCTTCGGCTACACCAACGCCAGCTGGACGCTGAAGGCCGACCTCAGCGCCCGCTACGTCGCGCGCCTGCTGGCGTACCTGCGCCGGCGCGGCCTGGCGGCGGCCACGCCGCGGGCCGATGCCGAGGTGGTGCCGGCGCCGCTGCTGGAGTTCAGCTCGGGCTACGTGCAGCGCGCCGTGGACCGGCTGCCCAAGCAGGGCGACCGCCGGCCCTGGCAGCTGTTCCAGAACTACGCCCTCGACCTGCTGATGCTGCGCCTGGGCCGCATCGACGACGGCGTGCTCGTCTTCGGCCGGCCGGCCGCGGGCGGGTCCGCCCGGCCGCACCCGCTGGAGCCCGCCCGATGATCGACCTCTACACCGCCTCCACCCCCAACGGCTGGAAGGCCTCGGTCACGCTCGAAGAGCTGGGCCTGCCCTACACCGTGCACGCGCTCGACCTGGCGCAGGGCGCGCAGAAGTCGCCCGAGTACCTGCGCCTGAACCCGAACGGCCGCATCCCGACCATCGTCGACCGCGCCAACGGCGACTTCGCGGTCTTCGAGTCGGGCGCGATCCTGCTCTACCTGGCCGAGAAGACGGGCCGACTGATGCCTGCCGATGCGAAGGGCCGCTCGCGCGTGGTGCAGTGGCTGATGTTCCAGATGGGCGGCGTCGGGCCGATGATGGGCCAGGCCAACGTCTTCTTCCGCTACTTCCCCAAGAAGCTCCAGCCCGCCATCGACCGCTACCAGAACGAATCGCGCCGCCTGTTCGAGGTGCTCGACCGCCGGCTCGGCGAAAGCGAGTGGCTGGCCGGCGACTACTCGGTGGCCGACATCGCCCACTGGTGCTGGGTGCGCACCCACAAGTGGTCGGGCGTGTCCATCGAGGGCCTGCCGCACCTGCAGCGCTGGCTGGACGCGATGAAGGCGCGGCCGGCCTGCCAGCGCGGCATCGAGGTGCCGGCCCGGGCCGAGCGCGCGCTGCAAAGCGAACAGGCCACGCAGGCCTTCGTCGAGCGCGCGCAGCAGATCGTCCAACGCTGAAGGAGCGCCATGCTCACCCTCTACGACTGCGCCACCGCCCCGAGCCCGCGCCGCGCGCGCATCCTGCTGGCCGAGAAGGGCGTGGCGCATGCCACCGTGGCCGTGGACCTGCGCGCCGGCGATCAGCTGGGCGAGGCCTACCGCGCGATCAACCCGCAGTGCACGGTGCCCGCGCTGCGGCTGGACGACGGCCAGGTGCTGGGCGACAACGCCGCCATCGCGGCCTGGCTCGAGGCGCAGTTCCCCGATCCGCCGCTGCTGGGCACGACGCCGCTGGCCAAGGCCGAGATCGCGAGCTGGAACTGGCGCGCCGAGTTCGAGGGCCTGCTGGCCGTGGCCGAGGCCCTGCGCAACAGCGCGCCGGCCCTGAAGGAGCGCGCGCTGACCGGGCCCGTGGGCTACCCGCAGATCCCCGAGCTGGCCGCACGCGGCCTGGCGCGGGTGCAGCAGTTCTTCGAGCTGCTGAACGCCCGCCTGGCCGGGCGCGAGACCCTGGCCGCCGACGGCTTCAGCATCGCCGACATCACGGCCGTGGTGGCGGTGGACTTCGCCCGCGCGGTGCGCCTGAAGCCGGGCGAGGCGCATCCGCACCTGCTGCGATGGCGTGCCGCGATGGCGCAGCGGCCGTCGATGGCCCTGTAGCCGCGCTGGCTGCCAGGGCCGCTGCAGCCCCTGCAGCTCGCGCAGCCCCTGCGGCCGCGACCCGCCAGCCCCTGCTGCGCTATCGCCCGCTGCCGTCTGGCGCGTCGAGGTCGAGCGCGCAGGGCCCGGTCGCCAGGTGCTCGCGCAGGAACTGCAGGCACAGCTGCAGCTTGGCCGAGAGGCTGGCCCGGGTGGGCAGCGCGGCGTAGATGTCGGCCGCCTGCCGGTATTGCGGCAGCACCGGCACCAGCCGCCCGGCGCGCAGTGCCTCGGCCAGGTCCCAGCGCGAGAGCAGCGCGATGCCCAGGCCCTCCTCGGCCCAGCGCCTGACCACCTCGCTCTGGTTCGATCCCATCGGGCCGGCCACGCGCACCGATTCCTCGCCCTGCGGGCCCTGCAGCCGCAGCGTCGTGTAGGGACGGTCGCGGTCCCGGAACAGCAGGCAATCGTGCTGCGCCAGCTCGGCCAGCGACGCCGGCTCGCCCCTGCGCTGCACATAGCCCGGTGCGGCGCACAGGATGCGCGAACTCGCCGCCACCTTGTGTGCCACCAGGTGGGGCTCGTGCACCTCGCCGACACGGATGTCGATGTCGAAACCCTCGGCGATCAGGTCGACCCGCCGGTCCACCAGTTCGAGCCACACGTCCAGGCCCGGGTGCGCCTGGCGCAGCCGCGCCAGGACCGGCGCGATGTGCAGGCTGCCCAGGCGGTGGCTGGTGCTGACCTTGAGCGTGCCCACCAGCGCGCCGCGCGACTGCGCCGCCGCCTGGTCCAGTTCGTCGGCGGCGTCCAGCACCTTGCATGCCCAGGCATAGACGCTTTCGCCCTGGGCCGTGATGCCGACCTGGCGCGTGGTGCGCAGGAACAGCGTCGTCCCGAGCGCGCGCTCGAGGTGGGCGATGCGCTTGGTGACGTAGGCCGTCGAGATGCCCAGGTCGGTCGCCGCCGCCGTGAAGCTCGCGCGCCGGGCCACGGCGCACAGCACGCGCAGGTCGATCAGCTCCCAGGCGCTTTTAGCCATCCGGACAAAGTGAATCCACGGGACTGGACATTGTCTGGGTTTTGCGCGTGCCTAAGCTCGAAGGATCGGCGCCCGGCCCGCTTCGGCCGGCGCCACCGCGACGAGGAGATCCATGCGCAACGAACCCCCGGCCCGCATCGCCGTGGCCGGCGCCGGCAGCATCGGCCGGGCCCATGTCGCCGCCATCGGCGGCAGCCCCGGCGGCGTGCTGGGCGCGATCGTCGACCCCTCGCCGGCGGCCGAGGCGCTGGCCGCCCGGCACGGGGTGCCGCTGTACGGCAGCCTGCAGGCACTGCTGGCGCAGAACCGGCCGGACGGCATCGTCCTGGCCACGCCCAACGCGCTGCACGTGACGCAGGCCCTGGCCTGCGTCGAGGCGGGCGTGCCCGTCCTGCTGGAGAAGCCGATCGCCACCACGGTGCACGAGGCCCGGGCCCTGGTCGACGCGGTCGAGCGCCGCGGTGCCCGGCTCCTGATCGGGCACCACCGCGCGCACAGCCCGATCCTGGCGCGGGCGTGCGAGGTCGTGCAGTCCGGCCGCCTTGGGCCCCTGGTGGCGGTGATGGGCAGCGCGGTCTTCTGCAAGCCCGACGCCTACTTCGACGAAGCCCCTTGGCGGCGCGAGCCCGGCGGCGGGCCGATCCTCATCAACCTGATCCACGAGGTGCACAGCCTGCGCATGCTCTGCGGCGACGTCGTCGAGGTGCAGGCGCTCGGCTCGCGCGAGCGGCGCGGGCACGCGGTCGAGGACACGGTGGTCATCGGCCTGCGCTTCGCATCCGGCGCGCTCGGCACCTTCATGCTGTCGGACACCGCCGCCTGCGCGCGCAGCTGGGAGCAGACCAGCCGCGAGAACCCGGCCTACCCGAGCTACGACGACGAAGACTGCTACGTGCTCGCCGGCACGATGGGCAGCCTGTCGGTGCCGACGATGCGCCTGAAGACCTTTGCCCGGCCGCAGGACCGCTCTTGGTGGAAGCCCTTCGAGCTCGACACCCTGGGCCTGGTGCGCGAAGACCCGCTGGTGCGCCAGATGGCCCATTTCGTCGACGTGATCCGCGGCCGTGCCCAGCCGCTGGTGACGGCCCGCGACGGCCTGGAGAACCTGCGCGTGACCGAGGCCATCGCCCAGGCCGCCCGGCAAGGCGTCGCCGTCGCGCTGGCGCCGGCCTGACGCGATCGGACCGCCGCCCCCACGACCCTCACCCCGCACCTGGAGAAACCCCGCCATGACCCGACCGATCTCGCTGGCCGCGCTCACGGTGCTGGAGCTCACGCCGCCCGAGCAGGTGAGCTGCGCCGCCGCCGCCGGCTACCGCCATGTCGGCCTGCGCCTGATCCCGGCCACGCCGACCGAGCCGCAGCACGATGTCGTGGGCGACACGCCGATGCGGCGCGAGCTCGAGCAGCGCCTGGCCGACACCGGCGTGCAGGTGCTCGATGTCGAGATCTTCCGCTTGAAGCCCGACACGCGCGTGGCCGACTACGAGCCGGCGATGGCCACCGCCGCCCGGCTGGGGGCGGCGCAGCTGCTGGTGGCCGGCAACGACCCCGACGAAGCGCGCCTGGTCCAGACCCTCGGCGCCTTCTGCGAGCTGGCCGCGCGCTACCGGCTGAGCGCCAACCTCGAGTTCATGCCCTGGACCGACGCCCGGGATCTGCCGCAGGCCGCGCGCATCGTGGCCGCGGTGGGCCGGGCCAACGCCGGCGTGCTGATCGACCCCTTCCACCTGAGCCGCTCGCGCAGCCGCATCGAGGACATCGCCGGCGTCCCGCCCTCGCAGCTGAAGTTCATGCAGTTCTGCGACGTGCCCGCGGCGATCCCGCCGACGATGGAGGCCATCCTGGCCGAGGCGCGCACCGAGCGCCGCTTTCCCGGCGAGGGCGAGCTCGATCTGGCCGCGCTGCTGCGGGCCGTGCCGCGCGACATCGCGCTCAGCGTCGAGGTGCCGACGCTGCAGCTGGCGCGGACGGTGGGCGCCACCGAGCGCGCCCGCCGCGCGCTGGCCGCCACCCGGTGCGTGCTGGCCGCGCTCGAGGCTTGAGCGGGCCGCCCCGGTCCCGCGCCCGCAGGGCGGGCGCGGGCGCAGACCCCGGCCGCCGAGCGCGCCTCGGCATCAGCCCAGCGAGGCCAGCACGCGGTCGACCATGACGCCCGACTGTCCCAGGTAGTTCGCCGGATCGAGCAGCCGCGCCAGCGCGGGGCGGTCGAGGTGACGGCTGATCTCCGGGTGCGCGGCCAGCAGGTCCAGCAGCGGGCGCTGCGTGCTCACGGCCTCGCGGCAGAGGTCGTAGACCAGGTCGTGCGCGGCCTCGCGGCCGAGGTGGGGGCCCAGGCCCATCATCACCGCCTCGCTCATCACCAGGCCCTGCGTGAGCTCGATGTTGCGCCGCATGGCCTGCGCGTCCACCTCCAGCCCCTCGAGCACGAAGCGGCTCTGCTTCAGGGCGCCGGCCATCAGGCAGAAGGCCTCGGGCAGCACGATCCACTCGATCTCCCACGGGCCGGTGCTGCGCTCGTGGTCGGCGATCATCGCGTCCATCAGGGCCGCGGCGTGCTGGCGCACCACGCTGACGGCCGCGTGGATGTAGCAGCTGCTGATCGGGTTGCGCTTCTGCGGCATCGTGCTGCTGCTGCCGCGGCCGTGGGCGTAGGGCTCGTAGACCTCGCCGACCTCGGTCTGCATCATCAGCTTGACGTCCATGCTGAGCTTGCCCAGCGTGCCGCCCACCAGGCCGAGGAAGGTGCCGACTTCGGCGATGTTGTCGCGCAGGGTGTGCCAGGCGATCAGCGGCTGCGCCAGGTCGAGCTCGGCGCACAGGCCGGCCTGGGTGGCCATGGCGCCGGTCTGCAGCGAGGCCAGCGTGCCGGCGGCGCCGGCGAACTCGGCCACCAGCACGCGCGCCTTGAGCTGCGCCAGCCGCTGGCGGTGGCGCTCGATGGCGCTCAGCAGCCCGGCCATCTTGTAGCCGAAGGTCACGGGGACGGCCTGCTGCAGGTTGCTGCGGCCGATCATCGGCGTGTCGCGGTGCGCCTTCGCGTGCCGGGCCAGCGCGGCCGAGATGGCCGCCAGGTCGGCCTCGACCAGGGCCAGGCCCTCGCGGATCTGCAGCACGGTGGCGGTGTCGGTGATGTCCTGCGTGGTGGCGCCCCAGTGGCAGTACTCGCCGAGCCGGTCGCGGCACAGCGCGCCCAGCTGCGAGACCACGCCCAGCACCGGGTAGCCGATGCGCTCGGTCTGCCGCCGCAGCAGGGCCATGTCGATCTGCTCGACCCGGCAGTGGCTGGCGATCTCGTCGGCCGCCTCCTGCGGGATCAGGCCCAGCCGGCCCTGCACCCGGGCCAGTGCGGCCTCGATGTCGAGGTACTTCTGCGTGCGGTTCTCGTCGGACCAGACCTGGCGCATCTCGTCGCTGCTGAAGATGCCCTGGAAGATGGCCGAGTCGATGAGGGTCGAAGCCATGGAGATCTCCGTATCGCGGGGGGGTCAGCGCAGGGTGGCGGTGGCATCCATCGTCAGCCAGCCTTCATGGTCCTGCGCCCAGAGCTGCACGCTGCGGCCGTCGCCGGCAGGCCGGCCACAGACGCGGAAGGGGTGCAGGTCGAAGGTGGGCCGCACGGCCCGGAAGCGGAAGGCCGCCACCTCGGCCTGCGGCCACTGGCGGCGCAGCAGGTCCAGCAGCAGCGTGGCGATCAGCGGGCCGTGCACGACCAGGCCCGGGTAGCCCTCGACCTCGGTGGCGTAGCGGCGGTCGTAGTGGATGCGGTGGCCGTTGAAGGTGAGCGCCGAGTAGCGGAACAGCAGCACGTCGTCGGGCGTGATCGTGCGCTCCCACGCCACGTCCTGTGGCGCCGGCTGCGGCGTGCCCTCGGCATCGCCCGGCTGCCGGGCCGGGCGATAGACGATGTCGTGCCACTCCAGCAGGGCCGGTGCTGCGGCGCCGTTGCGGTGCAGCTCGTGCCGCACCTCGACGAACACCAGCGCCCCGCTGCGGCCCGACTTGCTGCTGACCTGGGCGATGGTGGAGCGGCGCTCCAGCGCATCGCCGATGCGCAGCGGCGCATGGAATTCGAACCGGCTGCCGGCCCACATGCGCCGGGGCAGCGGCACCGGCGGCAGGAAGCCGCCGCGCCGGGCGTGGCCGTCGGGCCCGAGCTCGGACTGCCGGTGCGCGGGCAGGAAGTACAGCCAGTGCCACAGCGGGGGCAGCGCGGTGCCGGGCGCGGGCTCGAACGGCGGGTGGTCCAGCGTCGCGTTGAGCGCGATCACCGGGCTCGGGCCCGCGGTGTCGCGTGCGGTCTCGGCGCGGCCGATCCAGTCGGCCAGCTGGGGCATCGGGGTGTGCGTGGCCATCGGTTGCGGTCTCCTGTGTCGATGCCGGGGCAGGCGCCGGGCGCCGGCCGGGGGCGCGGTGATTGTCGGGGCCTCAGGCGCTCGCCGCGGGCGCGGCATTCAGCCGCAGCAGGCTGGCCACGCTGGCGCCGGCAGCGAACACGGCCGCCAGCCCCAGGGCCAGCGCCGGCGCCCGCCCGTGAGCGGCGAAGGCCGGGCTGAACAGCAGCGCCAGCAGCGCCGCGCCGAGCGACTGGCCGGTGAGGCGGGCCGAGCCCAGCATGCCGCCGGCGGCGCCCGATCGGGCCGCGGGCGCCGAAGTGACGATCGTGTGGTTGTTGGGCGACTGGAACAGCCCGAAACCGGCCCCGCACAGCGCCAGCCGCCAGGCCAGCGCCAGGTTGCCGGGCTGGGCCGGCAGCAGCGCCAGCGCCATCAGCCCGGCCGCCAGCGCGATCAGGCCGACGCCGCCCAGCAGTCCGTCGGCCACGCGCCCGATGAGCCGGCCCGCCAGCGGCGCCACCACCACGGTGGCGATGGGCCAGGCCGTCAGCACCAGGCCGGCATCGCCGGGGCTGCGCCCCAGGTCGCGCAGCAGCAGGAAGGGCAGGGCGATCGAGGCCAGCATCTGGGCCGCGAAGGCCGCGATCGAGGTGCACATCGAGAGCCTGAAGACGGGGATGCGCAGCAGGTCGATCGGCAGCAGCGGCACCGCTTCCCGCCATTGCCGCCGCGCATACACCGCGCCCAGCAGCAGGCCGGCCCCCACCAGGGCCGCGCCCTGCAGCGGCGCCGCCGGGCCGGCGGCCTGCGCGTCGCGCGGCACCAGCCGGTCCAGCCCCAGGAACAGCAGCGAGAAGAGGGCGACGTTGAGCGCCGCGTCGGGCCACGAGAACCCGCTGCCCGCGCCAGGGGCTGCGTCGGCCCCGCGATGAGCCGGCAGGCTGCGCCGGCCCAGCCACCACACCGCGGCCCCCAGCGGCACGTTGATCGCGAACAGCCAGGGCCAGGAGGCCACCGACAGCACCAGCGCCGCCACCGAAGGCCCGGCCACCGAGGCGATGCCGACCACGGCCGAGTTCAGCGCGATGCCGCGCCCGAGCATCCTGCGCGGGTAGATGGCGCGCACCAGGGCGGCGTTGATGGCGAACATGCCGGCCGCGCCCATGCCCTGGAAGGCGCGCGCCGCGCTCAGCACCGGCAGCGAGCGCGACACCACGCAGGCCAGCGACGACAGCGCGAACAGCGCCAGCCCGGCCAGGTAGACCCGGCGGTAGCCGTGCAGCTCGCCCAGCCTGGCCAGCGGCAGCAGCAGGGCCAGGATCGACACCTGGTAGGCGTTGACGACCCAGATCACCTCGGAGGCGCCGACGTGCATGTCGCGCGCCACGCCCGGCAGCGCCAGGTTCATCACGGTGCCGTCGAGCACGCACAGCGAGATGCCGCACAGCACGGTGGCCATGGCGAAGTAGCGCTGCGGCGTGGACAGGCCGTCGCGCGGGACGGCAGGGCCGGGGTCGCGGTCGGGTCGCGGCGCGGACGGCGTCAAGGCGGCTTGGGGCGGGCGTGGGGGACGCCCGATTGTCGGTCGCCGGCGGCCGCCGGCGCGGGCCGGCGGATCGCCATCACCAGCCCGGCCGCCACCAGGCAGGCCGTGCCGGCGGCGAACAGCGCCGGGTTGTACGTGAGCAGCAGCGTGCGCGTCAGGCCCGCGCCCCAGGCGGCCACGGCCGCGCCCAGCTGGTGGGCGGCGAACACCCAGCCGAACACCAGCCCGGCGCGCTCGCGCCCGAAGGCCTGCGCAGCCAGCTTGACCGTGGGCGGCACGGTGGCGATCCAGTCCAGCCCGTAGAACATCGCGAACAGCGACAGGCCGTAGAGCGTGAAGGTGGAGTAGGGCAGCAAGAGCAGCGACAGGCCGCGCAGCCCGTAGTACCAGAAGAGCAGCTTGCGGTTGTCGTAGCGGTCGGACAGCCAGCCCGACAGCGTGGTGCCCACCAGGTCGAAGGCGCCCATCATCGCCAGCACCGACGCCGCGGGCACCGGGCCCAGGCCATGGTCGCCGCACAGCGAGATGAAGTGCGTCTGCACCAGGCCGTTGGTGCTGAGGCCGCAGATGAAGAAGCTGCCCGCCAGCAGCCAGAAGACGGGCTGCCGGCCCACCTCGGCCAGGATCGAGAAGGGGCCCCAGGGACTCAGCGGCACGGGGGCGCCGGGGGCGGGCGCCGGCGCGCCGACGGGCTCGCCCCAGGCCCGCAGGCCCAGGTCCTGCGGGTGGTCGCGCATGAACAGCGTGGCCAGCAGGCCGACGCCGGCGCAGGCCGCCACCACCGGCAGCACCGCGTAGCGCCAGCCCAGGTGCTGGACGATCCAGGCCGCCAGCGGCAGGAACAGCAGCTGACCGGTCGCGGTGCTGGCCGCGAACAGCCCGACCACCAGGCCGCGGTGGCGCGTGAACCAGCGGCTGGCCACCATCGCGCCCAGCACCAGCGCCGTCAGGCCGGTGCCGCAGCCCAGCACCAGCCCCCACAGCCAGAACAGCTGCCACAGCTGCGTGACGGCCGGGGCCAGCGCCATCGCCAGCGCGATCAGCCCGGCGGCCACACCCATGATGCGGCGCAGCCCGAAGCGGGCGATGAACACGGCCGCGAACGGCCCCAGCAGCCCGAACAGCGCGAAGCGCACGGCGAACACCGAGGACAGCTGCTCGGTGGTCCAGCCGAACTCGCGGCTGAGCGGTTGCAGCATGACGCCGGGCAGGCCGAGCGCCGCCGACGTGGTGAGCAGGGCCAGGAAGGTGACGCCGGCGACCACCCAGGCGTAGTGCAGGCCGCGGCGCTGCAGGGAGTTGGCGATGAGCTGGGCGATCATGGAGCTTCGGCATCGGTTGCAGTTGCAATGATTGTAGCTACAATAATCCGATGACGATCACCGACCGGTCTCCGTCGTTGCGGCCCCGTCCCCGCGAGGCCGCGCCTGCGGCCTCGCCCACGGGCTGCAGCAGTTTCAAGCTGCGCCAGCTCTCGCGCCGCGTGAGCCAGCGGTTCGACGCCGAACTCGGCACGGCCGGCCTGAAGACCACGCAGTACTCGCTGCTCTCGCACATCGTCCGCCTGGGGCCGGTGCGGCCGGGCCGGCTCGCTGCGGCGATGGCGATGGACGCCTCGACCCTGACGCGAAACCTGCAGCCGCTGCTGGCGCAGGGGCTGGCGGTGCTGGAGGCGGGCGACGACGGGCGCAGCCGCCAGGTGCGGGCCACCGCGCTGGGCCTGGCCAAGCGGGCCGAGGCCCAGCGCGCCTGGAAGCGCGCGCAACAGGCCTTCAACGGCCGGATCGGCGCCGAGCGCGTGGCCCGGCTGCACGCGCTGATCGACGAATGCCTGGCGCTGCTCGAGCAGGACGGGTCGGCCGAAGCAGAGCCGCTGGCGCAGGCTGCTCGAGTGGCCGGCCGATGAAAGGGCTCGAGCCCCGGGTTCGCGGGCGCACGGGGGCGACTTTCGCGGCCGGGCGAAGCCTCCGGGCCGGGGAGTTCGTCAACCCGCAGCCGGCCTGAGCCCAGTCGACAAGGCGCCTCGCACGCAGGTGGCTTGGCACTCCAGGCTGGAGCGGCTGTGCGCGTTCGGCGTCCCCTCGATTGAAGGTTGCCCTCTCGGCCGTCGTCTGCATACTCGATCCGAGCACAGCGACCGAGGGGGACCCCATGAACGTCAAAGGCAAGATCGCCCTCCTGGTCGCCATGGCGGGGCTGGCGGCCGCAGCGCCGGCCGGCGCAAGCCTCATCCGGTACACCGCCGACCTGACCGCAGCGCAGGTCGTGGATGGGGGCGGCAGCGCGTCGACTGCCAGCGGAACGGCGCTGGTGACGCTCGACGACACGCTGTTCACCGTGACCACCGACGTGACCTGGTCCGGCCTGTCCGGGCCGGCCGACCGCGCCCACCTCCACTTCGCCCCTGCCGGCGTCAGCCGTTCGGTGGCCGACCCCAACACCTACTTCTTTCATGAGGTGCTCGATGACCCGGCGCGGACGGTCCTGAACTGCAATTTGGTGTTCACCGACTGCGTACCCCCGAGCGGCAGCAGCGTGGATGTCCTGCAACTTGCGGTCGACAACGGCTACGGGGCAGGGCTGGCGCTCGGCTACTCCACCGACTCGTTCGCCGATCTCGTTCTTGCCATGAACTCGGGTGACATCTACATCGACATGCACACGGCGAACTACCCTGCCGGGGAGATCCGCGGGCAGTTGGCTGCACAGACCGTCCCCGAGCCCGCAACCCTGGCGCTCGCGGCGCTCGGGCTGCTGGGTGCTTCGTTCAGCCGTCGGGTGCGGCGCCCCAAAGCTCCCCAGGCGATGCGGCTGCAGTAGCGAGCCCCGGCGCTGGCCAGCGTGCCGGCGGTGTCCGGCTGGCCCGTGAATCCGCCGCGTGGCCTCATTCGAGTCGGGGCGGGCCCTGCAGCCGCTTCGGTGTGAATCGCTGGCCGGACGCTGTGTCGCCGCGGAAGTGCCTGCCGCGTGAACTCGGGTCACGCCGGCTTGCATGGAGTGCGCTAAAAAGAAAAAGCCAGGCCGTCATCGATATGAGGGCCTGGCCTTCAAAACGGTGGTGGAGACGAGGAGGATCGAACTCCTGACCTTCGCATTGCGAACGCGACGCTCTCCCAGCTGAGCTACGCCCCCACGACAGCCTGCGAGTTTATCACTGCCTTGCGGCGGCGATTAACATGCGCGGCCCGCGCTGGCATGGAGACCCGACGATGAAGCCCCGATTCGACCCGGCCTGGCTGGATGCGCAGTACAACAACCGGGCCCGGGTGGCGAATCACGGCGAGGTGATCGATAGCTGGCGCGCCGCCTCGGCGCTGGCCCGGAGCCAAAGCCCGGCACACCTCGATGTGCCCTACGGCAACGGCGAGCGGCAGACGCTGGACGTCTTTCCCGCGGCCCGGCCGGTGGCGGGCGGCTCGCCGGTGCTGGTGTTCGTCCACGGCGGCTACTGGCGGTCGCTGGACAAGGCCGACCACGCCTTCGTGGCCCCGTCGTTCAACGCTGACGGGGCGATGGTGGTGCTGCCCAACTACCCGCTGTGCCCGGCAGTCGGCGTCGAGCAGATCGCCCTGAGCATGGCGGCGGCCCTGGCCTGGGTCTGGCGGCATGCGGCCGATTTCGGCGGCGACCCTGCGCGCATCGCGGTCGCTGGCCATTCGGCCGGCGGCCATCTGGCGACCCTGCTGCTGAGCTGCCGCTGGCGCGAGGTGGACGAGGCGCTGCCGCAGCAGCCGCTCAGCGGGGCGCTGTCGATCTCGGGCCTGTACGACCTCGAGCCGCTGCGCCATGCGCCCTTCGTGCAGGGCGACCTGAGGCTGACGCCTTCCTCGGTCGCGCGGCTGAGCCCGGCCTTCTTCCCCCGGCCCAAGGGCGCCAAGCTGTATGCCGTCGTGGGGATGGACGAGAGCGACGAGTTCAGGCGCCAGGCGACGCTGATCCGAGACGTCTGGGGCCCGACGGCGGTGCCGGTGTGCGAGACGCTGCCGGCCTGCGACCACTTCACCGTGCTGCGCGGCCTGGCCGACCCGCAGGGCCGCCTGCACGAACTCGCGCTGCGCCTGCTGGGCCTGCGGTGAGCGTGCGGCGCAGCGCGCTGCGGGGGCCGGGCGGCCCCGGGGGTCTGCGCTATGGGCCGCATTGACGCTTTGTATTGGCCGGGCCCGGCCCGGTTTGCTAGCCTCGCGCTCCATGCGGCGGGGCATTCCCCCCGAGGCACCCGGCGCATCGCAACCGTCCCGATAACCCCATTCCAGGAGCATCCCATGGGCTTGAAAGGCACCAAGACCGAGCAGAACCTGAAGGACGCCTTTGCCGGCGAATCGCAGGCCAATCGCCGGTACCTGTACTTCGCGAACAAGGCCGACATCGAAGGCCAGAACGACGTCGCCGCGCTCTTCCGCTCCACCGCCGAAGGCGAGACCGGGCATGCGCACGGCCACCTCGAGTTCCTCGAAAACGGCTCGGGCGATCCGGCCACCGGCCTGCCCATCGGCAGCAGCCGCCAGAACCTGATGGCGGCGGTGGCCGGCGAGACGCACGAGTACACCGACATGTACCCGGGCATGGCCAAGCAGGCGCGCGAGGAAGGCTTCGACGAGATCGCCGATTGGTTCGAGACCCTGGCCAAGGCCGAGCGCTCGCACGCCAACCGCTACCAGAAGGCCCTCGACGCCCTCGTCGACTGAGCTGCCGACCGCACCTGGAACAGGGGGCTTCGTGCCCCTTGTTCTTTTGACGACCCCCACCGCAAGACACCCTGCCATGCGCGAAGGCAATCTCGAAGCCCCCACCCGGCACGCGATCGACTGGAAGAACCCCGACTTCTACGACGAGGGCAAGGCCCTGGCCGAGATGGAGCGCGTGTTCGACATCTGCCACGGCTGCCGCCGCTGCGTGAGCCTGTGCCAGAGCTTCCCCAACCTGTTCGATCTGGTCGATGCCACGGCCGACGGCGAGGTGCACGGGGTGAAGAAGGACGACTACTGGAAGGTGGTCGACCAGTGCTACCTGTGCGACCTGTGCTACATGACGAAGTGCCCGTACACGCCGCCGCACGCCTGGAACCTCGATTTCCCGCACCTGATGCTGCGCGCCAAGGCGATCAAGTTCGAGCGCGGCGAGGTCGCGGCGAAGGAGAAGTTCCTCGCCAGCACCGACACCCACGGCCGCTTCGCCGGCATCCCCGTCGTCGTGCAGGCGGTGAATGCGCTCAACGGCACGAAGGCCGTGCGCGGCCTGATGGACGGCGCGCTCGGCGTCCATCCCCAGGCCTGGATGCCGGGCCTGGCCCCGCAGCGCTTCCGCTGGGGCCGCGCGATGAACAACCCGGCGTTCACCGCCGTCAACGGCCAGCGCACGCCGGGCAAGGTGGCGATCTTCGCCACCTGCTACGTCAACTACAACGAGCCCGGCATCGGCGAGGACCTGATCAAGCTTCTCGACCACAACGAGATCCCCTACGAGATCGTCGAGAAGGAGCAGTGCTGCGGCATGCCCAAGCTCGAGCTCGGCGACCTGAAGTCGGTCGAGGCGGCCTGGCGGGCCAACGTCCCGGTGCTGGCGAAGTACGCCCGCGAGGGCTGGGCCATCGTCAGCGCCGTGCCCAGCTGCACGCTGATGTTCAAGCAGGAGCTGCCGCTGATGTTTCCGGGCGACGCCGACACCCAGCGCGTCAAGGAGGCGATGTTCGACCCCTTCGAGTACTTCATGGCGCGCCACAAGGACGGCCTGCTCAAGACCGACTTCAAGGCCGCGCTGGGCCGCGTCAGCTACCACATCCCCTGCCACGGCCGGGTGCAGAACATCGGCAAGAAGACGGAAGAGATGTTCAAGCTCATCGGCCAGACGGTCGAGGTCAAGCTGAACACGGTGGAGCGCTGCTCGGGCCACGCCGGCACCTACGGCGTGAAGACCGCGACCCACCCGGTGGCGATGAAGATCGGCCGGCCGGTGTTCAAGGCGATGGCCAAGGACGAGCCCGACGTCATCAGCAGCGACTGCGCGCTGGCCGGCCACCACATCGCGCAGGGCATGGCCGCGGCCGGCACGCCGGCCCGCGCGCTGCAGCATCCGCTGAGCCTGGTGCGCCGCGCCTACGGACTGGAGTGAAGCCCATGCCCATCACCCGCGACAGCCTGCTCGGACTGGAGGCCTACGCCAAGATCCGCAAGAGCAGCAAGCCCGAAGCCATCGCCCACCGCCGCTTGCGCAGCGTGCGCCTGGGCGAGCATCTGACGCTGCAGTTCGAGGACGAGCGCACGATCCGGCGCCAGATCCAGGAGATGCTGCACATCGAGAAGATCTTCGACGAGGAGGGCATCCAGAGCGAGATCGACGCCTATGCCGCCCTCGTGCCCGACGGCAGCAACTGGAAGGCGACGCTGCTGATCGAGTACCCCGACCCGCACGAGCGCAAGCGCGAGCTGGCGCGGCTGATCGGCGTCGAGGACCGCATGTTCGTCGAGGTCGAGGGCCATGCCCGCGTCTATGCCATCGCCGACGAGGATCTCGACCGCGAGACCGAGGAGAAGACCTCGGCCGTGCACTTCGTGCGCTTCGAGTTCGGCCCCGCCGAACGCGACGCCATCCGCGCCGGGGCGGCCGTCAAGGTCGGCTGCGACCACCGAAACTACCCGGCCCACGTGAGCGTGGCGCCGGAGACCCTGGCCAGCCTGGCGGGCGACTTGAAGTGACCGGCCGCCGGGAGGTTATCGTGGCGCCGTGCCCGACCAGCCCCTGGCTTCCCCGCTGACCCTCTCGCCCATCGTCGCCGGCCTGTGGCGGCTGCAGGAATGGCGGCTGGACACGCCGGCGCTGGTGCGCTGGATCGGCGAGGCGCTGGCGCTGGGCATCACCAGCTTCGACCATGCCGACATCTACGGCGGCTACGGGGTCGAGGCGGCCTTCGGCGCCGCGCTGGCCGCCGCGCCGGGGCTGCGCGAGCGGCTGCAGATCGTCACCAAGTGCGGCATCAAGCTGGTGAGCCCGGCGCGGCCGGCGCATGCGCTGAAGTCCTACGACAGCTCGCGCGCGCACGTGACCGCCTCGGTCGAGGCCTCGCTGCGCGCGCTGCGCACCGACCGCATCGATCTGCTGCTGATCCACCGGCCCGATCTGCTGATGGACCCCGACGAGCTGGCCGAGACCTTCGAGCAGTTGCGCGCCGCGGGCAAGGTGCGGGCTTTCGGCGTCTCCAACCATGCGCCGCACGAGCTGGCGATGCTGCACCGGCGCTGCCCGCTGCTGACGAACCAGATCGAGTTCTCGCCGCTGCAGCTGCAGGCGCTGGCCGACGGCACGCTGGCGCAATGTGTCGACCTGGGCCTGCGGCCGATGATCTGGTCGCCGCTGGGCGGCGGCCGGCTGTTCAGCGCCTCGGACGCGCAGGCGCAGCGCGTGCGCGAGGTGCTGCAGGCGCTGGGCGCGGCGCATGGGGCTTCGGTGGCGACGATGGCCTACGCCTGGATCCTGCGCCACCCGGCGCGACCGCGGCCCATCACCGGCAGCGGTCGCATCGAGGCGCTGCGCGAGGCGGTCGCGGCGCTCGCCATTCGGCTGAGCGCCGAAGACTGGTACCGCGTCTGGCAGGCGAGCATCGGGCACGAGGTGGCGTAGCCCATGCCGGCGGGCGTTGCCGGTTTCGGCCGCGTGCTCGCGGCCGAAGGCATCTCGAACTTCGGCAGCATGCTGAGCCGGCTCGCGATTCCCTGGCTCGCGGCCTTGCAGCTGCAGGCCACGCCGCTGCAGATGGCCGCGCTGCTGCTGGCCGACGTGGCGGCCGGTGCCGTCGGCAGCCTGTGGCTGGGGCGCTGGGTCGACCGCCGCGGCAAGCGCGCGACCATGCTGCTGGCCGATGGCGCGCGGTGCGTGCTGCTGGCGGGCCTGGGGTTCGCGGCGTGGCGCGGCGCCGCAGGCTTCGGCCTGCTCGTGGCGGTGGCCGCAGCCAGCGGGCTGCTGACGATGGCCTTCGAACTGGCGCGTTCGGCCTGGATGGCGCAGCGCGTGCAGGCGGCCGAGCTGCCGCGGCGCAACGCGCAGCTCTCGATCGCCGGCAGCGTGTCCGAGGCCGCAGCCTTCGCCCTCGGCGGCTGGCTTTACCAGGGCCTGGGCGTTGCGCTGTCGCTGCTGGTCGATGGGCTCAGCTACGCGGCTTCAGCCTTGTGCCTGCGTGGCGTGGCTGAAACGCCGGCCGCAGCCAGCGTCGAGTCGGCGTCAGGCTGGCGCGGCCAATGGCACGAGGCGCTCGCCGGCTGGCGCGCCATCGCCGAGCGGCCGGCCCTGCGCGCGGTGGTCGGTGTCGAAGCGCTGCTGGCCTTCGGCGCGGCCGCCAGCGGCACCAGCTACATGCTGTTCGTGAGCCGCGAACTCGGCCTGTCCACCGGCGTGCTGGGCCTGGTGTTCGCGCTCGGCGCGGTGGGCTCGGCGGCCGGGGCGGCCGCTGCACCGGCGATCGGCCGCCGGCTCGGCGCGGGCAGGGCGATGGCCGGCGGGCTGGCCGTGATGGCGCTGGGCTGGGCCTGCGTGCCGCTGGCCGGCAGCGTGGGCTGGGCCGCGGCCTGGCTGATCACGCAGCAGATGGTGGGCGATGCCGGCCACACCCTGCTCGATGTACACGACCGCAGCCTGCGCCAGACGGCAGTGCCGCCGGCGCTGCTGGCGCGCGCCGATGCCGGCATCCGCAGCGCGGGCCAGCTGGCGACGATCGCCGGCGCGCTGGCCGGCGGCCTGCTGGGCACGGCCTTCGGGCTGCGCACCGTGCTCTGGGCGGCGGTGGCTTGTGTCGCCGCGGCCAGCCTGCTGGCCGCCTGGCGGCTGGGCCGCCGCGACACGCCGGTCTGACGCGCGCGGCGCCGCGCACCGCGGTCAGTGCAAGTCGCCGTCCAGGTAGTACCAGCGGCCGCCTTCGCGCACGAAGCGGCTCGTCTCGTGCAGCCGGATCGCGCGCCCCTGCTGCTTGCTGCGGGCCACGAACTCGACG
>JAGWMW010000020.1 GCA_028871575.1 Burkholderiales bacterium | reverse complement strand
GGCGTGGCCGCGCTGGTGGAAATACTCCAGGAACGCATTGCGTAATTCGGCGCTGCTGATCATGACACTATATTAAAGAGCCGATTTTTTAAAATACAAAAAAACCTGTGCCCGCCGCGCGGCGGCTGCCAGCGTCTCACCGTTGGGATCTCTGGGTGGACCGCTCGAAAACCTAAAACCGTTCAATCTTCGTTCAATACGCTCCGGATCTGCTCCGGAGCAAACCCCCGATACTCAAGAAAACGCGCCTGGCGGGCGCGGTCTTTGAAATCCTTGGGCGGCGCCGCGCCGAACCGCTTGTGCCGCACCGCGCGCAGGCGTTCCCGCCAGTCGTGGCCGCCTTCGTCGACCTGGACCGCGATCAGCCCTGAGTCTATCCCGCGCTCACGCAGCTCATGGGCGATACGCACCGGACCGAATCCGCGCCCGGCGCGCGCGCGAACGTAGCCTTCCACGAAACGCCGCTCGTCGAGCCACCCGTCGCGCGTCAGATCGGCCAGCGCGGACTCCACCGCGCCGGGATCATGTCCCTTGGCGATGAGCTTGCGACTCAGCTCGAAGCGGGAATGATCGCGCGCCGCCAGCAGTTCCATGGCGACCCGCCGGGCATGCGCCGGCGCGTCGGCGTCGGGCTCAGGCTTCGACCTCTTCACGTTCGCCGGCGGGCGTCTTGGTCAACAACTTGGCCCGCAGCTTGTCCTCGATGTCGCGGGCGACGTCGGGATGCTGCTGCAGGAACGCGCGCGCGCTGTCCTTGCCCTGGCCGATGCGATCCCCGCCGTAGCTGTACCAGGCGCCGGACTTTTCGACCAGGCCGTGAGTGACCCCCAGCTCGATGAGC
Organism: Burkholderiales bacterium; assembly: GCA_028871575.1. Taxonomy (GTDB): domain Bacteria; phylum Pseudomonadota; class Gammaproteobacteria; order Burkholderiales; family Burkholderiaceae_C; genus Rubrivivax. The sequence goes on along the minus strand of JAGWMW010000020.1, from coordinate 26,469 downwards.
TCGCCCTCACGCGAGATGCCGGAATTGTAGAGTATCTCGAATTCCGCCTGCCTGAACGGCGGCGCCAGCTTGTTCTTGACGACCTTCACGCGGGTTTCGTTGCCGATCACTTCCTCGCCTTTCTTGATGGCGCCGATGCGGCGGATGTCGAGGCGCACCGAGGCGTAGAACTTGAGCGCGTTGCCGCCGGTGGTGGTCTCGGGGTTGCCGAACATCACGCCGATCTTCATGCGGATCTGGTTGATGAAGATGACCATGGTGTTGGTCTTCTTGATCGTGGCGGTGAGCTTGCGCAGCGCCTGGCTCATCAGCCGCGCCTGCAGGCCGGGCAGGCTGTCGCCCATCTCGCCTTCGAGCTCGGCCTTGGGCGTGAGCGCGGCCACCGAGTCGATGACGATGAGGTCGATGCTGCCGCTGCGCACCAGCGCGTCGACGATCTCGAGGGCCTGCTCGCCGGTGTCGGGCTGGCTGATCAGCAGGTCCTGCAGGTTGACGCCCAGCTTCTGCGCGTACTGGATGTCGAGCGCGTGCTCGGCGTCGATGAAGGCGCAGGTGCCGGCCTGCTTTTGCATCTCGGCGATGACCTGCAGCGTCAGCGTGGTCTTGCCCGAGCTCTCGGGGCCGTAGATCTCGACCACGCGGCCGCGCGGCAGGCCGCCCACGCCCAGGGCGATGTCCAGGCCCAGGCTGCCGGTGGAGACGACCTGGATGTCCTCGATCACCTCGCCTTCGCCCAGCCGCATGATCGAGCCCTTGCCGAACTGCTTCTCGATCTGGGCCAGCGCGGCCTGCAGGGCCTTGGCCTTTTCGGTGTTGAGCGCTTTGACGGGTGCGTCCATGGGGATCTCCTGGTTGGCCGCGATTATGGCGCAAGGGCTGGATATTCGTACAGCTTCTTCGGGGTAACTCCTGGGGTGGCCCCCACGCGGGGGCGGGCCGCGTTCCTAGAATCGAGGCCAGGCCCGAACAGCGCGACCGCCGGTCGCCGGCCGGAGACCCGCCGATGCGCATCCTCATCGCCGAAGACGACCAGGTGCTGGCCGACGGGCTGCTGCGCGCGCTGCGCGGCGCCGGCTACGCGGTCGACCAGGTCGACAGCGGCAGCCAGGCCGATGCCGCGCTCTCGGCCCAGGCCTTCGACCTGCTGATCCTGGACCTCGGGCTGCCGCGGCTGCACGGCTTCGAGGTGCTGCGCAAGCTGCGCGGGCGAGGCAGCAGCATGCCGGTGCTGATCCTGACCGCGGCCGACAGCGTGGAGCAGCGCGTCAAGGGCCTGGACCTGGGCGCCGACGACTACATGGCCAAGCCCTTCGCGCTGCAGGAGCTCGAGGCGCGGGTGCGCGCGCTGACGCGGCGCGGCCTGGGCACGGCCTCGCAGCTGCTGCGGCACGGGCCGCTGACCTTCGATGCCGCCGGCCGCGTGGCCTACCTCAACGACCAGCTGGTCGACCTGTCGGCGCGCGAGCTCGGCCTGCTCGAGGTGCTGCTGCAGCGCGCGGGCCGCCTGGTCAGCAAGGACCAGCTGGTCGAGCGCCTGTGCGAGTGGGGCGAGGAGGTCAGCAACAACGCGATCGAGGTCTACGTGCACCGGCTGCGCAAGAAGATCGAGCAGGGCCCGGTGCGCATCGCCACCGTGCGCGGCCTGGGCTACTGCCTCGAGAAGATCGCGGCCTGAATGGGCATGGCGCCGGCGCGCGAGCCGCGCTCGCTGTTCGGCGAGATCCTGGACTGGATGCTGGCCCCGCTGCTGCTGCTGTGGCCGATGAGCCTGGGCCTGACCTGGATGGTGGCGCAGGGCATCGCCGACAAGCCCTTCGACCGCGCGCTGGCCAACGAGGTGCGGGCGCTGGCGCAGCAGGCCGCCGCCACCGCCGCGGCGCCGGGCCTGACGACGGCGCAGCGCCGCGCCGACATCGACCGCCTGGCCGCGCCGCTGACGCGCCAGGACGACGAGGACCTGAGCTGGTACCAGGTGCGCGGCGCCGGCGGCGAGCTGCTGGCTGGCGCCGCCGCGCTGGGCCCGCCGGCCGAGGAACCCGGCGCGGCCGCCGGCGTGCAGCTGCGCAACGGCACCATCGACGGCGAACCGGTGCGGGTGGCGTGGCTGTGGCTGCCCGAGCCCGGCGCTGCCGCGGACGCCGCGGCAGCGCCCGGGTCGCCGCCGCCGCGGGCCCTGGTGCAGGTGGCCGAGACCCTGGGCAAGCGCTCGCGCCTGGCCACGGAGATCATCAAGGGACTGATCCTGCCGCAGTTCGCGATCCTGCCGCTGGCGGTGCTGCTGGTGTGGTTCGCGCTGGCCCGCGGCATCCGCCCGCTGGCCGAGCTGCAGCAGCGCATCCGCCGGCGCGAAAGCACCGACCTGTCGGCCATCGCCGAGGGCGACGTGCCCGAGGAGGTGGCGCCGCTGGTGCGCGCCATCAACGACCTGCTGCGCCGGCTCGACGAAGGCACGGCCGCGCAGCGCCACTTCCTGGCCGACGCCGCGCACCAGCTGAAGACGCCGCTGGCGGGGCTGCGCATGCAGGCCGAGCTGGCGGCGCGCGCCCTCGACGGCGGGCGCAGCGACCCGGCCGCGGTCCGGCATGCCCTGCGCCAGATCGCGCACTCGACGCAGCGCGCCTCGCACATGGTGAACCAGCTGCTGGCGATGGCGCGCGCCGAGGATGCCGGCCAGGCCCTGCGGCGCCAGACGGTGGACCTGGCCGCGCTCACGCGCGACGTCGTGCGCGACTTCGTGCCGCAGGCGCTGGCGCGCCGCATCGACCTCGGCTACGACGGGCCCGAGCCCTCGCCGGCCACCCGGCTGCAGGCCGAGCCGGTGCTGCTGGGCGAGCTGGTGCGCAATCTGCTCGACAACGCGCTGCAGTACACCCCCGCCGGCGGCACCGTCACGGCGCGCGTGCGCGCCGCCACAGGCGGCGAGGGCGCGCTGCTGCAGGTGGAGGACAGCGGGCCGGGCATCCCGAGCGCCGAGCGCGAGGCCGTGTTCCGACCCTTCTACCGGCTGCCCGACGCGGCGGCGGAAGGCAGCGGCCTGGGCCTGGCCATCGTGCGCGAGGTGGCCGAGCGCCACGGCGCGACGCTGAGCCTGGACGACGCCCGCGCCCCAACGCCGCAGGCGTTGTCGGGCCCAGCGCCGCCGGCGTCGCCGGGCGCCCGCTTCAGCGTGCGCTTCGCACCGGCCGCCACGCCCAGCCTCACGACGGCATGAGCCGACGGCTGCGCGCCACCGACATGAGGATGCCCAGGCCCAGGCCCAGCGTGACCATGGCAGTGCCGCCGTAGCTGACGAAGGGCAGCGGCACGCCCACCACCGGCAGGATGCCGCTGACCATGCCCATGTTGACGAAGGCATAGGTGAAGAAGCTCAGCGTCACCGCCCCGGCCAGCAGCCGCGTGAACACCGTGGGCGCCTGCCCGGCGATGACGAGGCCGCGGAAGATGAGGAAGGTGAAGCCCACCAGCAGCACGCCCACGCCGACGAGGCCGAACTCCTCGCAGAAGGCGGCGAAGATGAAGTCGGTGGTGCGCTCGGGGATGAACTCGAGGTGGGTCTGCGTGCCCTGCATGAAGCCCTTGCCGGTGACCCCGCCCGAGCCGATGGCGATCATGCCCTGGATGATGTGGAAGCCCTTGCCCAGCGGGTCGGTGGTGGGGTCGAGCAGGGTGCAGATGCGGTGCTGCTGGTAGTCGCGCAGCAGCGGCCAGTTCACGCCCGGGGCGCAGAGGCGGTGCTCGTTCAGCACCACCGCCGCCACCACGACGGCGCCGGTGGCCAGCACCGGCAGCACCAGCTTCCAGGACAGCCCGGCGAAGAACATCACGTAGACCCCGCTGGCCAGGATCAGCAGCGCGGTGCCCAGGTCGGGCTGCTTGACCACCACCGCCACCGGCGCCAGCAGCAGCACGGCGGCGACGACGAAGTCGCGCACCCGCGGCTGCCCCTCGCGCTTGTGGAACCACCAGGCCAGCATCAGCGGCATCGCGATCTTCAGGATCTCGCTGGGCTGGATGACCACGCCCAGGTTGAGCCAGCGCGTGGCCCCCTTCTTCGTGATGCCCAGGCCCGGCAGGGCCGTCATCGCCACCAGCAGCACGCCGGCCACGTACAGCGGCACCGCCAGCCGCTGCAGCTTCTGCGGCGGCACCTGGGCGGACAGGAACAGCACGCCCAGCGCCAACGCCATGTTGCGCACCTGGTCGGGGAAGCGCGTGCCGTCGTCGAAGCCGGCCGAGTACATCGCGACGAGCCCGATCGTGCCCAGCATCAGCACCGCCAGCAGCAGCGGGATGTCGAAGCCGGCAAAGGCGCGGCGCAGCCGCCAGGCCAGCTTCGGGCGGCTGAGGACGGCGTTCATCGCAGGGCCAGCGCGGCGGGCGCCGACGCGGCGGCCGCGGGGGCCGCGCCGGGCGTGACGGGGGCTGCCGCCGAGGGGGCCGAGGAGGCCGGGGCCGCCGTCGCCACCGGGCCCAGCGCCTCGCCGGGCAGCGGCACGTCGGCGGCGCGCCTCGGCGTGCCGATGGGCGCCGTGGTCTTGCCCAGCGCGGTGGCGGCGATGTCCTCCTCGCTCGGGTACTGGCCGAGCAGCTCGTAGTCGAGCACGCGGCGCGCGATCGGGGCTGCGGCCGAGGCCCCGAAGCCGGCGTTCTCGACCACCAGCGCCACCACGATGCGCGGCGCATCGGCCGGCGCGTACACCACGTAGAGCGCGTGGTCGGTGAGGCGGTCGCCCAGGGCCTTGGCGTTGTACTTCTCGTTCTGCTTGATGCCCACCACCTGCGCGGTGCCGGTCTTGCCGGCCGAGACGTAGGGCGCGCCCTTGAACACGCCGACCTCGCCCACCGTGCCCTGCGGGTCGGCGTTGACGCCGATCATCGCCTGGCGCACCACCGCCAGCGCGGCCGGGTCGATCGGCACCGTGGGCAGCGGCTTGGGCGCGATCAGCCGGCGCTGGCCGGTCTCGGGGTCGACGATCTCGTGCACCAGGTGCGGCACGAAGTGGCGGCCGCCCTCGGCCAGCGTGGACAGGGCCTGCGCCATCTGCAGCACGGTGTAGTTGTTGTAACCCTGGCCGATGCCCAGCGAGATGGTCTCGCCGGCGTACCAGCGCTGCTGCTCGGGCTTGCGGTAGACGCGCCGCTTCCAGGCCTCGGAGGGCAGCACGCCGCGCGCTTCGCCCTGGATGTCGATGCCGGTGGGCTCGCCGAAGCCGAACGGCCGCATGTGCTCGGCGATGGCGTCCACGCCCAGGTCGGCGGCGACGCGGTAGTAGTAGGTGTCGCAGGAGACGACGAGCGAGCGGTACATGTCCACGACGCCGTGGCCGCCTTCCTTGTCGTCGCGGAACTTGTGGCTGCCGAACATGAAGTAGCCCGGGTCGACGATGGTCTGCTGCGGCGTGCGCACGCCGGTGGCCAGCGCGGCCAGCGCCATGTAGGGCTTGTAGGTCGAGCCCGGCGGGTAGGTGCCGCGCAGCGCGCGGTTCAGCAGCGGCTTGTCGGGCGAGTCGTTGAGGGCGCGCCAGTTCTCGCTGTCGATGCCGTCGACGAAGAGGTTGGGGTCGAAGGTGGGCATGCTGACGAAGGCCAGCACCTCGCCGTTGCGCGGGTCCATCGCCACCAGCGCGCCGCGGCGCTTGCCGTACAGGCGCTCGACCAGGGCCTGCAGCCGGGCGTCGATCGACAGCTGCAGCGTGGCCCCGGGGATCGGCGGCTGGCTGCCCAGGCGGCGCACCGCGCGCCCGCCGGCGCTGGTCTCGACCTCCTCGAAGCCGGTGGTGCCGTGCAGCAGCCGCTCGTAGCTCTGCTCCACCCCGAGCTTGCCGATCGACTCGGTGCCGCGGTAGTTGGCCTGGTCGGCCTCGTCCCAGTCCTCCATCGCCGTCTTCTCGGCCTCGTTGATGCGGCCGATGTAGCCCAGCACATGGCTGGCGGTGGCACCCAGCGGGTAGTCGCGGAACAGCCGCGCCTTCACGTCCACGCCCGGGAAGCGGTAGCGCTGGGCCAGGAAGCGCGCGACCTCGGCATCGGTGAGGCGGGTGCGGATCGGCAGCGAGTCGGCGCCCTTGAGCTCCTCCTGCAGCTGCTTGAAGCGGCGCCGGTCGCGCGGCTCGATCGTCACCACGGTGGCGAGCTGGTCGATCAGGGCGTCGAGCTGGGCCGGCTCGCGCAGGCGCGACGCCGCGATCTCCAGCGTGTAGGCCGAGTAGTTGGTGGCCATCACCACGCCGTGGCGGTCGACGATCTCGCCCCGGTTGGGCACGATGGGCACGACCGCGATGCGGTTGTTCTCGGCCTGCGTCGCGAGCTCGTCGTGGCGGAACACCTGCAGGTCCACCAGCCGCGCCACCAGGAGCGAAAACGCCAGCAGCACGAAGCCGGCCGCCGCGTACAGCCGCCCGCGGAAGCGCCCGATCTCGCCTTCGACGTCCTTGAGCTCGGTCATGAACGCGCCGCTCTTGCCTTCATCCAGCGGACGCCGCGGATCCGGCTCCGCCGGTCCGCTGGGGTCGCCCCCCTGGGGGGGGAGGCGCCGAAGGCGCTCCGGGGGGGATTCATAACGGTCGGTTCTGGTCAGGATCCGGCGGCCGGCGCTGCGGCGCCAGCAGCACCAGCGTGGCCAGCGGCCACAGCGCGGCCTCGAACAGCGCGGCGGCGAACACGCTCCAGCCCGGGAACATGCCGCCGGCCAGCAGCCGCACCAGCAGCGAGACCAGGTGCGCCGCCAGGAACACCGGCAGCACCTGCAGCGCCTGCTCGCCCAGGCCGAACCACAGCAGCCGGCGGTGGATGGCGATGGCGGCGAAGCTGAGCAGCGTGTAGGCCAGCGCATGCTGGCCCAGCAGCGCCGCCTGGTGCACATCCATCAGCAGCCCGAACACGAAGGCCACGCCCACGCCCACGCGGCGCGGCTGGTGCACGTTCCAGAACACGAGGCCCAGGGCCAGCAGGTCGGGCATCGCCGGCTGGCGACCCAGCGGCAGCAGCTCGAACGCGAAGGCCAGGCCGAGCGAGAGCGCGATGAACAGCGGGTTGACCGGCAACAGCAGCTGGTCGGAGCCGCGCGGCATAATGTTGCTCACTGGGGCACCCCACGGCCTGCGGCCGGTCCCGCCGGGCGGGATCGAGCCCTCGGCAAAGCCTGCGGGCTCTCATTCGGCACCCTACGGCCTGCGGCCGGTCCCGCCAGGCGGGATCGAGCCCTCGGCAAAGCCTGCGGGCTCATTTCAGCCCCTTGGCGCCGGGCCCGCCGCGGTCGAGCTTCAGGCGCTTGTCGAACTTCTCGCCCCGCGGGCCCGGCTCGGGCCGGCGCGGCGGCGCCGAGGCCGGCGCGGCCGCCGGCCTGGGTGGCAGCTGCAGCGCCACCGGGTCGAGCACCAGCACCTGGCGCACGCCGTCGGGGTCGGCCTGCGGCACGAGCTGCACGCGGGCGAAGCCGGTGGAGACGCGGCGCTCGACGGCCGTCACGCGCGCCACCGCCAGGCCCGGCGGGTACACGCCGTCCAGCCCGCTGGTGACCAGCGTGTCGCCGACCCGGATGTCGGCATTGGCCGAGACAAAGCGCAGCTCCATCCGGCCCGGGCTGCCGCCCGCGCCGAAGGCCGCGCCGCGCTGCTGGGTGCGGGTGTCGAGCACCGGGATCGCCGCATCCTTGTCGGCCAGCAGCGTGACCTCGGACGTGGCCGGGTAGACGCGCGTGACCTGGCCCAGCACGCCGGCCTCGTCGACCACGGGCGAGCCGGGGGCCACGCCCTGGGCCGCGCCGCGGTCGATGACGACCTTGCGCGAGTACGGGTCGGCGGCGTCGTACAGCACCTCGGCCGCCTGCGACCGCAGCGTGAGCGCCGGCCGCAGCCCCAGCAGCGCGCGCAGCCGCGCGTTCTCCTGCGCCAGCTGCTGCGTGCGCTGCGCCTGCACCGACTGCGCCACCAGCCGCGCCTGGGCGGCCAGCTGCGCCTGCTGCGCCGCGTGCAGGCCCTGCAGATAGGCGCCGCCGCCCTGCCAGATCTCCACCGGCACCGCCAGCGCGCGCTGCAGCGGCAGCAACACCACGGCCAGCGCCTGGCGCACCGGGCCGGCGAGCTTGAAGCGGGCGTCGGCCACCATCAGGAACAGCGCCAGCGCCGAGAAGAAGACGAGCTTGCTCAGCGCCGAGGGGCCCTGCCGGAAGAAGGGCGGCGGCGTGCGGTCGAGCGTGCCCAGCGGCATGGCGGGTCGGGCGGGTCGGCGGTTCAGGCCCCTGCGGGGGGCCGGCGCGCGGCGACGGCGGCCGTCATCACTCGGACGTGAAGATCGACCCCAGGCGCTCCATGCGCTCGAGCGCCATGCCGCAGCCGCGCACGACGCAGGTCAGCGGGTCTTCGGCCACCAGCACCGGCAGGCCGGTCTCCTCGGCCAGCAGGCGGTCGAGGTCGCGCAGCAGCGCACCACCTCCGGTGAGCATCATGCCGCGCTCGGCGATGTCGGCGCCAAGCTCGGGCGGGGTCTGCTCGAGCGCGTTCTTGACCGCGCTCACCATCTGGTTCAGCGGGTCGGTGAGCGCCTCCAGGATCTCGTTGCTGCTGATCGTGAAGCTGCGCGGCACGCCCTCGCTGAGGTTGCGGCCCTTGACTTCCATCTCCTTGACCTCGCTGCCGGGGAAGGCGCTGCCGATGGTCTTCTTGATGCTCTCGGCCGTGGGCTCGCCGATCAGCATGCCGTAGTTGCGGCGGATGTAGTTGATGATGGCCTCGTCGAACTTGTCGCCACCGACGCGGATGCTGCCCTTGTAGACCATGCCGCCCAGGCTGATGACGCCGACCTCGGTGGTGCCGCCGCCGATGTCGACCACCATCGAGCCGCTGGCCTCGGACACCGGCAGCCCGGCGCCGATGGCGGCGGCCATCGGCTCCTCGATCAGGTAGACGTCGGAGGCGCCGGCGCCGAGGGCGCTCTCGCGGATCGCGCGCCGCTCGACCTGGGTGCTGCCGCAGGGCACGCAGATGATGATGCGCGGGCTGGGCCTGAGCACCGAGCGCGGATGGACCATCTTGATGAACTGCTTGAGCATCTGCTCGGTGACGGTGAAGTCGGCGATCACGCCGTCCTTCATCGGCCGGATGGCCTCGATGTTGCCGGGCACCTTGCCCAGCATGGCCTTGGCTTCCTTGCCCACGGCCTGGATCGTGCGCTTGCCTTGGGGACCGCCTTCGTGGCGGATGGCCACCACCGAGGGTTCGTCGAGCACGATGCCCTTGCCGCGCACGTAGATCAGCGTGTTGGCGGTGCCGAGGTCGATGGCCAGGTCGGTGGAGAAATAGCGGCGCAGGGAGGCAGCGAACATGTGGGGCAAAGGGGCTGGTGCGCGCGGCTGCGGCGGTGGGCGGGGTCGGCGGCGGGTTGCGGGCGAGGGCGGGATTCGCGGGCGGGGCCGTGCGACGGGCTGGGGGCGGGGGCCGCGGTGCGCTGGGGGTCAGGAGGGCTGGAAACGGGGCCCGGGCCGGCGCTCGAGGCGCCCCCCGGGAAGGGTTCGGGCCGGCGAAGTCACTGGGCTGACACCCGCTTTCCGGGCTATGTCGGGTTCACCGGCCACCCTCGACGATACGCTGCCGACGGGGCCGCCCAGGGGGCTTGCAGGTAACCGGAGATAATAACGTATGCAATCGCCGCGACCGAGGCAGAGCGCTGCATTTTTCAGCAGCCGCAGGGCCTCGGGCACGGCCGCGCGGCGCCGCGGCGCCGACCCCACGCCCAACGATTCCAGACGATGACCCTGACCCTGCAGGACGTGAGCCGCATCGCCCACCTGGCGCGGCTCGAACTCTCTGACGCCGAGCGCTCGCGCATGCTCGAGCAGCTCAACGGCTTCTTCGGCATCGTGGCCCGCATGAGCGCCGTCGACACGCGCGGCGTCGAGCCGCTGTACACGCCGCTGTCGGCGGTGCAGGCGGCCCGCCTGCGCCTGCGCGAGGACCGCGTGACCGAGCCCGATGCGCGCGCGGCCAACCAGCGCAGCGCGCCGGCCGTCGACGACGGGCTGTTCCTGGTGCCGCGGGTGATCGAATGACGCTCCGCCCGGCCGCCCGCAGGGGCCCGCACCGCAGTGCACCGCAAGCAGGCTTCCTGGCGAGCGCCGCCCGGGCCCCTGCCGGCACCCGCGCCACCGTGCACGGCACGGGGGTCGTCGCTTGAGCCCGCTACGCCTGATGGGCATTGCGGCGCTGGGCCGCGCGCTCGCCGCGCGCCAGCTGTCCAGCGTCGAGCTCACGCGCGAGTTGCTCGGGGCGATCGAGCGGCAGCGTGACCTCGGCGCCTTCCTGGCCGTCGATGCCGAGCGCGCACTGGCTGCCGCCGCCGCGGCCGATGCCGCCATCGCCCGGGGCGAGGGCGGCCCGCTGACCGGCGTGCCGGTGGCGCACAAGGACATCTTCGTCACCGACCATGCGCGCTCGGGGCTGCCGTCCACCGCGGGCTCGAAGATGCTGGCCGGCTACGCCAGCCCCTTCGACGCCACCGTGGTGGCGCGGCTGGGCGCCGGCGAGCCCGCGGGCCCGCCGGGCGCGGGCATGGTGACGCTGGGCAAGCTGAACTGCGACGAGTTCGCGATGGGCTCCAGCAACGAGAACTCGGCCTTCGGCGCCGTGCGCAACCCCTGGGACCGCTCGCGCGTGCCGGGCGGCTCGTCGGGCGGCTCGGCGGCGGCGGTGGCCGCGCGACTGGTGCCGGCCGCCACCGGCACCGACACCGGCGGCTCGATCCGCCAGCCGGCCAGCTTCTCGGGCGTGACCGGCCTGAAACCCACCTACGGCGTGTGCAGCCGCTGGGGCATGATCGCCTTCGCCAGCAGCCTGGACCAGGCCGGCCCGCTGGCGCGCAGCGCCGAGGACTGCGCGCTGCTGCTGGCGGCAATGAGCGGCTTCGACGAGCGCGATGCCACCAGCGCCGAGCGACCGCCACAGGACTATCCGGCGCTGATGCGGCAGCCGCGCCCCGGCGCGACCGCGGCGCGGCCGCTGCAGGGCCTGCGCATCGGGCTGCCGAAGGAATTCTTCCCCGCCGGGCTCGCGGCCGACGTGGCCGCTGCGGTGCGCGCCGCCCTGGCCGAACTGGAGAAGCTCGGCGCCACGCTGGTCGAAGTCAGCCTGCCGCGCACCGAGCTGGCGATCCCGGTCTACTACCTGATCGCGCCGGCCGAGGCCAGCTCCAACCTGGGCCGCTTCGACGGCGTGCGCTACGGCCACCGCGCCGCGCAGTACGACGACCTGCTGGACATGTACAAGAAGACGCGCAGCGAAGGCTTCGGGCCCGAGGTCAAGCGCCGCATCATGATCGGCACCTACGTGCTCTCGCACGGCTACTACGACGCCTACTACCTGCAGGCGCAGAAGCTGCGCCGGATGATCGCCGACGATTTCCAGGCCTGCTTCCAAGCCTGCGACCTGATCGCCGGGCCGGTGGCCCCGACGGTGGCCTGGAAGATCGGCGAGCAGGGCGACGACCCGGTGAAGAACTACCTGGCCGACATCTTCACGCTGCCCGCCAGCCTGGCCGGGCTGCCGGGCATGAGCGTGCCGGCGGGCTTCGGCGAGCACGGCATGCCGGTGGGGCTGCAGCTGATCGGCAACTACTTCGACGAGGCCACGCTGCTGCAGGCCGCGCACGCCCTGCAGCAGGCCACCGATTTCCACACCCGCGTCCCCGCGGGCGTCTGAGCACCATGCCCGCCAGCCCACTCGTCCGCGGCTACGAGGTCGTCATCGGCTTCGAGACCCACACCCAGCTCTCCACCGCGAGCAAGATCTTCAGCGGCGCCGGCACCGCCTTCGGCGCCGCCCCCAACACCCAGGCCTGCGCGGTCGACCTGGCGCTGCCGGGCACGCTGCCGGTGCTCAACCGCGGCGCCGTGGAGCGCGCGATCCGCTTCGGCGTGGCGGTGGGCGCGAAGGTGGCGCCGCAGTCGATCTTCGCGCGCAAGAACTACTTCTACCCCGACCTGCCCAAGGGCTACCAGATCAGCCAGTACGAGATTCCGGTGGTGCAGGGCGGGCGGGTGGAATTCCTGCTCGACGGCGCGCCGCGCTCGGTGCGGCTGACGCGGGCCCATCTCGAGGAGGACGCCGGCAAGAGCCTGCACGAGGGCTACTCCGGCGCCACCGGCATCGACCTGAACCGCGCCGGCACGCCGCTGCTGGAGATCGTCTCCGAGCCCGACATGCGCAGCAGCGCCGAGGCCGTGGCCTACGCCCGCGCCCTGCACGCGCTGGTGGTGTGGCTCGACATCTGCGACGGCAACATGCAGGAAGGCAGCTTCCGCTGCGATGCGAACGTCAGCGTGCGCAAGCCCGGCGCGGCCTACGGCACGCGGCGCGAGATCAAGAACCTCAACAGCTTCCGCTTCCTGCAGCAGGCCATCGACATCGAGGTGCAGTGGCAGATCGACCGCCTCGAGGACGGCCTGGCCGTCGAGCAGGCCACCGTGCTGTTCGACCCCGACGCGGGCGAGACGCGCGCCATGCGCAGCAAGGAAGACGCGCACGACTACCGCTACTTTCCCGACCCCGATTTGCCGCCGCTGGTGATCGAGCCCGAGTGGGTCGAGCGCGTGCGCGCCGCGATGCCCGAACTGCCGGCGGCGATGGCCGCGCGCTTCCAGCAGGCCGACGGCCTGAGCGCCGATGCCGGTGCGGCGATGACGCAGAGCCTGGCCTTCGCGCGCTGCTACGAGGCGCTGCGCGACGCCTGCGGCCAGCCGAGGCTGGCCGCCAACTGGCTGATGAGCCAGGTCTCCAAGCGGCTCAACGACAGCGGCCTGTCGATCCAGGCCATGCCCGTGACCGTGCCGTCGCTGGCGGGGCTGATCCGCCGCGTCGCCGACGGCACCGTCTCGGGCAGCGGTGCGCGCCAGGTCTTCGACGCGCTGTGGGCCGCGCCGGGCGGCGAGGTCGACGCGCTGATCGAGTCGATGGGCCTGCGCCAGATGAGCGACGCCGGCGCGCTGCAGGCCCTCGTCGACGAGGTGCTCGCCGCCCATCCGAAGTCGGTGGCCGAGTTCCGCGCCGGCAAGGAGCGCGCCTTCAACGCCCTGGTGGGCCAGGTGATGAAGGCCAGCGCCGGCAAGGCCAACCCGGCCCAGGCCGGCGAGCTGCTGCGGCAGCGCCTGGCCGAAGGCTGAGCCCGCCTGAGCCCACCGGAGGCCGCCCACGCCCCGGCGCGCGCGGGCGCTCAGCGCCCGACCTGGGTGGCGCGCGGCCCCGCGGCGCCGGCCGTGCCGGTGCCGCCGACGGTGCCCAGCGAGCCCGGGGTGGCGCCGGCCCAGAGCTTGCGCAAATGCGCGAGTTCGGCGTCGTACAGGTGGTTGATGCGGTCGAGCTCGGCCTGCTGCGTCGCCGCGGCCTCGCGCTGGGCATCGACGGCAGCGTCGTTGGCGTCGATGGCGGCACGCAGCTTCATCGGCAGCGGCTTGCCGACGTAGAACTCGGCCTCGTCGCGCAGCGGCTTGCGCTCGGCGGCCAGCTCGCGCAGGCGCTCGGCCGTGGCCTTCATCGCCACCCGCACCGTGTCCAGCGCCGCCTGGCGGGCCCGGTCGTGCGCCTCTTCGTCGGGGTAGCGCGCCAGCAGGTTGCGGTCGCGCCGCACGGCGTCGGCCTGCGCGGCCCGCGCCAGCGCGGCGGCGCGGTCGCGGGCTTCCTTCGCCGCCCGCTCGTCGGCCGTCAGCGTCGGCGGCTGGATCGCCTTCAGCGAGCCGTCGCGGTTGAGCACCTGCTGCTCCTTGGCGATGCACTCGACGATCGGGCGGTCGGAGGTGAGCCGGCGCCCGTGGTCGTCGATGCAGGAGTAGATCGCGCCGGTGGGCTTGCTGTCGGACTGCGCCGCGGCCCGCATCGGCCCCGCCGCGGCGGCGAAGGCGGCCGTGGCCGCCAGGGCCAGGGCCAGGCGCGGGCGACGCCGCGGGGGCAGCGGAGGACGGGGCACGCTCAAACCCCGTAGCGCTCGCGGTAGGCGCGCACCGGCGCGGCGTGCGCAGCCAGCGCCGGGGCGCCCGATGCGGCCAGCAGCTGAAGCAGGTCGGCCAGCGTCGCCACCGCCACCACGGCCAGGCCGAAGGCGCGCTGCACGTGCTGCACCGCGCTTTCGGCCGGCGCGGCCTCGTCGCCGGCGCGCTCCTGGCGGTCCATTGCGATGGCCACCGCGCAGGGCTCGCCGCCGGCGGCGCGGATCAGCGCCACCGACTCGCGCACCGAGGTGCCGGCCGAGATCACGTCGTCGACGATCAGCACCCGGCCGCGCACCGGGGCGCCGACCAGGCTGCCGCCCTCGCCGTGGTCCTTGGCTTCCTTGCGGTTGTAGGCAAACGGCACGTTGCGGCCGTGCTGCGCCAGCGCGACCGCCACGGCCGCCGCCAGCGGGATGCCCTTGTAGGCGGGGCCGAACAGCATGTCGAAGGCGGGCGCATCGGGCGCCAGCAGCCGGCGTGCATAGAATTCCGCCAGCCGGGCGAGCTTGGCACCGTCGTCGAAGCCGCCGGCGTTGAAGAAATAAGGCGAGAGCCGACCCGCCTTGGTTCGGAACTCGCCGAACCGCAGCACCCCGGCCTCGACCGCGAACTCGACGAATTCGCGGGCCAGGGTCGGGGCTTGTGCGGGGCTCATCTTGCGGTCACAGGGGTCGTCTGGGTGTTTCGGCTGATCACGCTCAATCTGAATGGCATTCGATCGGCCGCCGACAAGGGCTTCGTGACTTGGGCCCAGGACGCGGGTGCCGATTGTATTGGCGTGCAGGAGGTCAAGGCCCAGGCCGAGCAGATCGACGGCCGCCTCGACCGGCTGGGGGCGCTGGCCGGGCATTTCCACCTGGCCGAGAAGAAGGGCTACTCGGGCGTCGGCCTGTACACGCGCAAGGCCCCCAGCGCCATCGTGGCCGGCTGGGGCAGCCGCGAGTTCGACCCCGAGGGCCGCTGGATCGAGACCCGCTTCGACACCGCGCGGCGCCGGTTCAGCGTCATCAGCTGCTACTTCCCGAGCGGCTCGAGCGGGGAAGAGCGGCAGGCGGCCAAGTTCCGCTTCCTGGCGCGCATGTTCCCGCACCTCATGAAGCTCAAGGCCGAGCGCGAGTTCATCCTGGTCGGCGACATCAACATCGCCCACCAGGAGATCGACCTGAAGAACTGGAAGGGCAACCTGAAGAACAGCGGCTTCCTGCCCGAGGAGCGGGCCTGGATGACGCGGCTGCTGACTGCCGGCGGCCTGGTCGACGTGTTCCGCAGCCTCAACCCCCACCCCGAGCAGTACACCTGGTGGAGCCAGCGCGGCCAGGCGCGCGCCAAGAACGTGGGCTGGCGCATCGACTACCACCTGGCCACCCCGGCCATCGCCGCCAAGGCCCGGCAGGCGGCGATCTACCTCGAGCAGCGCTTCTCCGACCACGCCCCCGTGACGATCGACTACGACCTCAAGCTGTGATGGCCGGGCCCGCCCGATGAAGAGCTGGTGGCGGCGCCTGGTCGCGCCAGGGCCGGCATCAGCGTCGGCCTCCGGACCCGCATCCCGGCCCGCATCCGGGCCCGCATCCGGGCCCGCATCTGGACCCACATCCCGGCCCGCCTCCGGAGGGGCCCCCGAGCGGGCTGCGGCCGAGCCCGGCCCGGCCAGCCATGCCGCCGGCGGACCGGGCGATGACCTGCTGGCCGGCCAGCCCGAGGCCGAGCTCGCCTTCGTCGCCCTGCTGCTGCAGCGCCCGGCCGATGCGCAGGCGCCGCTGGACGGCGGCGTGCAGCGCGCGCTGCAGCGGCTGGCCGAGCGGGCGTCGGCCAGCCCGCCCGACGCCACGCTGCTGCCGCGCACCGCCGGCGTGGTGCCGCAGGTGCTGGCCCAGTTGCGCGGGCCGGCCTGGTCGCTGCCGGTGCTGGCCGAGCATGTGTCGCGCGACGTGACCCTGGTCGCCGAGACCCTGGCGCTGGCCAACGGGGCGCTGTACCGGCACGGCGAGGCGGTGGTCGACCTGGCGCAGGCGATCCGGGTGCTGGGCGCCGACGGCCTGCGGCGCGCGGTGGCCCGCATCGTGTTCAGGCCGGTGGCCGATCCGCGCAGCGGCGAGCTGGCCGCGCGCGGCGCCGCCTGGTTGTGGACGCACACCGACCGCAAGGCCCAGCTGTGCGCCGCGCTGGCGCAGGACGCTGGGCTCGACCCCTTCGACGCCTACCTGCTGGCCCTGGTGCACGGCGCGGGCTGGGGCGTGGTGCTGCGCGCGCTGGACGCGGCCCAGGCCGGGCCGGCGCTGCACCCGGGCCCGGCACTGGCGGCCGCCCTGGCGGCGGCGCGCGACGGCCTGTGCCTGCCGATCGCCCGCCACTGGCAGCTGCCGCCGGCGCTGCTGCGCCCGGCCGCCGAAGTCTCGCGCGCGGGCCTGCAGCCCGGGGCCTCGCCGGCGCTGCATCACCTCTACCTCGCCGACCGCCTGGCCACCGCGCTGGGCAGCAGCAGCGGGGAGGCTGGCCCCGAGGTCGCGACGGCCTCGCGACCGACCTCGGCCGGGACGCCCTCTCCGCTGGATCCAGCCGGGACGCCCTCTGCGCAGACCCCGACCGGCACGGCCACGCTGCTGGCCCGGGCCGGACCCGCCGCCCGGGCCTGCTGGCAGGCGCTGGCGGCGGCGCGCGACGCCGCATCCGGCGCCGAGCCGCGGTCCGGGCCCCAGGGCGCCGCGTGACCCCCACCGCCCAGGCCGGCGAACTTCCACCGGGCAGCGGGTTCCCACCGGCGATGGAAATGCTGCGGTGCGCCGACGGCCTGCGGCTGCACCTGCGCCGCTGGCCCGCGGCGCAGCCGGCGCGGGGCACGGTGCAGATCGTGCACGGCCTGGGCGAGCACATCGAACGCTACGCGGCCCTGGCCGCGGTGCTCAATGCCCAGGGCTGGCACGTGGCCGGGCACGACCAGCGCGGCCACGGCCGCAGCGAAGGCCCGCGCGGCTTCGTGCCCGACCGCCAGGCCCTGCTGCGCGACCTGTCGGCCGTGGTCGACCACCTGCGCGGCCCCGGGGGCCGGCACGTGCTGCTCGGGCACAGCCTGGGCGGCCTGATTGCGGCGCGCTTCGTTGCCGAATCGGCCCAGGGCCATGCCGCACGCTGGGCGCGCGAGGTCGACGCGCTGGTGCTTTCATCGCCGGCGCTGGACTTGGGCCTGCGCCCCGGCCAGCGCCTGCTGCTGGGCGCGCTGTCGCGGCTGGCGCCCGGGCTGCGCCTGGGCAACGGGCTGCAGCCGGACTGGATCAGCCGCGACGAGGCGACCGTGCGCGCCTACCGCGCCGACCCGCTGGTGCACGACCGCATCACGCCCCGGCTGCTGCGCTTCATGCTCGACGCCGGCCAGCGGGTGGCCGAGCGCGCCCCGGCCTGGCGCACGCCGACGCTGCTGCTGTGGGCCGGCGCCGACCGCTGCGTGCGGCCGGCGGGCAGCGCCGCCTTCGCGGCCGCGGCGCCGCCGCAGCAGGTGCAGTCGCAATGCTTCCCGGCGCTGGCGCACGAGATCTTCAACGAGCCCGAGCGCGAGTCGGTGCAGGCCACGCTCGCCGCCTGGCTGGCACGGCTCTAAACTGCCTCTTGCACGCCTTGCAAGGAGCCCGTCCATGAACGCACCGCTGCGCCCGCCCGAGGCCGCCGAGATCGCCGCGCTGTCCACCTACTGCGACCAGGCCTGGGACGAGCGCATCGTGCCGGCGCTGCTCGACTACGTGGCGGTGCCGGCCAAGAGCCCGATGTTCGACCCCGACTGGGCCGCGCATGGCCTGCTCGACCGCGTGGTGCGCGACGCCGCGACCTGGGTCGAGGCACGGCGGGTGCCCGGCCTGAAGCTCGAGGTGATCCGCCTCGAAGGCCGCACGCCGGTGCTGTTCTTCGACATCCCCGCCACCCGGCCCGCTGCCGGCGGCGCCGCCGGCAGCGGCGACACGGTGCTGCTGTACGGCCACCTCGACAAGCAGCCCGAGTTCAACGGCTGGCGCCGCGACCTCGGCCCCTGGACGCCCAAGCTCGAGGACGGCCTGCTCTACGGCCGCGGCGCCGCCGACGACGGCTATGCCGTCTACGCCGCGATCACCGCGATCGAGGCGCTCGACCGCCAGGGCCTGCCGCGGCCGCGCTGCGTGGGCCTGATCGAGAGCGGCGAGGAAAGCGGCAGCCCCGACCTGCCGGCCTACCTGGACGTGCTGCGACCGCGCCTGGGCCGGGTCGGGCTGGTGGTGTGCCTGGACAGCGGCGCCGGCAACTACGACCAGCTCTGGCTGACGACCAGCCTGCGCGGCATGGTCAGCGGCACGCTGAAGGTCGAGGTGCTCAGCGAAGGCGTGCATTCCGGCGACGCCAGCGGGCTGGTGCCGTCGAGCTTCCGCATCCTGCGCCACCTGCTCGACCGGCTGGAGGACAGCGCCACCGGCCGGCTGCTGCCCGAGAGCTTCCACTGCGAGATCCCCGCGGCGCGCGTGGCGCAGGCACGCGCCACCGCGGCGATCCTGAAGGACGAGGTCTGGAAGCGCATGCCCTGGGCCTGCGGCGCCGACGGCGGGCCCACGCTGCCCACCACCACCGACCCGGTCGAGGGCCTGCTCAACCGCACCTGGCGGCCCACGCTGAGCGTGACCGGGGCCGACGGCTTCCCGGCCCTGGGCCATGCCGGCAACGTGCTGCGGCCCTACACCGCATTCAAGCTCTCGCTGCGGCTGCCGCCGCACGTGGACGGGCATGCGGCCAGCCTGCGGCTGAAGGCGCTGCTGGAGAGCGACGCGCCCTGCAACGCCCGCGTCACGTTCCAGCCCGACGGCCGCGCCGGGGCCCTGGGCGCCACGGGCTGGGACGCGCCGGCGCTGGCGCCCTGGCTCGAGCAGGCGCTGAACGACGCGTCGCACGCCCAGTTCGGCGCGCCGGTGGGCTACATCGGCCAGGGCGGCACGATCCCGCTGATGAGCATGCTGGCCGCGGGCTTCCCGGCGGCGCAGATGCTGGTCTGCGGCGTGCTCGGGCCCAAGAGCAACGCCCACGGCCCGAACGAATTCCTGCACCTGCCCTACGGCAAGAAGCTCACGGCTGCGGTGGCGCAGGTGATCGCAGCCTGCCCCTGAGCGCGCCGGCCAGCACCAGCAGCGCCGGGATCACGACCATCGCCCAGATGATGCGGCTCAGGTGGGCCTGCACCCAGGGCAGGTTGCCGAACCAGTAGCCGGCCAGGGTCAGGCTGCCGACCCACAGCGCGCCGCCCGTGACGTCGTAGAACGTGAAGCGGCGCCGCGTCATCTGCGCCACGCCGGCCACGAAGGGCGCGAAGGTGCGCAGGAACGGCATGAAACGCGCGAGCACCAGCGTCACGCCGCCCCAGCGTTCGTAGAACGCATGCATGCGGTCGAACGCGGCGCGGTTGAACCAGCGCGATTCGGGCCAGGCGAACACGCGCGGCCCGATCCGGCGCCCGATCGTGTAGTTGGTCTGGTTGCCCAGCACCGCCGCGGCGATCAGCAGCGACAGCGTCAGCGGCAGGTTCATCAGGCCCAGGCCGCAGAGCGCGCCCACGACGAAGAGCATCGAGTCGCCCGGCAGGAAGGGCATGACCACGACGCCGGTCTCGACGAAGACGATGGCGAACAGCAGCGCGTAGACCCAGCCGCCGTAGGCCAGCACGAAGTGCTTGAGCTGCACGTCGACGTGCAGGACGAGGTCGATCAGGGGGGCGAGGTGTTCCATGGCGCGCGATTGTCGGGCCGCCGCCGTACCGCACCCAAGGTCCCGGCTGCAGCCGGCCAGCGTCCTCGATCAGGAAGCCGCTTGCCGACCGGAGCCGGTGCGGGGCGATCAGCCGCCCGGGAATTCGCTGGCGTAGGCCTGGCGCGCAGCCAGGGTGTTCTGCGCCCGCACATCGGCCCGGCTCAGCGCGCTGCCGGCATCCGCGGCCATCGCCACGCGGTAGCCTTGCACCTCGCTCACGAACGGGAACTGGCCCGCGGCGCGCGCTTCGAGCACGGCGGCCGTGACTTCGGCGCGGGTCAGCGTGCTGGGCGCTGCCGTCGTGCCGGTGACCAGGCCTTCGGTCTCGCTGACGTAGGCGCGGAACGGCGCGCCGGTGACGGTGACGGTCTGCGCCGGCTGCTGGGCGAGCGCGGCGGAGCCGGCGACGGTGAGGGCGGCCAGGGCGAAGAGTTGCTTGGTGTTCATGGCGGGTTTCCTTGGTGACGGTGTCGGGGGATGAGAGAGCGGTTGGCAGCGGCTTCGAGGTCTTCGTCGCCGCGTCGGTGAGTCTTCTTACGCGGGGGTCTCATCGATGGATGCAACTGTAGGCAGGCAGGCCCGCGAGATAAATGAGACGCTCGGGAACGGAGCGTTCCGATTGGAGGAAGAGAGCCGATGGACCAGTTGCGCGCGATGCGCGTCTTTGCCCGCGTCATCGATGAAGGCGGCTTTGCCCGCGCGGCACGCGCGCTCGACCTGGCGCCTCCGGTGGTCACGCGCATCGTGGCCGAGCTCGAGAACCACCTCGGCGCACGTCTGCTCAACCGCACCACGCGCAGCATCGCCCTGACCGAGGTGGGCGAGCAGTACCTGGACAAGGTGCGCGCGATCCTGATCGACATCGAGGAGTCCGAGGCCCTGGCCAGCGAGTCGACCCAGCTGCCGCGCGGCCACCTGCGCGTGCTGTGCCCGCCTGCGGTGGCGGTGCACCAGATCGCCAAGCACCTGCCGCGCTTCCAGGCGCGCTACCCCGAGACGACGCTGGAGATCGCCTCGCCCGGTCCGGTGGACACGGTGGACGAGGGCTACGACATCACCGTCTTCCAGCGCCGCGACGCCCCCGACGGCGACTTCATCGCGCGCCGCCTGGCGCGCGCCGAGGTGGTGCTCTGCGCCGCGCCCGAGTACCTCGAGCGGCGCGGCCGCCCCGCCCATCCGAGCGAGCTGGCCGGGCACGAGGCCGTGGTACCGCCCTACTCGGCGCTGCAGGGCGGCATCGTCTTCTACAGCGGCACCCCGGGCCAGCCCGGGGCCGAGTCGTACACGCTGGCGCGCTCGCGCCACTCGGCGCTGGCCACCTCCCATGTCGACACCATGTACGCCGCGGCGCTGGCCGGCCTGGGCGTGACGGGGCTGCCCTCCTACGTGATCGAGGACGCGCTCATGGAAAGCGCCCTCGAGCGCGTGCTGCCGGCCTGGCGATTGTTCGACGTGACGCTCTGGGCCGGCATGCCCTCGCGCCGCCACCTGCCGGCGCGCACGCGGGCCTTCGTCGACTTCCTGCTCGAGATCTTCGGCGGCGAGGATGCCGACCCCTGGCTCGCCGCGGCGGGCTGCGCCACGCGGCCACCGGCCTGACGGGCTCGGAGCCGGAAGACCCTGCCCGCGCACCCGCCCGAAAGACGCTCGACCGCCGAGCCGGCCGGCGCCGGGCGAGGCAGCGGGCGCGGATAAACTCGTCCGCTCCGACCCCGGCCCGACCTTCCTGCAGCCCGCGCGCCTTCCGCTTGCCCGATGCGATCCACTGCGCTGGCCCTGGCCGCGGCCCTGGCGGCCGGACCCACCATCGGCCGGGCCACGGCAGCCTCGCAGGCGCCGGCCTCGGCGGCATCACCGGCATCACCGGCACTGGCGGCATCGGCGGCCTCTGCAGCCGCAGCGGCGGTGGCCTCCATCGGCGCGCCGGCCCTGCAGCCCAGCCTGTCGCTGCACCCGCTGCCGCAGGGCGACGCGGCGCGAGCGCTGCCCAGCGTGCTGCAGGCACGCCGCATCGTCAGCCAGCCTGACTTCCTGACCACCGCCGACGGCGATGCCGAGTACCGCCGCGGCGGCCTCGTCGTCCACGCCGATCACCTGTCGTACGACGCCGCGAGCGACGTGGCCACCGCGCGCGGCCAGGTCCGCGTCAAGCACGACGGCGCCGTCTACAGCGGCCCGGAGATGCAGCTGCAGGTCGAGCGCTTCAGCGGCTATTTCCTGCGCCCGGAGTTCCAGTTCACCCAGCTCGGCTCGCACGGCCGCGCCGACCGCATCGACTTCATCGACGCCGACCACTCGCGCGCCACGAACGTCGACTACACGAGCTGCAAGCGCGTGGGCAGCGCCGAGCCCGACTGGCTGCTGCGCGCCGACAGCGTGACCCTGGACACCGCCACCGACGAAGGCGTGGCGCGCGGGGCGGTGCTGCACTTCCTGGGCGTGCCGATCCTGGCGCTGCCGACGCTGAGCTTTCCGCTGTCCAACGCCCGCCAGTCGGGCTGGCTGCCACCCACTTTCGACACCAACAGCCGCAGCGGCGTCGAGATCGCGGTGCCCTACTACTGGAACATCGCCCCCAACCGCGACGCCACGCTCACGCCGCGCGCCATCAGCCGGCGCGGCTTCGCGCTCGACTCCGAGTTCCGCTACCTCGAGCCCTCGATGCAGGGCACCGCCGCGCTGAGCTGGCTGCCCCTGGACCGGCTCACCGGGCGCGCGCGCAATGCGCTGCAGTGGACGCACGGCGGCGAGCTTGCCGGGGGCGCGCGCTACGGCATCGACGCGGTGCACGTGTCCGACGACGGCTGGTGGAAGGACTTTCCCAGCGCCACGCGCAGCCTCACGCCGCGCCTGCTGGCGCAGCGGGCCGACCTCGAGCGGCCCTTCGCCCTGGCCGGCGGCACCGGCCTGCTGTACGCCCGCGCCCAGGGCTGGCAGGTGCTGCAGGGCTCGGCCGCCGATCCCATCGTCGTGGCGCCCTACCAGCGCAGCCCGCAGCTGGGCCTGCAGCTCGACGGCCGCCGCGGCGGCTGGCGCTATGCGCTGCAGACCGAGTACAACCATTTCACGCTGCCGGCCGGCCAGGCCGCGCGCGCCGGCCGCGAGGGCGGGGTGCGCCTGCACCTGCTGGGCGACCTCAGCCACCCCTGGCGCGAGCCGGGCTGGTTCGTGGTGCCGCGGCTGAGCCTGAATTCGGCCACCTACCTCGACGCCGACCCCGCGGCCGCCGGCGGCCAGCGCGTCACGCGCACGATCCCCACCTTCAGCGTCGACGCCGGCCTGGACTTCGAGCGCCGCACGGTGGCTTTCGGACATGCCTTCCGCCAGACGCTGGAGCCGCGGCTGCTGTATGCGCAGACGCCGTACCGCCCGCAGAGCCAGCTGCCGAACTACGACGCGGCGGCGAAGGACTTCAACTTCAGCTCGATCTACAGCGTCAACCAGTTCTCGGGCGTGGACCGGGTTTCCGACGGCAGCACGCTGACCGCGGGCGTGACCTCGCGCTTCATCGACGCCACGAGCGGGGCCGAGGCGCTGCGCCTTGGCCTGGTGCAGCGCTACCTGTTCGGCACCCAGCGCGAGACCGCGCAAGCCGACGGCACGCCCGACGGGCCACCGACCAGCCGGCGCCTGTCGGACGTGCTGCTGCTGGGCTCGACCTCGCTCGTGCCGAGCTGGTCGCTGAACTCCACGCTGCAGTACAGCCCCGCCATCGGCCGCTCGGTGCGCTCGATCGTCGGCGCGGTCTACGCGCCGGGGCCCTACCGCACCCTCAGCGCCACCTACCGGCTCAGCCGCGGCCTGACCGAGCAGCTCGAGCTCGGCTGGCAGTGGCCGATCTGGTCGCGGGGCGGCCGCCCGGGGGACCGCGTGGCCAGCCATGCCGCGGGGGCGGCCTGCGGCGGAACCTGGTACTCGGTGGGCCGTCTCAACTACAGCCTGCGCGACAGCCGCATCACCGACTCGGTGGTGGGGGCCGAGTACGACGCCGGCTGCTGGGTGGCCCGCGTGGTGGCCGAGCGGCTGGCCACCGGCACCAGCGAGGCGACCACGCGGCTGGAGTTCCAGCTCGAGCTGGTGGGGCTGTCGCGGCTGGGCTCCAACCCGCTGCAGGTGTTGAAGGACAATATTCCGGGCTACCGCCTGCTGCACGACACCCCCCCGACAGGCGACACCTATGACCCCACTGCACCGTACCGCGACTAGCGCCCGCCTGGACTGGGCCGGCGCCTTCCTGGCCGTGGGCCTGGCGCTGGCCTGCGGCCCGGCCCAGGCCGCGGCCCAGCGCAGCACCCTGCGCAATGGCGACTACATCGCCGTCGTCGTCAACCAGGAGGTGGTCACCGCCGGCGAGATCGAGCGCCGCGTGCAGCAGGCCATTGCGGCCGCCGGGCCCGGCGCCAAGCTGCCGCCGATGGCCGAGTTGCGCCGCCAGGCCACCGACGCGCTGATCGACGAGCGCGTGATGCTCAGCAACGCGCGCGAAAGCGGCATCAGGATCGATGACGCCGAGGTCGACCGCGCGGTGCAGAACATCGCGGCCCAGAACCAGATCTCGCTGGCCACGCTGCGCCAGCGGCTGGCGGCCGAGGGCACCGACTACGCCCGCTTCCGCGAGCACATCCGCGACCAGATGATGATCGAGCGGCTGCGCGAGCGCGACGTCTACCAGCGCATCAAGGTCTCGGACGCCGAGATCGACGCCTACCTGGCCAAGCAGCGGGCCCAGGCCCAGGGCGATGCTCCCACCGACATCGCCCAGATCCTGATCACGGTGCCCGAAGGCGCCGATGCGGCCACCGTGGCGGCGCGGCGCGCGCTGGCGCAGGCGGCGCTGGACCGCGTGCTCAAGGGCGAGGATTTCGCCACCGTCGCGCGCGAGGTCTCCGAGGACGGCAACCGCAAGAACGGCGGCGAGATCGGCCTGCGTCCGGCCTCGCGCCTGCCCGACGCCTTCGTCGACGCGACCAAGGACCTGAAGGACGGCCAGATCGCGCCCACCCTGCTGCGCACCGACGCCGGCTTCCACGTGCTCAAGCTCATCGAGCGCAAGCTGCCGTCCATCGACGAGGTCACGCAGACCCATGTGCGCCACATCCTGCTGCGCACCTCGCCCGAACTCAGCACGGCCGTGGCCGAGCGCCGGCTGGCCGAGTACCGCGCCGAGATCGAGAGCGGCAAGGCCAGCTTCGCCGACATCGCGCGCAAGGTCAGCGAGGACGGCTCGGCCGCCGCCGGCGGCGACCTGGGCTGGGCCTCGCCCGGCACGATGGTGCCCGAGTTCGAGAGCGCGATGAACGCGCTGCCGATCGGCGGCATCTCGCAGCCCGTGGTCTCGCGATTCGGCGTGCACCTGATCCAGGTGCTCGACCGGCGCGAGGTCGCGCTGCAGCCGCGCCAGCTGCGCGAGCAGGCCCGCAACGCGCTGCGCGAGCAGAAGTTCGAGCAGGCCTACCTCGACTGGACGAAGGAGCTGCGCGCGCAGGCCTACGTCGAATACCGCGAACCGCCGCAGTGAGTCCGCAGGCCCTGCCGAGGACTCACTCCCGCCCGGCGGGACCGGCCGCAGGCCGTAGGGTGCTCCATTGACTCCGCAGGCCCTGCCGAGGACTCACTCCCGCCTGGCGGGACCGGCCGCAGGCCGTAGGGTGCTCCATTGACTCCGCAGGCCCCGCCGAGGACTCACTCCCGCCCGGCGGGACCGGCCGCAGGCCGCCGGGTGCGCCGGTGAGCGGCCGCGCGGCCGGCGCCCATGCCCCGCGCAAGCGCTTCGGCCAGCACTTCCTCGTCGACGACGGCCTGATCGATCGCATCGTGCAGGCCATCGACCCGCAGCCGGCGCAGGCCCTGGTCGAGATCGGGCCCGGCCTGGGGGCGCTGACCGGGCCGCTGCGGCGGCGCTGCCAGGCGCTGACGGTGATCGAGCTCGATCGGGACCTGGCCGCGCGGCTGCGCGGACAGGCAGGGCTGACGGTGATCGAGGCCGACGTGCTGAACGTGGACTTCACCGCCCTGGCCGCGCAAGCCGGCGCGCCGCTGCGCGTGGTGGGCAACCTGCCGTACAACATCTCCACGCCGATCCTCTTTCACCTGCTGCGCCATGCCGCTCAGGTGCAGGACCAGCACTTCATGCTGCAGAAGGAGGTGGTGGACCGGATGGCCGCGGCGCCGGGCGGCCGCGACTACGGCCGCCTGAGTGTGATGCTGCAGTGGCGCTACCGCATCGAGCCGGTGCTGGCGGTGCCGCCCGAGGCCTTCGAGCCGCCGCCGCGCGTGGATTCGGCCGTGGTGCGCATGCAGCCCTTGCCCCCGCCCATCGACGTCGACCCGGCGCGCCTGGGCGAGCTGGTGACGGTGGCCTTCTCGCAGCGGCGCAAGCTGCTGCGCCACACGCTCGGTCGCTGGATCGAGCAGCAGGGCCTCGTGGGCGACTTCGACCTGCAGCGCCGGGCCGAGGAGGTGCCGGTGGCCGAGTACCTGGCACTGGCGCGGCGCAGGCCCTGACGGCCACAAGCGACGAAGCCCTCGCGTAGGCGAGGGCTTCGTGCAGCGAAGCGCTCAGCGCCTCAGGCGGCGTTGAGCCAGGCCGCCGTGTCGAACGCGCTGCTCATCAGCGGCATGTTCATGCCGAAGTTGGGGTTGGTGCCGTTCTTGGGCACGACCTTGACCGCCGGCTTGACCGCGGTCGTCTGGGCCACTTCCGTCGCCCGCTCCCATGACCCGATTTCCTGGGAGCGGGCTAC
>JAGWMW010000228.1 GCA_028871575.1 Burkholderiales bacterium | reverse complement strand
TCGGCGTCGCGGTCGGCGTCGCGGCTTGCGGCAGGCCGGCGCGGCCCTTAGTATGACGGCTGTAATTACGTGGAGCCCGCGATGACGACCCTCAAGCTCACCCAGATCGGCAACTCGCTGGGCGTCGTGCTGCCCCGGGAATTGCTGGCCCGGCTGAAGCTCGAGAAGGGCGACACGCTGTTCGTGACCGATGCGCCGGGCGGGGTGACGCTGACGCCTTACGACCCCGGTTTCGAGGGCCAGATGACCGAGGCGCGCCGGATCATGAAGCGGCGGCGCGACGTGCTGCGCGAACTGGCCAAGTAGCTCGCTGCCATGAGCCGCTGGATCTGGCTGGATGGGGCCGTGCTGCGCTCGGTCCACGACGAGCAGCTGGCCGAGCACGGCGGCGCCCCGGGGACCCGTGATGAGGCGCTGCTGGAGTCTGCGTTGGCCCGCCCCTTGAACCTGGCGGCCTATGGCGAGCCCGACGTCGCGGCGCTGGCGGCGGCCTACGGTTTCGGCATCGCGCGCAACCACCCGTTTGTCGACGGCAACAAGCGCACGGCTTTCGTCGCCACGGAGCTTTTCCTGGCCCTGAACGGCAGCGAGCTCGCGGCCGGCGATGCGGATTGCGTGGTCACCATGCTCGCCGTCGCCGCCGGCACCCTGGACGAAGCGGCGCTGGCCGAGTGGCTGCGCCGCCACACGCGGCCGCGCGCGCGCTGAGCCGGGCCGCCGCGGCGGCCGGGCCAGCCTGCTCGATCGGGCTCGGCATGCGTGTCCCCGGCGCTGGCCGGGCGGCCTCTTAAACTCCGGCCCGCAACCCAAAGCCCCGCCGCATGAAGAACCCGAAGCGGGCCCGCGCCAGCGCCGCGAACCCAGCCCGCCCCGCCCGGCCCGCCCCGAAGCCCACGCTGGGCATGGTGGCCGAGCTGGCGGGCGTCTCGCCCAGCACCGTCTCGCGCATCCTGAACGGCACCGCCGTCGTCAGCGCCGACAAGCGCGCCGCGGTCGACGCCGCCATCGCCCGCCTGGGCTTCGTGCCCGACCCGGTGGCGCGCGGGCTGGCCGGCGGGCGCACGCACAGCGTGGGCGTGGTCACGCAGTCGATCGACAGCCCGTTCTACGGCGTGGCGCTGCGCGGCATCGAGGACGAGCTGGCCCGCGCCGGCTACAGCCCGCTGTTCATGAGCGGGCACTGGAACGCGGTGGAAGAGGCGCGCTGCATCGAGGTGCTGCGCTCGCGCCGGGTCGACGGCCTCATCGTGCTCACCGGCCGCCTCAGCGACCCCGCCCTGCGCGCGCAGGCCAAGGCGCTGCCCGTCGTCGTGACCGGCCGCACCCTGAAGGCACCCGGCCTGTATGCGCTGCAGTTCGACAACTTCGAGGGCGGCCGGCTGGCCACGCACCACCTGCTGGCGCTGGGGCACCGGCGCATCGCCTTCATCGCCGGCGACCCGCAGCACCCTGACGCCAACGAGCGCCAGCGCGGCTACCGCGCCGCGCTCGAGGCCGCCGGCGTGCCCTTCGACCCCGAGCTCGTCGTGCCCGGCCAGTACCACGAGCAGAGCGGCCTGCTGGCGGTGGAGCGGCTGCTCGACCGCCGCCTGCCCTTCAGCGCCCTGTTCGCGGCCAACGACCAGATGGCCTTCGGCGCCGCGCTGGGGCTGCACCGGCGCGGCCTGCGCGTGCCCGAGGACGTCTCGCTGGTCGGCTTCGACGACCTGGCCAGCGCCGTGTATGCGAGCCCGCCGCTGAGCACGGTGCAGCAGCCCGGCTACGAGATCGGCCGCCTGGCCGCGCAATCGATGCTGCAGCTGCTGGCCGGCGATCGCCCGACCGCCGCGCTGCCGGCGCCGCGCCTGATCGCGCGCGAATCCAGCCGCGCCCGCGGCACGGCCTGAGCACCGCGTCCGCGACGGGCCGCACGCCGCGGCCCTGCTCGGAATCCCTCGATTGACAGGAGCGGCGGCGCGCGAATAGAGTTGAAAGCGCTTTCACATCGCCGGTCGACCGGGCCGGCAAACCTGCCTGGCTGTCCCTCCCGCCTGTGCCGACTCGCGGCCGGCGGCCCACCCGCTTTCGGATTCCGTCGCGCCGTGCCGGCGCCTGCGCCATGACCCAGCCCCCGCCCACTGCCAGCCGACACCGCTTCCCGCCCGACTTCGTCTGGGGCGTGGCCACCAGTGCCTTCCAGATCGAGGGCGCGGCGGCCGAGGACGGCCGGGGCGAGTCGATCTGGGACCGCTTCTGCCGCCAGCCCGGGGCCATCGCCGATGCCAGCGACGGCCTCGTCGCCTGCGACCACTACCACCGCTGGGCCGAAGACCTCGACCTGATCGCGGGCCTGGGGGTCGATGCCTACCGCTTCTCGGTGAGCTGGCCGCGGGTGCAGCCCCAGGGCCGCGGCGCCTGGAACGAGGCCGGGCTCGACTTCTACGAGCGGCTGGTGGACGGCCTGCTGGCGCGCGGGCTGCAGCCCTTCCTGACCCTGAACCACTGGGACCTGCCGCAGGCGCTGCAGGACCGGGGCGGCTGGGCGCAGCGCGAGACGGCGCAGCACTTCGTCGACTACGCCATCGGCATCCAGCGACGCCTGGGCGACCGGCTCGCCGCCATCGCCACCCACAACGAGCCCTGGGTGATGGCGGTGCTGGGCCACGAGACCGGCCTGTTCGCCCCCGGCCAGCGCAGCCGCGCCACCGCGATGCAGGTGTCGCACCACCTGCTGCTCAGCCACGGCCAGGCGCTGCAGGCGCTGCGCGCCGAGGGCAGCCGGGCCCGGCTGGGCATCGTGCTCAACCTCGCGCCGGTGCAGCCCGCCACCGACAGCCCGGCCGACATCGACGCCGCGCGGCTCGAGGACGGCAAGCTGCTGCGCTGGTACATGGACCCGCTGTTCGAGGGCCGCTACCCGCCCGACGTGCTGGCCCACCTGGGCGCCGACGCGCCGCAGGTGGCCGCGGGCGACCTGGCCGCCATCGCCGCGCCGATGGACTTCCTGGGCCTGAACTACTACACGCGCTCGGTCGTCAGCGCCGCCGGCCCCTGGGACGTGCGGACCTCCGGCAACCCCGTCACCGACATGGACTGGGAGGTCTACCCCCAGGGCCTGACCGAGCTGCTGCTGCGCCTGCACCGCGACTACGCCGTGCCGCCGCTGTACGTGACCGAGAACGGCGGCGCCTTCCGCGACGCGCTGGTGGCCGGCCGCGTGCACGACGCCGACCGCACCGCCTACCTCGCCGCCCACATCGACGCCGTGGGCGAGGCGCTGCGCCAGGGCGTGCCGATGGCCGGCTACATGGTCTGGAGCCTGCTCGACAACTTCGAGTGGGCCTCGGGCTACGCCAAGCGCTTCGGCATCGTGCACGTCGACTACGCGACCCAGCGGCGCACGCTCAAGGACAGCGCCCTGTGGTTGCGCGACTTCCTGCGCGGCCAGGCCGCCCTGCGCGGCGGCCGGCGCGCCGTGGCCGGTGGCTGAGCCCGCCGGTCTGCCGGCCGCCGCCGTGCGGCTGTCGGTGGCCGAGAAGGTCGGCTACGGCTTTGGCGACCTGGCGTCGAACCTGTTCTGGCAGATGTTCTCGATCTTCATCGCCAAGTACTACACCGACGTGTTCCTGCTGGGCGCCGCCACCATGGGCACGATGCTGCTGGTCACGCGCGTCGCCGATGCCTTCGTCGACCCCGTGATCGGCGCCATCGCCGACCGCACGCACACGCGCTGGGGGCACTTCCGGCCCTACCTGGTGTGGATGGCGCTGCCGATGGCCCTGGCCGCGGTGGCCACCTTCTCGGTCCCGGCGTACGGCGGCACGGCGCGCGTGGTCTACGCCTACGTCACGCTGACGCTGATGATGGTGGCCTACTCGGCCATCAACATTCCCTACTCGGCCCTGCTGGGCGTGCTCACGCCCGACTCGAAGGACCGCACCAGCGCCAGCGCCTACCGCTTCGTGATGGCGCTGCTGCCGGTGTTCCTGATCGTCAACACCGCGATGCCGATGGCCAAGCACTTCGGCGGCGACGAGAACTCGCCTGCCGGCTGGCAGATGACGATGACGATCTACGCCGGCGCCGCGGTGCTGCTGTACGGGCTGACCTTCTTGATGACGAAGGAGCGCGTGCGGCCCGAGGCGGGCCCGCCCTCGAGCCTGAGGCGCGACCTCGCCGACCTGCGGGCCAACCGACCCTGGGTGGTGTTGTGCGTGGTGGGCATCGCGGCGCTGACCTACGCCAACATCCGCAACACGGTCGCGATCTACTACTTCGAGAACGTCGTCCCCGGCGGCAAGGACTACTTCGGCCCGGTCATGACCACCGGCGCCGGGGCCTTCATCGCCGGCGTGATGCTCACCTCGCCGCTGGCCCGGCGGTTCGGCAAGCGGCGCTTCTACATGGTCTCGATGGCGCTGACGGCGGTGCTGACGGCGGCGTTCTACTTCGTGCCGCCCGAGCGCATCGGCTGGGTCTGGGCCGCCAACACGCTGATCAACCTGGTGGCCGCGCCCACGGCGCCGCTCGTCTGGGCCATGTACGCCGACACGGCCGACTATTCCGAGTGGAAGACCGGGCGCCGCGCCACCGGGCTGACCTTCTCGGCCGCCTCGTTCGCCCAGAAGCTGGGCTGGGCCCTCGGCGGCGCCGGCACGGGCTGGCTGCTGGCCTACTTCGGCTACCGGGCCGGCGTGGCGCAGGGCGCACGCACGCTGCAGGGCATCACGATGATGATGAGCGTGATCCCGGCCGTCGGCGCCCTGGTGGCGATGGCCGCGCTGTGGTTCTACGAGATCGACGAGCCGATGGTCGAGCGGATGGGCGTCGATCTGGCGCGGCGCCGCACCGCCTAGCGGCCCGACGCCCGCGGCGCGGTGGCCGAGGCCGCCGGGACCGCCGCGCTCGAGGCAGCCGCTGCGCTCTCCGCCGCGGCCCGGCGTGCCGCCTGCCGCACCTGCGGCGGCACCCAGGGGTCGCGCACGGGCGCCTGCAGCGCCGGCTC
>JAGWMW010000227.1 GCA_028871575.1 Burkholderiales bacterium | reverse complement strand
GACGGCGGCGGTCTGCGCCTGCGCATCGGGCACCAGCCAGGCATCGGCCAGCGCGTTGGCGCAGCGGCCGAGCCAGCGCAGGCGCTCGACCGCGCCGTCGGCGCCGCGGCTCACCGGCCGCGACGGCACCTCGCCGCCGGGGGCACGCAGCGCGCGCTGCAGCGGCTCGGGCAGGCCCCAGGCGCGCGCGACGCCGGCGCCCAGGTCCTCGAAACCCAGGCCCAGCACGCGGCGCGAGACCGCTTCGCGCGCCGGCCCGGGCGAGTCGTTGCCGGCCAGCTGCTGGCGGATCTGCAGCGCTTCTTCGGGAAAGTAGAACTCGGTCAGCAGCCGGCCCAGGTTCTGGAACATCGCGGCGAGGAAGGCCTCCTCGCCTTCGCGGGCCACGGCCGAGAGCTCGCCGGCCAGCGAGTCGGCCACCGCGCCGGCCATCAGCGCGCGCAGGAACTCGTCCTTCAGCTGCGCCGCGTGCGCCTTGTCGTTCATGTGCTCGAGCAGCACCAGCGACAGCGCCATGTTGCGGATGCCGGCAAAGCCCACCAGCGCCACGGCGCGCGAGACGGTGGCGATGCCGCCGCCGGCCACGGCCGTGAACTGCGCCGTGTTGACCATGCGCAACAGCTTGTTGGTCAGCGCCACGTCCTTCAGGATCTCGTCGGACAGGCTGGCGAGCGACTCGGTCTCCGAGGTGGCCACGCGCTGGATGCGAACCACCGCGGCCGACAGCGCGGGGAAGTCGGTCTTGTGGCGCATCCGGCGCAGCAGGAACTCGAGCGTCGCGTGGCCGGCACCGCTGTCCGCCGCCGGCTCGGCCGGCCGGGCCCAGGCCGCCAGCGCGGCATGCATCGAGCGGGCGCTGTCGTAGCGCGCCCGCGGATCCCGCGCCAGCGCCCGCTGCACGATGCCGCGCAGGGTGTCGTCGACGGCGGCAGCGGCGGCCAGCGCCAGGTCCTCGTGCTGCACGCGCTCGATGGCGCGCATCGGGTCGGTCTCGCGCAGCAGCGGCGCGCCCTGCAGCAGCTCGCCCAGCAGCACGCCGGCGGCGAAGACGTCCATGGCCGGCTGCGGGGCCAGGCCGCGCGCCGCCTCGGGCGACATGTAGCCCGGCGTGCCGACGATGCGGCCGTCTTGCTGAGACACCCGCGCGGCGATGCCGAAATCCATCACCCGCGCCCGGCCGTCGGCGCCCAGCAGGATGTTCGACGGCTTCAGGTCGCGGTGCACCAGGCCCTGGGCATGGGCGGCCGCCAGCGCGTCCAGCACGCCCAGCATCAGCGCCACCGCCTCGGTGGGGGGCATCGGGCCCCGGCCGCGCCGGGCCTGCGCCAGGGTCGGGCCCTCGACGTACTCGAACACCAGGTAGCTGCGGCCCTGGTGCTCGTCGGCCTCGAACACCGGCACCACGTTCGGGTGCGTGAGGCGGCTGACGGCGCGGGCCTCGCCCAACCACTCGCTGACGGCGACAGCGTCGGCGGCCGGCTCGAGCAGCTTCAGCGCCACCTCGCGCTGCAGGCGGGGGTCATGCGCCAGCCAGACCCGCGCCTGCGCCCCGCGGCCGAGCTCGCGCAGCAGCTCGAAGCGCCCCAGCCGCCCCGGACCCAGCGCAGGCGCCACCGCCGCGTTCAAGCCGGCGCCCCGTCCAGCGGCGCCGGGGCGGTGTGGGCGATGGGCTCGGGCGGCCGGCCCTGCAGCGCCGCCTGCAGGTCGCGCAGCGTCAGGCCCAGCGCGCGCCCGTAGCGCTGGGCCACGCGCTGCAGCGCCGCCGCGGCGCGCGGGGCCGGCAGCGCCTGGGCATCGAGCGCCTCGTTGGCGCAGCTGGCCACGCAGCGCAGCATCTCGTCGTCACCCACCGGCAGGCGCACCGCGGTGGCCAGCGGGTGGCGCCGGATCATCGCCAGCACGCCGTCGTCCAGCCCCCAGTGGCGGGCGACGGCCGCGCCCAGGGCCTCGATGTCGGCGCCGAGGACGGCATAGGCCGCGCCCTCTTCGCTCATGCCGGGCTCCTCGGGCTCGCCCGGGCGGGCCGGCGGCGCCGGCAGCATCAGGCGGCGGATCTGCTGGGCCTCGTCGGCGAAGTGGTAGTGCACCACCAGCCGGCCCAGGTTCTGCAGCAGGGTCAGCAGGTACACCACCTCGCCGTCGTAGCCCGGCGGGCGCAGGGCCATCGCGGCGCGGCCGGCGCGCTGGCAGTGCGCCATCAGCCGCTGCAGCGCCGCGGCGCCGGGCTCGGCCAGCGGCCCCGGCCAGTTGCGCAGCGCCAGCGCGGCTCGGCGCACGCCGTCCAGGCCCATCATCGCGATCGCCCGGCGCACGGTCAGGATCGGGCCGCTGCCCGAGACCTGGGCTCCGCGCACCTGCGCCGTGTTGACCAGGCGCAGCATCTCGAACGAGAGGGCCGGGTCTTCCAGCACCACCTCGGCCAGCTCGTTGGTGCGCTCCTTCTCCATCATCGCCAGGCGCGCCGCGCGGGCGGCGGCGCCAGGCAGGGACGGCAGCACGCCGACCTGGCGCAACCGCTCGGCCAGCAGGGCCAGCGGGCCGCCGCCGGCGTCGGCCTCGGTGCGCAGCCAGCCTTCCAGCGCGCGCAGCAACGTGCGGCCGCTGCGGTAGCGCTGGCGCTCCTGGCGGTCGGTGGCGCGGTTGGCGATGGCGCGCAGCGGCTCGGCCACCGGGCTGGCCGTGGCCCAGGGCACGCGCACGATCTCGCGCCCCAGCGGCGGCAGCCGCGCGATCACGCGGCCCAGGTCGGGCTCGCCCAGCGGGGGCTGGCCCGCGAGCAGGGCGTGCAGCAGCAGGCCGGTGGCGAGCAGGTCGCGCTCGGCCGCCAGGCGATGAGTGCGCAGCGCGGCGGCGTCCAGTGCGCCCAGGTGGCGCGGTTCCTCGCCCTCGCCGGCCGCCTCGGCCGGCACGCCCAGGCCGGCCAGGCGCAGGGCACCGGCGTCGTCGACCAGCACGAGGTAGGGCTGCAGGTCGTGGTGAGCCACCCCGGCCTCGTGCGCATAGGCCAGGCCGTGCAGCAGCAGCACCGCCAGGCCGGCCGCGTCGGGCCCGGCCAGGCCGGCCGGCGGCAGGCGCTCGGACAGCGGCTGCGCCTCGCCCGGCTCGTAGACCGCATAGGGCCAGCCGTCCTGCACGCCGCTGTCCACCGGCACCGCCAACTGCGGGTGCGCCAGCCGCGCCGCGCGGCGGAAGGCCTGCTGCCAGCGCTCCAGCGCCGCGGCATCGGCCGGCTGCACGCGCGGCAGCACCAGCAGCACGTCGAGCCCGCTGTCGGGGTCGGCCGCCATCCAGGCCATGCTGCGCTCGCTCTTGCCCACCAGCCGCCGCAGCTCGCGCCGCCCGAACCGGCGCACGGCGACGGCCCTCGGCGATGCCGCGGGCGCGGAAAGGTCGGAGCTGTGAGCCGCCATGACGGTCGATTGAACCGCGCCGGCCGGCCCCGCGATGGTGCGAACAGCGACCGAATCGGGCGCCAGTTCGGCACCCGGCGCGGCCGCGCCGGCGATGCCGGCCCCCCCCCCAGCGCGCTACAGCGGCTGCAACTCGCCGCCGGCGGTGACGAAGGCGCCGCGAACCGCGTCGCCCGGCTGCAGGGCCTGCACCGCGGCCACGTAGCGCTGCAACTGCAGGCGCAGCGGCGCCAGCCCGGCCGGCGCCGAATGCAGCTTGTAGTCGAGCACCCACCAGGTGCGGCCCGGCGGTGCCTCGTCGTCGAGCAGCACCAGGCGGTCGATGCGCAGCGGGCCCTGGGCGTCGGCCAGCGGCACTTCGTTGCCCGCCCAGCGCAGGCGCGGGCCGCGGAAGAACGGCGCGCAGGCCGGACTGTGCAGCACCCGGTGCGCCAGGTCCGACACGGTGGTCGCTGCCTCGGGCAGACCGAAGGCCGCCGCCGCGGCCGCCGCGGCCGCCTTCCACTGCGCCGGCGCCAGCGGCGCGTCCGGACGGCCCGCCCATTCGAGCAGGCGGTGCAGGGCCTGGCCCAGCCGCGCGGCCCGCGGGTCGTCGGCCGCGACCGGCGTCGGGGCGGCGGCGGGCACCGACCGGTGCAGCACCGCGGCCTGCGGCACCGCCACCTCGTCGGCCTCGGCCAGGGCCGTCGGCGCGGCGGGGCTCCAGGCC
Organism: Burkholderiales bacterium; assembly: GCA_028871575.1. Taxonomy (GTDB): domain Bacteria; phylum Pseudomonadota; class Gammaproteobacteria; order Burkholderiales; family Burkholderiaceae_C; genus Rubrivivax. The sequence continues at coordinate 878 of JAGWMW010000227.1, read as the reverse complement.
ACGGCCACCGGCTCGGCGCGCGCCCACCCGGTGCGCTCGGCGCTGGGCGCGCGCGGCGCGGTGCGGCTGAAGACGAGCCATTCGCGCGCGCGCGTCATCGCCACGTACAGGCCGTTGATCTCTTCGCGCCGCCTGGCCTCGGCCTCGGCCGCCCAGGCCCCGCTCAGCGACGGGGCCAGCGCCGAGGCACTGCGCACGAAGCGGTACAGGCTGGGCAGCCGCGCGCCCTGGTGCGACAAGGCGGCGGCCAGCAGCGCATCCACCGCGTGCAGCGCGACCGCGCGCCGGGCGGCCGGCACCGCCGTCGCCAGCCGGGCTGCGAGCTCGCCCTCGCCGACGATGCGGTCCAGCAAGTCGTGCGGCGGCAGGCCCGCCGCCGCCGGCAGCCAGGCCGCCAGCAGCCGCTGCGCGCGCTGCAGCGCTGCCGTCGGCGGTGCGGCCTCGGCCAGCAGCCGGCGCAGCCAGCCGCCACCCTCGCCCCTGGCCCGCTGGGCCAGCCAGAGCAGGTCGGCGTCGTCGACGCCGAACAGCGGGCTCTTCAAGGCGCGCGCCAGCGACAGGTCGTGGCCGGGCGAGGCCAGCACGTCGAGCAACGCGATGAGGTCCAGCGCCTCGGGCAGCGCCTGCAGGGGCAGCGGCTCGGCCACGCCGTGCGGCAGGCCGAGCGCAGCGAGCGCCTCGGCCACCGCCGCCAGCACGGCGCGACGCCGCGCCAGCACCATGATCTCGTCCGGCGCGAGCCCATGCAGCGAGATCAGCTCGGCGACCGCAGCCGCCGCCTGCGCGGCCTCCTCGGCGCGACGCCGGGCCTCGGGCTCGGCCCGCGGCTCGGTGAGCGAATCGCGCCAGCGCTCGGGCGCCGGCACGCCGCCGGCGAC
>JAGWMW010000226.1 GCA_028871575.1 Burkholderiales bacterium | reverse complement strand
CGAGGTCTTCCAGCAGCACGGCGCCCACGAACTCGGGCGCCTGCTGACGCAGCGCCGACAGCGCCGGTCCGCCCTCGACCAGCCATTCGTCGGCGTCGAGCACCAGGTGCCAGTCGGCCGCGGCGGCGACGAGCGCGGCATTGCGCGCGACGGCGAAGTCGTCGCACCAGTCGAAGTGCGCCACCTGCGCGCCGCGCTGGCGCGCGATGGCCGGCGTGTCGTCGCGCGAGCCGGTGTCCAGCACCAGCATCTGGTCGACCCAGGGCGCCACGCTGTCCAGCAGCCGGGCGATGCGGGGGGCCTCGTCGCGAGCGATGACGACGAGGGCGGTGCGGCGTGTCGACGGGGACGTCACGCGAGGGCCCGCGCCGGTACGCCGGCATAGGTGCCGGGCCGTGCCACGCTGCGCGTCACCACGGCGCCCGCGCCGATCGTGGCGTCGGCGCACAGGCTCAGCCCTTCCAGCACCTGGCTGCCGGTGCCCAGCAGGCAGGCATCGCCCATCGCGACGCCGCCGGAGACATTGGCGCCGGGGTTGACGACGCAGTACGAGCCGATCCGCACGTCGTGTCCGACGGTGCAGTTGAGGTTGAAGACATTGAAGTCGCCGACTTCGATGTCGCAGGTGAACTGCGCACCGCGCGCCACCAGGTTGCCGCAGCCCAGCTGCACCCGGCGCTCGTCGATGCCGGCCCCGGGGTGCACCAGGTTCGGCGCCTGCAGGTGGGGCCAGGCGGCCAGCCGGGCCGCGATCGCACGGCGCAGCAGCGGCTGGCCGATGCCGATGGCCACGTCGGCCGCCTGCGGCCGCTGCGCCAGCAGCGCGTCGGTGCCGGTGACGCGACCGAAGGGTAGCACCCGGCCGATCTCGCCCTCGTTACGAGCCAGGTACTCGATGGCCTGCCAGCGTGGAGGGCCGGCCTCCTGCAGGGCCTGGGCCACCTGCGCCACTTCCTTGGCGAAGCCGCCCGTGCCGATGATGTAGAGCGTGCGCATGGGTCCGGGGCTCAATGGATGCCGCACACCGCCAGGTAGCGGTCCATGCCCTTGAGCTGCTGCAGCAGCGGCGCATGCGAACGCGCACAGCGCCGTGCCGGCCGCCAGTGGCCGGGCTCCAGCGCCAGCACCGCCTGCACGCTCGCCAGGTCGTAGCCTGCGGCGATGAAGGCGCCCGGGGCATGCCGCTCCAGGAACTCCTGGATCGCGACGCAGCCCTCGGCCACCAGCACCGGCTTGCCCAGGCTCAGCGCCTCGGGGACGATGCCGCTCATCTTGTCGCCGTAGTGCAGGGGGTCGTACAGCGCCCACACCGCATCCACCTCGGCCATCTCGGCCAGGTACTCGGCATTGCTGGTGCTGCGGCTCTTGGCATCGATCCACGGCGCGATCTGCTGCAGGTGCCGGCACAGCTGCTCGTAGCCCTGCGGCAGCCGGATGCGCAGCCGGCAGGCCGGCATGCGTCCGGCCGCGGCGAGCCGCTGCGCGGCCTGCTGCAGCAGCTGGATGCCTTTGCTGCCGAAGGGCGTGCCGAAGAAGCCCAGCGTGGGCGGCCCGTCCTCGTCGCGTGCCGCCGATGCGACGGCCAGTTCGGCCAGCCGGCTGGCGTTGGCCGTGGCCAGTGGCGGCAGCAAGGTGGCCAGTGCCACGCGCTGAGACCCGAAGTGGAAGTGACCGGTCTCGGAGTAGGCGAAGGCCTGCGTCGCGGCGCCCAGACCCTGCACGCCTTCGGCAAAGGCCGCGCCCAGGCGCTGCTGCGAGGCCGCATCGGCCGCCCAGAACGCGCCGGGCAGCAGCAGGCCCAGCACCGAGCGCAGCGCGCGCGGCGCCGGGCAGGCCTGAGCGCCGCGTGCCAGGGCGAGCAGATGCAGCGGGTAGGCGGTCGGCATGAGCCAGGCGTCGAAGCCGGCCAGGCGCGAGGGCGGCAGGTCCTCGGACACGGTCTGCAGCAGCTGGGCCAGGCGCGCGGGGTCGGTCAGATCGGCCGCGGCGGGCCGGGCATAGCCGTCCAGGCGGCAGGCGGGGCGCAGCTCGGCGCGCAGGCCGGGGAATTCGCGCGGGTCGAGCCGGGCCGAGCCGAACACCGTCATCGCATGGCCGCGTTCGCCGACCAGGGCTTCGTCGAACTCGGCCAGCATCGCCGCGTTGTGGCCGCTGCGTCCGCTCAGGCCCGGGTCGAGGTAGGCGATCTTCATCGTTGCCCTAGCGCAGCGCCGAGCGCAGCGTGGCCAGCATCTCCAGGCCGCCGGCGAGGCTGAGGTATTCGATCTGCGTCAGGTCGAAGGGGCGGCGGTCGTCGGCGCCGCCGGCGGGCTCGGTGGCCAGGGCCTCGAAGGCGCGCATCAGAGATTGCGGGCGCTGGGCGTCGAACAGGCGCAGCCTGCCGAACTTCAGCTCGCGGTTGGCGTCGATGTCGCTGGCGATCACGGGCGTGCCCAGCAGGGTCGCCTCCAGCGTGCCGCTGGCGCCCGGACCGCCCTCGAACAGGCTGGCCTGCACCACGGCCCGTGCACCGGCCACGAGCTGCAGTTGCTCGTCCCTCGGCAGCAGTCCGAGCTGGCGCACCTGGGCCCGCAGGCCGAGCGCGTCGATCTGGCGCTCCACCGCTTCGGCGTAGCCGGGGTTGCGGTGGTCGCCGAGCTCGCCGGTGAACACCAGCTGCAGCGGCTCGTGCGGCCGTGCCTGGCGGAGTTCGGCGTAGGCAGCGATGACGACTTCATGCTGCTTGTGCTGCCAGCGCTGGCTGCAGCTGAGCAGGTAGGGGGCGGTGATGCCGTGGCGGGCCTGGACCTCGGCGCGCCGGTCCTCGAAGGCCGAGGCCAGGGCCGGGTAGAGCTGCGGGATGCGGTGGATGCGCCGGCTGCGCGCCGCCGCCGGGTAGAAGCGCTGCACGTCCGCCGCCACCGACGCGGCGTTGACGAAGATCGCCTGCGCGCCTTCGACCATCTGGCGCAGATGCGCGTCGCGCCCGCTGCGCTCGGCGGCCGAGAAGAAGTGCGGCAGGTACTGGTGCTGGAAATCGGGCAGGTAGGCGAACCAGGGCTGCTCGACTGCCGGGCCGGGGTGGCTGCCGGTGGGCCCGATCACCTGCACCTCCAGCGCCGCGAGGGTGGCCGCCAGGTCGCTGTAGAAGATCAGGGTCTGCAGCGCCGGCACCCCCTCGAGCAGGGCACGCATCGCGCCCGTGGCCTGCACCTGCTCGCGCCGCAGCGGCAGGAAGTCTCGCGTCTGCCGCTGCAGCTCGGGTGGCAGATGGCGGGCGCTGAACATCACGTGGACGGCAGCGTTCTGTGCCGGCGCGGCGCGCAGCACGCTGTCCAGCATCGCGGCCAGCAGGGCAGCGCCGCCCATCCAGGCGATGTAGTAATCGGCCAGGAAGGCGACCGAGAGCCGTCGCATCGTGCGGACCGTTGCGCCGTGTCAGGCCGCCAGGGCCAGCCCGGGGCGCCGCGTGGCCTGCTCGCCGGAGTAGCCGTGCACGGCAGCGCACACCAGGCCCACCTCGGCATCGCTCAGGCCCGGGAAGCTGGGCAGATTGATGCCGCGCCAGGCGATGCCCTCGGCCACCGGATTGCGCTGGAAGCGGTGCGAGTACATCGGCATCGTGTGCACTGGATTGAAGGCCGGCCGCGTCTCGATGCCGTGCTCCGAGAGGTGGCGGCGCAGCGCGTCGCGCTCGGCCGGGTCGTCCACCAGCACCGTCACCATCCAGTAGCCGTGGGTGGCCTCGGCGGCCTCGGCGTGCACCGTCACCGGCGCGCCGCGCAGCCCGGCGCGGTACAGCGCCGCGATCTGGCGCTTGCGCTCGACGAAGCCGTCCAGCCGCTCCAGCTGGGCCAGGCCCAGCGCCGCGCAGATGTTGGTCATGCGGTAGTTGAAACCCACCACGTCGTGCCAGTACTCGCGATGCGCCGCCAGGCCCTGGCCGCGGAAATGCCGGGCCCGCTCGATGATGGTGCGGTCGCTGCTCAGCACCATGCCGCCCTCGCCCGTGGTGAGCGTCTTGTTGCCGAAGAAGCTGAAGGTGGCCACGTCGCCGAAGGTGCCGGCGTTGCGGCCCTTGTAGGCTGTGCCGATGGCCTCGGCGCAGTCCTCGACCAGGAACAGCCGGTGGCTGCGGCACAGCGCCGCCAGCGCGTCCATGTCGCAGGGGTGGCCGTACAGGTGCACGGCCATGATGGCCTTCGTGCGCGGCGTGATCTTGCGCGCCACGTCCTCGGGGTCGATCTGCCAGGTGGCGGCCAGCGAGTCCGCAAAGACGGGCGTGGCGCCGGTGTAGGCCACTGCGTTGGCCGAGGCGATGTACGTGAGCGTGGGCACGATCACCTCGTCGCCCGGCCCGATGCCCAGGGCGACCAGGGCCAGGTGCAGCGCCACCGTGCCGTTGCAGACGCTGGCCGCATGGGCGGCGCCGACCCGGCGCGCGAAGCCCTGCTCGAACTCGGCGATGAAGCGGCCCTTGGAAGAGATCCAAGTCGACTCCAGGCACTCCATCACATAGGCCTTCTCGTTGCCGCCGAGGTCGGGGCGATAGACCGGGATGAGGGGCTCGTTCATGGCGTCACGCGTCGTTGGGGCGCATCGATCTTGGTCGCTGCGCGCCGCGGCGATCGCCGGAATAGCAGGTGCGCGAGGCCTCAGTTGGCCGGCAGGTGATCGGGCGCCAGCCCCTGGGCGTGCCGGGTGGCCATGCGCAGGTACAGGGCCTCGAGATCGCGCGTGGTGCGCCGGCTGTCGAACAAGGCCGAGCCGGTGCGGGCGGCGGCGAGGTGGGCGCGCAGCGCCTGGCGGCGCGGTGCATCGGCCGCCAACCCCAGCACCAGCGCCTCGTACCCCGCAGGGTCCGGGGCGACCAGCTCGGGCAGGCCGACGGCGCCCAGCAGGCTGGCCCCCACGCGCGAGGCGAAGGTGGGGCCGAGGAACGTCACCACCGGCACGCCCGCCCACAGCGCATCGCTGGCCGTGGTGTGGGCGTTGTAGGGCCAGGTGCAGCGCCACCGTGCCGTTGCAGACGCTGGCCGCATGGGCGGCGCCGACCCGGCGCGCGAAGCCCTGCTCGAAC
>JAGWMW010000225.1 GCA_028871575.1 Burkholderiales bacterium | reverse complement strand
GACGCCACGCGCGCGCCGCCGGGCGGTGCCGCCGAGGCCGGCAGCGCGCCGGGCCCCGGGGGCGCCGAGCCGCCGCCGGTGGCGCGCGAGTACCGCGGCGCCTGGGTCGCCACCGTGGCCAACATCGACTGGCCGAGCCGGCCGGGGCTGCCGGCGGCGGTGCAGCAGGCCCAGGCGCTGGCGATCCTGGATCGCGCCGCCGCCATCGGCCTGAACGCGCTGGTGCTGCAGGTGCGGCCGGCCGGCGATGCCCTGTACGCCTCGGCGCTGGAGCCCTGGAGCGAGTACCTCACCGGCGCCCAGGGCCGAGCGCCCGAGCCGGCGTACGACCCGCTGGCGTTCTGGGTCGAGCAGGCACACCGGCGCGGGCTGCAGCTCGAGGCCTGGTTCAACCCCTTCCGCGCCCGCGCCGCCTCGGCGCGCACGCCGCTGGCGGCGCCGCACCTGGCCGTGCAGCAGCCGGGCCTGGCCAAGCGCTACGGCGACCAGCTCTGGTTCGACCCCGGCGCGCCCGAGGCCGCGGCCCGGGTGCTGGCGGTGGTGGCCGACGTGGTGCGCCGCTACGACATCGACGGCGTGCAGATCGACGATTACTTCTACCCCTACCCGGTCGCGGCGGACGGCGTCGACCTGCCCTTCCCCGACGACGACAGCTACGACCGCTACCGCGCCGGCGGCGGCCTGCTCGCGCGTGACGACTGGCGCCGCGCCAACGTCGACGGCCTGGTCGAATCGCTGTCGCGCACCGTGCATGCCACCAAGCCCTGGGTGCGCTTCGGCGTCAGCCCCTTCGGCCTGGGCCGGCCCGACCGCCGGCCGGCCGGCGTGGCGGGTTTCAGCCAGTACGACAAGCTCTACGCCGACGTCGAGCGCTGGCTGGCGCAGGGCTGGGTGGACGACCTCTCGCCCCAGCTCTACTGGCGCCAGGGCAGCGAGGGCCAGCCCTTCGGCACCCTGCTGGCCTACTGGCTGCAGGCCAACACCGCCGGGCGCGCGATCTGGCCGTCGCTGTTCACCAGCAAGGCCGGGCGCGAGTGGCCGGCGCAGGAGCTGCTGGACCAGATCGCGCAGCTGCGGGCCACGGCCGCGTCGCCGCCAGCGGGTCTGGCGCAGGCCCCGGCCCCGGCGGCAGCGCCCTCATCGGCCAGCTTGGCGGCTGCGGCGGCGTCGGGCGCCCCGGTCGCCCCGGCCGCCTCGGCCGGCGCGGCCGCTTCCCCGGCGTCGCCAGCCCCGCCCGTCGGTGCCAGCGGCGAGATCCACTTCAGCATGGCCGCGCTGATGGACGACCGCGGCGGCCTGGCGACGAAGCTGCAGCAGGGCCCCTACGCGCAGCCGGCCCTGGTCCCGGCCATGCCGTGGCTGCGCGTGCCCGCGCCGCCCGCGCCGCAGCTGCAGCGCGCCGGCGCGCAGTGGCGGCTGGGGGTGCCGCCCGCGGCCGACATCGCGCGCTGGGTCGTCTGGCGCCGCGCCGGCACGCCGGGTGCGAGCTGGCGCCTGGCGCTGCTGCCGGGCGGCCAGCGCATCATCGAGGCGGGCGGCGACCGCTGGCTGCGGGTGCAGGCCGTCGGCCGCACCGGCCGGCTCGGCGCGCCCGCCGCCGTGGAGTGGCCATGAACCCCGACGAACTCCCGCGCACCGAGCAGCCGCACCCGGCCCACCCCGAGCTCGACCGCTACGACACGCCGGCGCTGGTGGCCGCGCTGCTGGCCGACCAGGCGCTGGCGGCGCAGGCGGTGCAGGCGGCCGCGGCGGCGCTGTCGCAGGCGGTGGACGCCGCCGTGCCGCGGCTGCGCGCCGGCGGCCGCCTGGTGTACGCCGGGGCTGGCACCAGCGGCCGGCTGGCGGTGCTCGACGCGGTGGAGCTGACGCCCACGTTCTCGTGGCCGCGCGAGCGCGCGCCGGTGCTGCTGGCCGGCGGCGACGGGGCGATGTTCGCCGCCGTCGAAGGCGCCGAGGACGATGCCGCGCAGGGCGCGGCCGACCTGCAGCGGCTGCAGCCCGCGCCGTCCGATGTCGTGCTGCTGCTGGCCGCCTCGGGCGCCACGCCCTACGCGCTGGGGGTGGCCGGGGCGGCGCGCGCGGCCGGCGCGCTGACGATCGGCCTCGTCAACAACCCGGGCGCGCCGCTGGCCGCGGCCTGCGACATCGGCATCGTGCTCGACACCGGGCCCGAGGTCATCTCGGGCAGCACGCGGCTGAAGGCCGGCACGGCGCAAAAGGTCGCCCTCAACACCTTCAGCAGCAGCGTGATGGTGCGGCTGCACAAGGTGCACGGCCACCTGATGGTCGACCTGCGCGCCACCAACGCCAAGCTGGTGCGGCGCGCGCTGCGGCTGACGATGCTGGCCGGCGGCGCCGACGCCGCCCAGGCCCAGGCCGCGCTGCGGGCCAGCGGCGCCCGCGTCAAGGTGGCGATCGTGATGCTGCGCGCCGGCGTGGATGCCGCCGAGGCCGAGCGCCGCCTGGACGCCGCCGAGGGCAGCGTGCGTGCGGCGCTGGCCGGCTGAGCGCCCTGCGGGCCGGGCGGCGCCCCGCCCGACCCGCGGGGGTACAGGCCGCGTGGCGAGGCCACACCCTGTTTCTCGGGCCCGGGCTCGGGCTCGGGCTGCGGGCGCCTTGCACGCTGGCGCGGCCGCCGTGCAAGGTGCCCGCTGCCGGCCCCGTGCGCGGCGCCGGCCCGCGGTTACAGTGTCCGGGGGGTGGCCTCGGCGCCCTCGCCCCGCCGCAATCCGTGCCTTCGAGCCCATGTCGACGTTCGACGACCCACCGATGGCCGCGCCGCCCGCCCGCCGTGAGGCCTGAGCAAACGTGGCTGCGCCACTAGGCTTGACCCGCCACGGGGGGCGGGCTGGGCGCAGCCCGGCCCTGGGGGCGCTCGACGGCGGCCGGCGCCGCGGCCTGGCCTGCGCGCTGGCCCTGCTGGCGGTGCTGACCCTGGCCGCCGGCCCGGCCCGGGCGGCCCGCTGGGACCGGCTGACCCAGATCGGCTTTCGCACGCTGACCCAGGCCCAGGGGCTGCCGAACGCGATCGCCACCTCGGTCGCGCAGGACGGCGACGGCTTCCTCTGGGTGGGCACGCTGGGCGGCCTGGCGCGCTGGGACGGCTACCACTTCCGCGTCTTCCGGGCCGACCCTGGCCGCCCTGGCGAGCTGCCCGACAACGTCATCCAGACCCTGCACACCGACCCCGGCGGGCGGCTGTGGGTGGGCACCAGCGCCGCCGGCCTGGCGCGCTGGGACGCCGATGCCGAGCGCTTCGTGCGCACGCCGGCCGGGCCGGGCGGGCTCAGCCACGTCAGCGTGCGCGCCATCGCCGACGACGGCAGCGGCGGGCTGTGGGTGGGCACCGAGGGCGGGCTGGACCATCTCGACCCGGCCACCGGCGCGGTGCGCAGCGCCCGCGCCGGCGACGCCGGCACCCCCGGGCTGCCCGCGCTGCCGGTCTACGCGCTGCTGCGCGACCACCGCGGCACCCTGTGGGTGGGCACGGCCGAGGGCCTTTACCGCGGCCGCGGCGGGCGCTTCGAGGCCGTGCCCGGCCCGGCGAGCGTGCAGAGCCTGGCCGAGGATGCCGAGCACCGCGTCTGGGTCGGCACCGAGCGCCAGGGCGCCTTCGTCATCGGCCCCGAGGGCGGTGCGCCGCAGCCGGTGCGGGCCCCGGCGCGCGACGGCGAACTGGCCGACCAGCCGGTGGTGGCGATGCTCGAGGTGCGCCCGGGCGAGACCTGGCTCGGCACGCTGGGCTGGGGCATCGTGGCCGTGGACGCGGCGCACGGCCGCACGCGCAGCATCCGCAACCTGCCGGCGCTGCCCGCCAGCCTGGCCGACAACGCGGTGCGGGCGCTGTTCCGCGACCGCTCGGGCCTGGTCTGGGTGGCCACCAACCGCGGCCTCAGCCGCTACGACCCGGGCCAGTCGGCGGTGCTGACGATGTTCGGCACGCCGGTGGCGGCGCATGCGGGCGCGGCCGGCAGCCCCGACGTGGGCACCGACGTGGCCTCGATGGGCAACACCCAGATCAGCTGGATCCTGCCCACCGCCGACGGCCGCATCTGGCTGGGCACGCACAAGGGCGGCGTCGACATCATCGACCCCGAGGGCGCGCGCGTCGGCGCCCTCGCCCCCGACCCGGCACACCCGCTGACGGCGCTGCCCGCCGACATGGTGCTGTCGCTGGCCCAGGCCGGCGACGGCAGCGTCTACGTCGGCACCAAGCGCGGCCTGTACCGCGCCAGCGCCGACGGCCGGCAGGTGCGCCGGGTGGCGATCGCCGGCCGCGACCCCGCCGCCTCGACCTGGGCGCTGCTCGTGGACGGGCCGCGCCTGTGGATCGGCGGCCAGTTCGACGGCCTGTGGCAGCTCGACCTGGCCAGCGGCCGATCGCGCCCGATGCTGCGCGAGCCGGGCCAGGCCCTGACCGACCTGCGCACCACGGTGCTGCTGCGCGACCCCGCGGGCTGGCTGTGGATCGGCACCCGCAACGGCCTGAACCGCTACGACCCGGCCACCGGCGTGCTGCAGCGCATCCGGCGCGACGCCGGCCGCCCCGACGGGCTCGATGCCGGCTTCGTGGCCACGCTCTACGTCGACCACCATCAGCGCCTGTGGGTGGGCACCTACGGCGGCGGCATCGCCATCCTGGAGGGCGGCGTCGACGCAGGTCGGCCGCACTTCGTCCACCTGCGCACGCACCAGGGCCTGCCCGACGAGAACGTCAACTCGCTGATCGAGGACGCCGCCGGCGAGGTCTGGGCCTGCACCGACGGCGGGCTGGCCAGCATCGACCCGCAGACCCTGGCCGTGCGCACGCTGCGCCGCGCCGACGGCCTGCTCTTCCCCACCTACTGGACCGGCTCGGCCGCGCGCACGCCCGAAGGCGAGCTGCTCTTCGGCGGCGACGGCGGCATGACCATCGTGCAGCCGCGGCTGCGCCGGCCCTGGAACTGGCATCCGCCGCTGGTGGTGACGCGGCTGCGCATCGGCGGCCGGCCGGTGCCGGTCGGTCCCTACGCGGCGCCGGCGGCGCCGGCGGCGGCGTCGGCCTCGTCGGCCGCCGCGGACGCGCGGGCGCCGGCCGCGCTGCC
>JAGWMW010000019.1 GCA_028871575.1 Burkholderiales bacterium | reverse complement strand
CCGGGGCGGCCCTGGCGCGTGGTCTCGTCTTCGGCGCAGCGCCTGCCGCCGGCGGTCGTCCAGGCCGACTTCGCGCCGCTGGCGCCCGCGGCCGCGGGCAGTGCCTGCGGCCGGCTCGGCCAGGGCTGGCCGGCCCAGGCAGGCTTCCGTGGCGAGATGTTCGAGGGCGCGGGCCATTGCTTCGCCGTGGCGCGCGGCAACCCGCCTGCCGCGGGCGAGGCGGGGGGCGGGATCGCGGGCGGCGCGCCGGCCGGGGTCGCAGGCGGCGCTTCGGCGGGTATGACGGGCGGCGCTTCGGCCGCGGGCGGCGCCACGCCGCGCGAGCAGGTGCTGGTGGCGGTGTTCGACCGCCCCGATGCCGCGGCCCTGGCCCAGGTGGCCGACAACCCGCCGGCGCCGATCGCCAGCCTGCCGCAGTTCGCGCGCATCGAGCCCGCCGACCGGCGCTGGCGCATCGGCGTGCGCGGCGCGCATGCCGGCTGGCTCGCGCTCGGCGGCCCCGATGCGGGCGGCCGCGAGCGCTGGCTGGCCGCGCCCTGGAGCACCTGCGCGCTGTGGCGCCTGGGGCGCGACCTGCTGCCGGCCGCGACGCCGGCCAGCGGCGGCCGCGGCGACGCCGCTCCCTGCCAGGACCGCTGAGCGGCCCTGCACCGGCGCTGCGGCGGCGGCGGCGCCGGCTACAGTGCAGGGATGCCTGCCGCGCCCCCGCCCCCGCCCGCCCCCCGCCTGGCGGGCCACGCCCTCGTCGAGGCCCTGGTCGCGCAGGGCGTGACCACCTGCTTCGGCGTGCCGGGCGAGAGCTATCTGGCCGCTCTCGACGGCTTCCACGAGCACCGCGACCGCATCCGCTTCATCGCCTGCCGGCAGGAAGGCGGCGCCGCCTTCATGGCCGAGGCCAGCGGCAAGCTCGGCGGCCGGCCGGGCGTGTGCTTCGTCACCCGCGGCCCCGGCGCCACCAATGCCAGCATCGGCGTGCACACGGCCTTCCAGGACTCGACGCCGATGGTGCTGTTCGTGGGCCAGGTCGCCAGCGACCAGCGCGACCGCGAGGCCTTCCAGGAGATCGACTACCGCCAGATGTTCGGCCCCGGCACGCTGGGGCTGGCCAAGTGGGTGGCGCAGGTCGACAGCGCCGACCGCCTGCCCGAGTACGTGGCCCGCGCCTTCCACACCGCGATGCAGGGCCGCCCGGGCCCGGTGGTGCTGGCCCTGCCCGAGGACATGCTGGCCACGCCCACCGCGGCCCCGGTGCTGCCGCGCGTGGAGCCGGCGCAGGCCTGGCCCGCGCCCGGGGCCCTGCGCCGCCTGCGAGAGATGCTGCTGGCCGCCGAGCGCCCGGTGCTGATCGCCGGCGGGCCGGCCTGGGACGCCGAGGCCGCCGCCGCGCTGCAGCGCTTTGCCGAGAACTGGCAGCTGCCGGTGGCCTGCGCCTGGCGCTTCCAGGACACCTTCGACAACCGGCACCCGCAGTACGCGGGCGATGTGGGCATCGGCACGCACCCGAAGCTGGCGGCCCGCATCCGCGACGCCGACCTCGTGATTGCGCTGGGCATCCGACTGGGCGAGATGACCACCGGCGGCTACACGCTGCTGCAGGCCCCGCGGCCGGCGCAGCGGCTGGTCCACATCCACCCCGGCGCCGAGGAGCTGGGCCGCGTGTACGCGGCCGACCTGATGCTGCAGGCGGCCAACGCCAGCGCCGCGCGCGCGCTCGAGGCCCTGGCCGCGCCGCTGGCCCTGCCCTGGGCCGGGCAGGCCGCGGCCGCGCACGCCGAGTACGAGGCGAACCTGGAGGCCGCGCCGATCGAGCCGCTGGACCTGGCCGCCGTGATCCGGGCCCTGCAGCGCCACCTGCCCGAGAGCACGCTGTACGCCAGCGGCGCCGGCAACTTTGCCGGCTGGCTGCACCGCTACTGCCGCCATCCCGGCCTGCAGCACCATGGGCGCACCCAGCTCGCGCCGAGCTCGGGCGCGATGGGCTATGGCCTGCCCGCCGCCGTGGCCGCCGCGCTGCTGCATCCCGAGCGCTGGGTGGTGAACGTGGCCGGCGACGGCGACTTCCTGATGAACGGGCAGGAGCTGGCCACCGCCACCGGCAGCGGCGCGAAGCGGCTGCTCAGCCTCGTGGTCGACAACGGCAGCTACGGCACCATCCGCATGCACCAGGAGCGCGAATACCCCGGCCGCGTCAGCGGCAGCGAGCTCTGCAACCCCGACTTCGCGGCCCTGGCCCGGGCCTACGGCTGGCGCGCCGAGCGCATCGAGCGCACGGCCGAATTCGAGCCGGCCCTGCAGCGCGCCATCGAGGCCGGCACGCCCACGCTGCTGCACCTGAAGCTCGACCCCGACGTCATCACCAGCCGCACCACGCTGGCGGCGATCCGTGCCGCGGCGCTGGCCCGCCCCGCGCCGGCCGGTTGAACCTTTCGCGGCGGCGCCCGCCCAAGGAGGCCCGATGAGCGACTTCTCCACCTGCGACCTCTGCGATGCCCATGGCGCCGACCCGGCGCTGCGCGTGCTGCCGCCGGTGTTCGCCAGCTACGGCGGGCGGCGCCGCTTTGCCGGCCCGGTGAGCACGGTCAAGTGCTTCGAGGACAACAGCCCGCTGCGCGCCGCCGTGGCCGAAAGCGGCTGGGCCGACGGCGCGCAGGGCCGCGTCGGCCGGGTGCTGGTGGTCGACGGCGGTGGCTCGCAGCGGCGGGCGCTGCTCGGCGGCAACCTCGCCGCGACCGCGGCGCGCAACGGCTGGGCCGGCGTCGTCATCGACGGCGCGGTGCGCGACCTGGCCGAGCTGGCGGCCTGCGCGCTGGGTGTGCGGGCCCTGGCCTGCGTGCCGCTGGCCACGCTCAAGCGCGACAGCGGCCAGCGTGACCTGGCCGTGCAGCTGCAGGGCGTGTGGGTGCGGCCCGGCGACTGGCTGTACGCCGACGACGACGGCATCGTGCTGAGCAGCGGGGCCCTGGCGTGAGCGCGGCCACGGCCGCCGAATGGGAGGTGGTCGACGCCGACGAGCGAGGCGACGGCCTGCAGGCAGCCGCGGCCCGCTGCCGGCGCCGCGTGCGGCGCAGCGCGTTGTTCGCCGCCGGGGTGGCGGTGGTGCCGGTGCCGGGCATCGACTGGCTCACCGACATCGGGCTGCTGATGCGGCTGCTGCCGCAGATCAATGCCGAGTTCGGCCTCTCGCCGGCGCAGATCGAGCGCCTCGCCCCCGACCGCCGCGTCGTCGTCTACAAGGCCATCAGCGCCGCCGGCGGGCTGCTGGTGGGCCGCATCGTCACGCGCGAGCTGGTGCTGCGCGTGCTCGAGGCCGTGGGCGTGCGCCTGACGGCGCAGCAGGCCGCCAAGTTCGTGCCGCTGGCCGGCCAGGCGGTGTCGGCCGCGCTCACCTTCAGCGCCATGCGCTACGTCTGCGAGCAGCACATCCGGCAGTGCCTGGCGGTGGCGCGCCAGCTGCAGCTGGCGGCGCCGGCCGGCGCCTGAGCGCCCCGGCGCCGCCAAGGGCGCGGGCGGGGGGCGCTCAGGCAGCAGCCGGGGCGGGCAGGGGGTGCTCGCTACAATCGGCCGCTCGGGGTGTAGCGCAGCCTGGTAGCGCAACTGGTTTGGGACCAGTGGGTCGAAGGTTCGAATCCTTTCACCCCGACCAAGTCCGCGCGGCGCCTCGGGCCCCGAGGCTTCAGCGACGCGGGGCCGGCCCGGTCGAGCCGCGCACCATCAGGCCCACCTCGAGCTCCTGCGAGCGCAGCGTCTGCTGCTCGATGCCCGCGGTCAGCGCGTCGGCGACGGCGCACCACAGGGCTTCGGTCGGCACGTGCAGGGTCGTGAGCGCGGGCTGCAGGTGGCGTGCCATCTCGAGGTCGTCGAAGCCGACGATCGACACCGTGGCGGGCACCGCGAGGCCCAGGGTCTGCGCCTCGAGCAGGGCGCCGATGGCCAGCACGTCGTTGCCGCAAAGGACGGCCGTGGGTGCCGGGCGCGCCGCCATCAGGACGCGAAAGCCCTCGCGCGCCTCGGCCAGGCCGTAGCGGCGCTGCACGATCCGCGCCGGCGGCAGGGGCAGGCCGGCGTCCAGCAGGGCCCGCCGCACGCCCTCCACCCGCGCGGCGGCGCGGTCGTTGTCGCGCACCAGCCCGGCCAGCATGGCGATGCGCCGGTGGCCCAGGTCGACCAGGTAGCGCACCGCCTGCCCGATGGCGCGCGCGTTGTCGTAGCCGATGCACAGCGTGCCCGGCGGCGGCGGCCAGACCATGGCGTGGACGACCGGCAGCTCGCGCTGGCGCAGGAACTTCAGCAGCGCCGGGCTCTGGCCCACGCCGCACAACGCCAGCGCGTCGGCGCCGCGCGTGACCAGGTTGACGGCCTGCCGGCGCTCGGTCTCGAGGTCGTAGCCGCAGGTGGCGATCAGCAGCTGCCGACCGCCCTGCGCCAGCCGCTGCTGCAGCGCCTCGATGGCCTTGGCGAAGATCGCGTTGTCGATGGTGGGGAAGATCGCGCCCACCGTGCCGCTGCGCTGCAGCTTCAGGGCCCGGGCGCCGGCATGCGGCACGTAGCCGAGCGCCGCCACGGCGTCGACGACGCGCCGGCGCAGCACGTCGCGCACGGCCTGCGGGGTGTTGAGCACGCGCGAGACGGTGGCGGTGGAGACGTCGGCGGCACGGGCCACGTCCTCGATGGTCGGCGGCGATGCGTCCCGGGTCTGCATCCGCCGATGTTATCGATTGCTTCCGACCCGCCGGCCGCTGCCGCGCATCTCCAAGAGGGAAATCACCGATCCGGCGTGCCTTGACGCCCGCACCGATCCGGGTCAATCATCGGTCAAAATGAAATCGATTACAAACTCGCGCCTGCATCCGCGCCCCTCGCTGCGCCCGATGGCGGCGCAGTCGCCGCAGGCCGGCGGCGGCTGGCGCGGCCTGGGCGCGGGCCTGGGGCGGGCGCTGCTCGCGCTGCTGGGGGTCGGCCTGGTCTGGCAGGGCGCGACGGCCGGGCTCGGGCTGGTCTCGCCGGCGCGCTTTCCGGCGCCGCTGGAGGTGCTGGCCGCCCTGCGCCAGATCGTCTTCGTGGGCTACGCGAATGCGACGCTGCAGGAGCACGTGCTGCGCAGCGTGGCGCTGGTGACGATGGGTTTCGCCGTTTCCTCGGCCTTCGGCGTCTTCCTCGGCCTGGCCATGGGGGCCAGCCGCGTGGTCGAGGCCCTGGTCAACCCGGTCTTCCTGCTGCTGCGGCCGATCCCGCCGCTGGCCTGGATTCCGCTGGCCATCGTCTGGCTCGGGCTGGGCAACAGCGCCAAGATCATGGTCATCTTCTTCGCGGCCTTCGTGCCCTCGGTCATCAACAGCCAGGCCGGGGTGCGGCAGATCGAGCCTCCGGTGTTCGAGGCCGCGGCCATGCTGGGCCTGCGCGGCGCACGGCTGTGGCGCGAGGTGCTGATCCCGGGCGCGCTGCCGAGCATCTTCACCGGCCTGCGCCTGTCGCTGCAGGCGTCGTGGACCACGCTGGTGGCGGCCGAGCTGGTGGGGGCGATCGCCGGGCTCGGGCAGATCCTGAACCAGGCCGCGCAGGACATCTACCCCGCCATGATCGTCGTCGGCATGGCCAGCGTCGCGGTCTGCGGCTGGGTCATGACGGCCGGCCTGGGCTGGATCGAGCGGCGCGCGATGCCGTGGCGGGGGCGCTGATGCTCGAGCCGCCGCTGTCCCGCGCACGGCAGGCGAGCCTGGGCGCCATCGGCCTGCTGGTGTTCGCGGGGCTGTGGTCGGCGGCGGCGCTCGCCGGGTCGAGCTCGCGCGATTTCCTGCCCGCGCCCTGGGACGTCGTGGCCCGCTTCGTCCATCTGCTGCACGACCCGTTCGCCGGCTACACGCTGCCCGAGCACTTGCTGTCCAGCCTGCAGCGCTTCGGGCTCGGCTTCGCCACGGCGGTGGCCGTCGGCCTCCCGCTGGGGTTGCTGATGGCGCGCTTTGCATGGCTCGACCGCCTGGTCTCGCCGGCCTTCGATGCGGTGCGCTTCGTGGCCCCGATCGCCTGGGTGCCCTTCGCCGCGCTGTGGTTCGGCACCGGCATCGGCGGGCCGGTGCTGATCATCTTCGCGGGCGCCTTCCCGCCGGTGCTGATCAACACCTACCGCGGTGCGCGCCATGTCGAGCCGCGCTTTCTCGAGGCGGCGCAGACGCTGGGCGCCAGCCACTGGCGCGTGATGACGCAGGTGCTGCTGCCGGCCGCGCTGCCGTCCATCGTCGCCGGCCTGCGGGTCTCGGCCGGGCTGGGCTGGCAGTCGCTGGTGGGGGCCGAGCTGATCGTCGCCTCCAGCGGCGTGGGCTACCTGATGGTCAAGGGCCAGGCCGCGGTGTCCACCGCCACCGTGATGAGCGGCATGGTGGCCATCGGCCTGGTCGGCCTGCTCATCGACTCCGCGCTGCGCCGGGCACAGCGCTTCATCGAGTCCCGCCACGGCCGCTGAGCCGCCACGCCTTCCGGGGACGATCCGCCATGGCCAGCATCCGCTTCGAGCACGTGCAGCGCAGCTTCCGCCAGAACGGGCAGGACGTCCTGGCGCTGAAGGACCTGAGCCTGGAGGTCTGCGACCGCGAGTTCGTCGCCGTCGTCGGGCCCTCGGGCTGCGGCAAGACGACCTGCCTGCGGCTGGCCGCGGGGCTCGAGCATCCCAGCGGCGGCAGCGTCAGCGTCGACGGCGAGGTGGTGCGCCGCCCCGGGCCCGACCGCGCGGTGGTGTTCCAGGCCTTCGCGCTCTTTCCCTGGAAGACGGTCTGGGACAACGTCGAGTTCGGGCTGGTGTCGCTGGGCGTGGACATCGCCGAGCGACGGCGCCGCATCGAGCACTACATCGGGCTGATGGGCCTGGCCGGCTACGAGCGCGCCTTCCCGCACCAGCTCTCGGGCGGCATGCAGCAGCGGGTGGCGATCGCGCGCGCCTACGTGCTCGACCCCAAGGTGCTGCTGATGGACGAGCCCTTCGGGGCGCTCGACGCCCAGACCCGCGTGGTGATGCAGGAAGAGCTGGTGCGGCTGGCGCGCCGCCATCCGCGCACGGTGCTGTTCATCACCCACGCCGTCGAGGAAGCGGTGTACCTGGCCGACCGCATCGTCGTCATGACGGGCCGGCCCGGGACGATCCGCGAGATCGTCGACGTCAAGGCCCTGCGCAACGAAGCGCGCT
This sequence comes from Burkholderiales bacterium, assembly GCA_028871575.1. Classification (GTDB taxonomy): domain Bacteria; phylum Pseudomonadota; class Gammaproteobacteria; order Burkholderiales; family Burkholderiaceae_C; genus Rubrivivax. The sequence continues at coordinate 20,749 of JAGWMW010000019.1, read as the reverse complement.
GGGACCGCCACGCCCGCATCGAAGACGTGATGGACGAGCCCTCGTTCGTGCACCTGCGCTCGCAGGTCTGGAAGCTGCTGCGCGGCCCGCAGGCCGAGCCGTCCCTGCACTGACCCCGACCCCCCCCGGCCCCAAGGAGACCGACCGTGCCCCATGTCCTGAACCGCATCGCCCGCATCGCCGCCCTGGTGGCCGGATTGGGGGCCGCCGGCCACGGCGCTGCCGCGCCCGCGCTTGCCGAGATCAAGGTCAGCTACCAGCCCGCCTTGTACTGGGCCCTGCCTTTCTACGTCGCGACCCAGAAGGGCTGGTGGGCCGAACTCGGCCTGAAGCCCAGCTTCAGCACCTTCCCGGCCGGGGTGCCTCAGATCGCCGCCTCGGCCTCCGGCTCCTGGGACGTGGGCGGCACCGGCTCGGTGCCGGCGGTCCTGGGCTATGTGCGCTTCGGCATCCAGACCATCGGCCTGACCAACGACGAGTCGGCCGGCAACGCGCTGATGGCCACCAAGGCCATGGCCGAGCGCTACGCCCGGGACCCGAAGGTGCTCAAGGGGCAGACCATCCTGCTGACCGCCAACTCCACCGGCGACTACGCGGTGCAGGCCTGCCTGAAGAAGGCCGGTCTCGGCAAGAGCGACGTGACGATCAAGAACATGGACCAGGGCCAGATCATCTCGGCCGTCTCCTCGGGCAACGCCGATCTCGCCGGGCTGTGGGCGCCGAACATCTACACGCTCGAGGAGAAGGCCGGCGCCCAGGTCATCTGCTCGGGCAAGGACGCCGGCGCCGTCGTGCCCGGCGCGCTGATCGCGCGCGGCGACTACGCGCGGGCGCACCCCGAGGAGGTGGCCAAGTTCCTGGCCGTCTACCTGCGCGCCTGGTCGTGGATGAACGCCCACCGGCCCGAGGCGCTCGCAATGATGAAGACCTTCTACGACCAGGGCGGGGTCTCGATCGGCACCGCGTCGATGAACCGCGAGTTCGACACCCGGCCCACCTTCGACCTGGCGCAGCAGCTGCAGCACATGGACCGCGCCAAGGGCGCCTCCGACGTCGACCGCTGGTTCGGCGACATCGCGGCCTTCATGCAAGGGACCGGCGCCATCCAGGCCGTGCCGCCGGCGGCCGACTACATCACCGACGTCTACATGAAGCGCGTGCAGGCCGACCCGAAGCTGCGCGACTTCGCCAACGACAAGCGCTAGCGCCCCGCAAGCCCCAGCGACCGAGGAACCCGCCCATGGCCGAGAACTACCTGAAGCGCGCCCTCAAGACCCCCGAGACCGAGGCCGCCGCGGCGCAGGCCGTGGCGGCCCGGATGCTGGCTGCGATCCGCGAGCGCGGCGAGGCGGCGGTGCGCGACTACGCGCTGGAGCTCGACCAGTGGCGCGGCGAGATCGTGCTCACGCGCGAGGAGATCGACCGCCGCGCGGCCGAGGTGCCGGCCGCGGTGCGGCGCGACATCGACTTCGCGATCGCCCAGGTGGGGGCGTTCGCGCGCGCGCAGCGCGATTCGCTGCGCGAGTTCGAGGTCGAGCTGCACCCCGGCGTCACGGCCGGGCAGCGCGTGCTGCCGGTGGGCGTGGCGGGCTGCTACGCGCCGGCCGGCCGCTACGCGCACATCGCCTCGGCCTACATGGGCGTGGCCACGGCCAAGGCGGCCGGGGTGCGGACCATCGTCGCCTGCTCGGGGCCGTTCCGCGGCGGGCCGATGCACCCGTACCTGCTGTACGCCTTCGACCGCGCCGGCGCCGACGTGGTCATGACGCTGGGCGGCGTGCAGGCCATCGCCGCGATGGCCTACGGCCTGTTCAGCGGCCGGGCGGCCGACGTCATCGTCGGCCCGGGCAACAAGTACGTGGCCGAGGCCAAGCGCATGCTGTTCGGGCAGGTCGGCATCGACGTCTTCGCCGGCCCCTCGGAGGTGGCGGTGATCGCCGACGACAGCGCCGACCCCGAGATCGTCGCCGCCGACCTGGTGGGCCAGGCCGAGCATGGCCACGAGTCGCCGGCCTGGCTGTTCACCACCAGCCCGGCGCTGGCCGGGCGCGTGCTGCAGCGCGTGCCCGAGCTGATCGCGCGGCTGCCGCCCACCGCGCGCGACGCCGCCGCCAGTGCCTGGCGCGACTACGGCGAGGTCGTGGTCTGCGACAGCCGCGAGGCGGTGGCCGCGATCTCCGACCGCTACGCCAGCGAGCACCTCGAGGTGCAGGCCCGCGACCTCGACTGGTGGCTGGCGAACCTGAGCTGCTACGGCTCGCTCTTCCTCGGCGAGGAGACGACGGTGGCCTACGGCGACAAGGCCAGCGGACCCAACCACGTGCTGCCGACCAAGGGCGCGGCGCGCTATTCGGGCGGCCTGTCGGTGCACAAGTTCATGAAGACCCTGACCTGGCAGCGCATGACGCGCGAGGCCGCGCGCGACATCGGCCAGGTCACCGCCCGCATCTCGCGCCTGGAGGGCATGGAGGCGCATGCGCGCACCGCCGACGACCGGCTGGCCAAGTACTTCCCCGGCCAGGCCTTCGAGCTCGGCCGGCCGGTCGAGGTCTGAGCCATGGCCCGGCCCGACGTGCCGGCGCTGTTCGACCTGCGGGGGCGGCGGGCGCTGGTCACCGGCGGCAATGCCGGCATCGGCGAGGCCATCGCGCGGGCGCTGGGCGCGGCCGGTGCGAGGCTGCTGCTGGTGGCACGCCGCCGCGCCGAGCTGCAGGCGGCCGCCGCGCGGCTGCGCGAAGACGGCATCGACGCCGACGCGCTCGAGGCCGACCTGACCGACCTGCCGGCCCTGCGCGCACTGGGCGCCGCCGCCGAGCAGCGCCTGGGCGGGGTCGACATCCTGGTGAACGCCGCCGGCGTGAACCTGCGCCAGCCCTTCGAGGCGGTCACGCCCGAGGCCTGGCAGCAGCAGCTCGCGCTGCACCTGGGCGCGCCGTTCTTCCTGACGCAGGCGCTGGCCAGCGGCATGCGCGCGCGCGGCTGGGGCCGCATCCTGAACATCGCCTCGCTGCAGAGCCAGCGCGCCTTGGCCGACAGCGCGCCCTACGGCGCCGCCAAGGGCGGCATCGTGCAGCTCACGCGCGCCATCGCGCAGGCCTGGTCGCCGCACGGCATCACCTGCAACGCGATCGGGCCCGGCTTCTTCCCCACGGCGCTGACGGCGGCCGTCTTCGCCGACGCCGCGCTGGCGCAGCGCCATGCGCAGCAGACCTGCATCGGCCGCAACGGCGCTCTGGCCGACCTGCACGGCGCGGCCGTCTTTTTGTGCAGCGGCGCCAGCGCCTACGTCACCGGCCAGACGCTGATGGTCGATGGCGGCTACACCGCGCGATGAGTGCGGCGCCCGCCCACCCTGGAGCCGCCCGATGAAGGCCCTCGTCTACACCCGACCCCACGAGCTGCAACTGCAGGACCGCCCGATGCCCGAGCTGGTCCCGGACGAGGTGGTGCTGCAGATCGAGGCCGTGGGCATCTGCGGCTCCGACCTGCATGCCTGGCACGGCCACGATCCGCGCCGCCAGCCCGGGCTCGTGCTCGGGCACGAGTTCGTGGGCCGCATCGTCGGCTCGGCGGCGCCGGGCTTCGAGCCCGGCACGCGCTGGACCGGCAACCCGCTGATCACCTGCGGCCGCTGCGACTACTGCGTCCAGGGCCGCAACAACCTGTGCTCGCGCCGCAGCATGGTGGGCATGACGCGGCCCGGCGCCTACGCCGAGTTCATGAGCATCCCGGCCGCCTCGCTGGTGGCGATCCCGCAGGACCTGCCGGCCCGCACCGCCGCGCTGACCGAGCCCGCCGCCACGGCCTGGCATGCGCTGCACCTGTCGCTGCGCGCGCTGGCCCGGCCGCTGCACGAATGCCGCGCGCTGGTCATCGGCGGCGGCGCCATCGGCATGCTGGCGGCGCTGCTGATGCAGCGGCTCGGGGTGCGCGCGCTGGCGGTGAGCGAGCCCAACCCCGGCCGGCGCGGGACCGTCGCCGCGGCGGTGCGCTGCCAGGCCCTGGACCCGCGGGCGGCGCCGCTGCCCGGCGAGGCCTACGACTTCGTCATCGACGCGGTGGGCAGCCGGGCCACCCGTGCCGATGCCCTGCGCGCGGTCAAGGCCGGCGGCGTGGTCATGCACGTGGGGCTGCAGGAGGGGGCCAGCGAGATCGACATGCGCCGGCTGACGCTGGCCGAGATCACGCTGCTGGGCACTTACACCTACACCACCGCCGACCTGCGCGCCACCGTGGCGGCGCTGGCCGAAGGCGCCTTCGGCGACCTGGCCTGGGTCGAGGAGCGCGAGCTCGCGCAGGGCCCGCAGGCCTTCGTCGAGCTCGACCGCGGCGCACTGGCCTCGCCCAAGGTCGTGCTGCGCAACGCGCCCGGCTGAGCCGCCGGCGCGCCGGCGGCCCGGCAGCCATCCAGGTCATCTATATGAATTGATTGACAGGCCGGCCCCCGGCCGGGATACTCGCCGGCGGTGCGGCAGCGCGGCCACCCGGCCCGGCCGAGCCCAGGAGACGGCGATGATTCATTTCGTGCTCCACGACGCCCGCGACAGCGTCGCGGTGGTGGTGGTCGAGGGCGTGCAGGCCGGCATGGCGCTCAAGGGCTGGATCATGGACGAGGACCGCATGGTCGACATCCAGGCCCGGCAGGACATCCCCATCGGCCACAAGGTGGCGCTGAAGGACCTCTCGCCCGGCGACACGGTGATCAAGTACGGCATCGACATGGGCAAGGTCGTCGCGCCGATCCGCGCCGGCGAGCACGCCCACGTCCACAACATCAAGACCAAGCGCTGGTAAGGAGCGGGGCCGCCATGAGCATCATTTCCAAGGACAGCACCTTCCTCGGCTACCGGCGCGAGAACGGCCGCGTGGGCGTGCGCAACCACGTCGTCGTGCTGCCGCTGGACGACCTGTCCAACGCCGCAGCCGAGGCGGTGGCGCACAACATCAAGGGCGCGCTGGCGATCCCGCACCCCTACGGGCGGCTGCAGTTCGGCGCCGACCTCGAGCTGCATTTCCGCACCCTCATCGGCGCCGGCTGCAACCCCAACGTGGCCGCGGTGGTCGTGATCGGGATCGAGGACGGCTGGACGCAGAAGGTGGTCGACGGCATCAAGGCCACGGGCAAGCCCGTGGTCGGCTTCGGCATCGAGCAGCACGGCGACCACGACACCATCCTGCGCGCCAGCAAGGCCGCGCGCGAGTACGTGCAGTGGGCCAGCGAGAAGCAGCGCGAGCGCTGCCCCCTGCGCGAGCTCTGGGTCAGCACCAAGTGCGGCGAGAGCGACACCACCAGCGGCTGCGGGTCGAACCCCTCGGTCGGCAATGCCTTCGACAAGCTGCACGCGCTGGGCAGCACGCTGTGCTTCGGCGAGACCACCGAGCTCACCGGCGGCGAGCACATCGTGGCCGCGCGCTGCGCCAGCGACGCGGTGCGCGAGCGGTTCATGTTCATGTTCGACCGCTACCAGGACGTGATCAACCGCCACAAGACCAGCGACCTCTCCGACAGCCAGCCCACCAAGGGCAACATCGCCGGCGGCCTGACCACGATCGAGGAGAAGGCGCTGGGCAACATCCAGAAGATCGGCAAGAAGTGCACCGTCGACGGGGTGATCGACAAGGCCGAGATGCCCACCCACCCGGGCCTGTGGTTCATGGACTCGAGCAGCGCGGCGGCCGAGATGGTCACGCTGTGCGCGGCCTCGGGCTACGCCGTGCACTTCTTCCCCACCGGCCAGGGCAACGTGATCGGCAACCCGATCCTGCCCGTGATCAAGATCTGCGCCAACCCGCGCACGGTGCGCACGATGAGCGAGCACATCGACGTCGACGTGACCGGCCTGCTGCAGCGCGAGCTCACGCTCGACCAGGCCGGCGACCGGCTGCTCGAGTGCATGCTGCGCACCGCCAACGGCCGCCTGACCGCGGCCGAGGCCCTGGGCCACCGCGAGTTCGTGATGACGCGGCTGTACGAGTCGGCCTGAGCATGGCGCGCATCGTCGTCACCGAGTTCATGGACGCGCCGGCGGTGGCGCAGATGGCCGCGGTGCACGACGTGCTGTACGACCCCGCCCTGGTCGACGACGCGCCGCGCCTGCGCGCCGAGGCGGCCGGCGCGGACGCGATCGTGGTGCGCAACCGCACCCAGGTCCGGGGCGAGCTGCTGGCGGCGCTGCGGCGCTGCCGGGTCGTCGGCCGCCTGGGCGTGGGGCTGGACAACATCGACCTGCCGGGCTGCGCCGCGCGCGGCCTGCAGGTGATCCCGGCCACCGGTGCCAACGCGCTGAGCGTGGCCGAGTACGTGCTGGCCACGGCGATGCTGCTGCTGCGCGGCGCCTATGCCGCCAGCGCCGCGGTGGCCGCGGGGCAGTGGCCGCGCGCCGCGCTGTCCGGCGGCCGCGAGATCGGCGGCAAGACCCTGGGCCTGGTCGGCTTCGGCTCGCTCGGGCAGCTCACCGCGAGGCTGGCCCGGGGCCTGGGCATGCAGGTGCTCGCGCACGACGCGATGCGGGCGCCGACCGACCCCGTCTTCGCCCAGGACGGGGTGCGCGGCTGCACCCTGGACGCGCTGGTGGCCCAGGCCGACGTGGTCAGCCTGCACGTGCCGCTGCTGGACAGCACGCGGGGCCTGTTCGGTGCCGCGCGGCTGGCGGCAATGAAGCCGGGCGCGGTGCTGATCAACACCGCCCGCGGCGAGATCGTCGACGAGCTCGCGCTGGCCGCGGCGCTGAAGAGCGGCCACCTCGGCGGCGCGGCGATCGACGTCTTCGGCACCGAGCCGCTGCCGGCCTCGCCGCATTTCGAGGGCCTGGCCAACCTGGTGCTGACGCCGCACATCGCCGGCGTCTCGGCCGAGGCCAACGGGCGCGTCAGCACGCTGATCGCCACCCGCGTGCTCGAGGCCCTGGCATGAAGCACCCTCTGGCGCAGGTGCGCCTGGCGGTGGCGGCCCAGCTGCAGCGGGCCGGCGCCGGCGCGGCCATGGCCGAGAGCGCGGCGCGCGCGCTGGTGCTGGCCGAGGCACAGGGCCTGGGCTCGCACGGCCTGTCGCGCGTGGCGCAGTACGCCGCGCACCTGCGCAACGGGCGCGTCGACGGCAGCGCGGTGCCGCGCCTGCTGCGGCGTCGCGGCGGCGCCCTGGTCGTCGACGCCGGCGCCGGCCTGGCCTTCGGCGCCTGCGAGCTGGCGATGGGCCAGGCCGTGGCCGCCGCGCGCGAGCACGGCATCGCGCTGGCTGGCGTCGTGCGCAGCCACCACGGCGGCGTGCTGGTCGACCACCTGCGCGCGGCGGCCGAGGCCGGCATGGTCGGCCTGGGCTTCACCAACTCGCCGGCCGCGATGCCGGCGGCGGGCGGCAGGCATCCGGTCTTCGGCACCAACCCGGTGGCCGCGATCTTCCCGCGCGAGCATGCCGACCCGCTGCTGATCGACCTCAGCCTGAGCGAGGTGGCGCGCGGCAAGGTGATGGTCGCGGCCCAGGCCGGGCGGCCGATTCCGCCCGGCTGGGCGCTGGACGCGCAGGGCCGGCCCACGACCGACGCCAGCGCCGCGCTGGAGGGCTCGATGCTGCCGATGGGCGCGGCCACCTCGCCCAAGGGCGCGATGCTGGCGCTGGTGGTGGAGCTGCTGGTGACGGCGCTGATCGGCGCCAACTTCGGCTTCGAGGCCTCGAGCTTCTTCGTCGACGAGGGCAACCAGCCCGGCCTGGGGCAGCTGTTCGTCGTCATCGACCCCGGCGCCCTGGCCGGGCAGGCGCAGTATCTGGGCCGGGTCGAGGTGCTGGTGGCCGAGATGCTGCGCGACGAAGGCGTGCGCCTGCCCGGCGCCCGGCGCGAAGCGCTGCGCCGGCAGGCCGAGCGCGAAGGCGTCGAGGTGCCCGAGGCGCTGTGGCAGGCCTGGGGCCATGCCTGAGCAGGCACGGGCCGCGCGTGACCGATGAGCGCCCGATGGCCGCGGCCCTCCAGGTCTCGATCTGGCGCGGCAAGTCGGCCGGCGGCTTCGTGCGCTACGAAGTGCCGCGCCTGCAGAGCCAGACCGTGCTCGACGTCGTCACCCATGTCCAGCGCCACCTGGCCCCCGACCTGAGCTACCGCTACGCCTGCCGCGTGGGCATGTGCGGCTCCTGCGCGATGACGGTCAACGGCGTCGCCCGCTGGACCTGCCGCACCCACGTCGCCAAGGTCGCGGGGGCCGGCGCGCTGGAGATCGCGCCGCTGGCGCACCTGCCGGTGATCAAGGACCTGGTCACCGACATGAGTGTCTTCTTCGACAAGTGGGCGCAGGCCCGGGGCGCGTTCAGCGGCCGCGCCTCGCGCCACGATCCCTGCGCGGCCGTGCGCCCCGACAGCCCCCGGCGCCGCGCCGTCGATGCGGCCATCGAATGCATCGGCTGCGCGGTCTGCTACGCCTCCTGCGACGTCGTGCGCTGGCGCCCCGAGTACCTGGGCCCGGCGGCGCTGAACCGGGCCTGGACCCTGGTCAACGACGAGCGCGACACGGCGCGCGCCGAGCGCCTGGCCGCCGTCTCGGGCGACGCCGGCTGCCACGCCTGCCACACCCACGCCTCGTGCACCGAGCGTTGCCCCAAGGGGCTGTCGCCCACCGCGGCCATCGCCGGGCTCAAGCGCACCATCGCCCGTGAACCGGGGCCGGGCCCCGCATGAACGCGCCGGGCCGCTGCCAGGCGCTCATGCCGGGGCGCGCCGCGAGGAGGGTGGCCCGGTGAGCGCCAGCCGCTGGCAGGCCCGGCTCTGGCATTGGCAGCGCCTCAGTGCCCTGGTGCTGGGGCTGGCGGTGGCGGTGCACCTGGTGGTGATCGTGGTGGCCGTGCGCAGCGGTCTGACGGCCGCTGCCCTGCTCGGCCGCACGCAGGGCAGCTGGATCTTCGGCGGCGGCTACCTCGTCTTCGTGCTGGCCTGTGCGGTGCATGCGCCGATCGGGCTGGCCAGGGTGGTCGAGGAGACGCTGGGCTGGCGCGGCGCCCGGGTGGCCTGGCTGGCCGGCGCCTTCGCGTTGCTGCTGCTGGGCGCGGGGCTGCGCGCGGTGTGGGCCGTGGTCGGGGGGCCCTGGGCGTGATGCGCCGCAACGACTGGCGCGCCCGCCGCCACCCGGCGTACTGGGCCTTCGTCGTCCATCGGTTCTCGGGGCTGGCGCTGGCCGCCTTCCTGCCGTTCCACTTCTGGGCCCTGGGCCAGGCGATCCGCGGCGCGGCCGCGCTGGACGGCTTCCTGCGCTGGGCCGACCGGCCGCTGTTCCACGCCGCCGAGGGCGGGCTCGTGGTGCTGCTGGCCCTGCACCTGGCCGGGGGCGTGCGCCTGCTGCTGATCGAGTTCGGGCCCTGGAGCGGGCTGCGCAAGGACCTGATCGCCGTCACGCTGGGCGCGGGCGTGGCCGCGGGGCTGGCCTACGCGCTGGCGCTGCTGGGCTGACCGGGCTCGGCGCATCGAGGAGTCCAACGCCATGAAGATCGACCTGCAGGCCGTCGAGGACGCCGCCAAGGAACTCTACGTGCGGGCGCTGAAGGTGCTGCCGCCCGACGTCAAGCAGGGCTTCGATCGGCTGTCCGGGGCCGAGACCTCGCCGCGGGCGCAGCGCCTGCTGGCCACGATGATCGCCAACATCGCGGTCGCCGAGCGCACCGACAACCTGCTGTGCCAGGACACGGGCCTGCCGATCTACAACCTGGAGATCGGCCGCGGCGTCGAGGTCGACGGCGTTGCGCTGAAGGCCGCGATCCGGCGCGGCTGCGAGCGCGCCACGCGCGAGCACCCGCTGCGCTCGTCGGTGGTGCACCCGCTGACCCGGCACAACGCGCACAGTTCCTGCGGCCCCGGGGTGCCGGTGATCCACATCGACTTCGTCGAGACCGCCGACGAGCTGTCGATCGAGATGATCCCCAAGGGCAGCGGCTCCGAGAACCATTCGTTCCTGAAGATGGCCACGCCGGCCGAGGGGGTCGACGCGATCAAGGCCTTCGTGGTCGACTGCGTGATCCAGGCCGGCGGCAAGACCTGCCCGCCCACGATCGTCGGTGTCGGCGTGGGCGGCACCTCGGACCTGTGCGTGGCGCTGGCCAAGCGCGCCGCCACGCGGCCGCTGGGCAGCGCCTGCGGCGACCCGGGCGGCGCGGCGCTCGAGCAGCAGCTCTCGCGCGCCGTCAACCAGCTCGGCGTCGGCCCGCAGGGCCTGGGCGGCGACGGCACCGCATTCGCCGTGCACATCGAGCTCGCGGCCACGCACATCACGATGAACCCGGTCGCGGTCAACATGCAGTGCCACTCGGCGCGCCGCGCGCGTGCCACCTTCGGCCCGGCCGGCCTGCGCTACGGGTTCTGAGCATGGCCCACCACGAACTCGAGATGCCGGTCACCGAGGCCCGGGTGCGGGCGCTGCGCGTCAACGACACGGTGACGCTGCAACGCCGCCTGTTCGGCATCCGCGACGCGACCCAGATCCACCTGTTCGACCGCGGCCGCACGACGCGGCTGGACCTGCGCGGCCATGCGGTGATCCACACCGCGCCCAACGTGCGCAAGGTCGAGCCCAGCGCCGAGCACCCGGTCGGCTACGCGCCGGTGTGCATCGGCACCACCACCTCCGACCGGATGGAGCGCTACACCCGGCCGCTGATGGCGCAGTGCGGCGTGCGCCTGATCGTCGGCAAGGGCGGGCTGCGCGAGGCCTCGCAGCAGGCCTTCGCCGACCTCGGCGGCGCCTACCTCGCCATCGTCGGCGGCACCGCAGCGCTGGAGACGACCTGGATCGAGCGGATCGAGGATGTCGATCTCGACGACCTGAACCCCGAGTCGCTGTGGCAGTTCCGCATCCGCGACTTCGGTCCGCTGCTGGTGGCCATGGACAGCCGGGGCGGCAGCCTGTACCGCGAAGTGCAGGAAGCCGTCGACGCGCGCCGAGCCGCGGCCCTGGCCGGCCTGGGGGTCGCGCCGCGATGAGCCCGGCCCCGGTCGAGCGCGTGGAGACCGACATCCTGGTCCTGGGCGCCGGCGGCGCCGGCCTGTTCGCGGCGCTGCACGCGCACCAGGCCGACCCCTCGCTGTCGATCACGATCGCCGTCAAGGGCCTGCTGGGCAAGTGCGGCTGCACGCGCATGGTCCAGGGCGGCTACAACGTCGCGCTGGCCGAGGGCGACTCGGTCGAGCGCCACTTCATGGACACCATCGAGGGCAGCCAGTGGCTGGCCCACCAGGAGCTGGCCTGGACGCTGGTGACGAAGGCGGTCGAGCGCATCCACGAGCTCGAGAACGAGCTCGGCTGCTTCTTCGACCGCAACCCCGACGGCACCGTGCACCAGAAGGCCTTCGCCGGCCAGACCTTCGACCGCACGGTGCACAAGGGCGACCTGACCGGCATCGAGATCATCAACCGGCTGGCCGAGCAGGTCTGGGCGCGCGGCATCCGCCGGCTCGAGGAGCACCGCGCCGTCGAGCTCGTCAAGACGCCGGACGGCGGCGCGCTGGCCGGCGTGCTGATGATCGACATGCGCACCGGGGGCTACGTCTTCGTGCGCGCGCGGGCCGTGCTGCTGGCCACCGGCGGCGGGCCGACGATGTACAAGTTCCACACCCCCTCGGGCGACAAGAGCTGCGACGGGCTGGCGATGGCCCTGCGCGCCGGCCTGCCGCTGCGCGACATGGAAATGGTGCAGTTCCACCCCACCGGGCTGCTGGCCGGCCCGCACACGCGCATGACCGGCACGGTGCTCGAGGAAGGGCTGCGCGGCGCCGGCGGCTGGCTGCTCAACGGCCAGGGCGAGCGCTTCATGGCGCGCCACGACGCGCGCGGCGAGCGCGCCACGCGCGACGTCGTCTCGCGCGGCATCTACGCCGAAATGCGCGCCGGCCGCACCTCGCCCCATGGCGGCGTCTACCTCGAGATGGCTCACCTGGGGCCGGCGCAGGTGCGACGCCAGTTCAAGGGCATGGTCGAGCGCTGCGCCGACTGCGGCTTCGACCTCGCCGCCGGCCGGGTCGAGGTCGTGCCCACGGCGCACTACATGATGGGCGGCGTCGTCTTCGAGGCCGACGGCCGCACCGGGCTGCCGGGCCTGTACGCGGCCGGCGAAGACACCGGCGGCGTGCATGGCGCCAACCGTCTGGGCGGCAACGGCGTGGCCAACTCCACCGTCTTCGGCGGCATCGCCGGCGAGACCATGGCGGCCTGGGTGCGCCGGGGCGCCGCGCTGCACGCGCCCGACGAGGCGGCCATCGCCGCCGGCATCGCCCGCCACGAAGCGCCCTTCCACCGGCCCGCGGGCGACCTGGGCGCGATCCGCGACGCCCTGTCCGAGTGCATGTGGAGCGACGTCGGCATCCTGCGCTCGGCGCCGGGCCTGGACCGCGCGCTGGCGACGCTGGACGAGCTCGAGGCGCGGCTGGATCGCACCGGCGTGGCCGACGGCGATCGCGCCTTCAACCTGGGCTGGCACGACTGGCTGAACCTGCGCAGCCTGATCGCCGTCAGCCGCGTCATCGCCCTGGCCGCCCATGCGCGCGAGGATTCGCGCGGTGCCCATTTCCGCGAGGACCACCCGGCCCGGGGCGATCTGGCCACGTCGACCTACACCGTCGTGCGCGAGGCCGCCGGCCGGCTGGTGCTGGCGCGCGAGCCGGTGGCCTACACCCGCGTGCGACCGGGCCAGACGCTGCTGTAGGCGCCGCGCCCCGCAGGCGCGGCCGGCGCCTACCCGTGCAGCGCACGCAGCACCAGGCTCGCGCCGCCGACGATCAGCAGGCCCCAGATCGCCTGGGCCACGCGCCGGCCCGGCAGGCGGCGGTGCAGCCGGCTGCCCACGAACAGGCCGAGCAGGGCGCAGGGCAGCAGCCGCAGGCCCAGCGTCAGCGCATCGCCCTGGGCGTACAGGCCGGCGCTGGTGAACAGCCCCAGGCGGATCACCGCGCTCATCAGGATCAGGCTGCCGATGCTGGCGCGCAGCGCGTGCTTGTCGGCGATGCGCCGCGCCAGGTAGATCGTGTAGATCGGGCCGCCGGTGCCGTAGAGCGCGGTGAAGACGCCGCCCAGCGTTCCCAGCGGCGCCGCCCAGCCCGCCGCGATGGGGTGGCCGCTGGCCGGCAGCAGCAGGCTCCAGCCGGCGTAGCCGAGCACGAACAGCCCGAGCGCCAGCAGCAGCCAGCGCTCGGGCGCATGCACCAGGGCCGTCACGCCCAGCAACATGCCGGCCAGCATGAAGGGCAGCAGCCGCAGCAGCTCGCGCCGCTCGACCACGCCGCGGTTGAGCCAGGCCAGCGCGCTGCCGGCGCAGAGGTCGAACACCAGCATCATCGGCACCGCCACGCGCAGCGCGATCAGCTGCCCGAGCAGCGGCATGGCCGTGATCGAGGCGCCGAAGCCGGTGAGGCCGAACACGGTGTAGGCCCCGGTGACGACGGCGCCCACCGCCAGGGTGGTCTGCAGCGAAACGCTCATGGCGCCGTGCCGGGTTCGCGCGGCCCGGTCAGGCCTGCATGCCCCACTTGCGCACGGTGTGGTTCTCCAGCGTCCGGAAGACCAGGTTCTCGATCAGCAGGCCGATCAGGATCACGGTGAGCAGGCCGGCGAACACGTTGGGGATGTCGAGCTCGTTCTTGTTCTCGTAGATGTACCAGCCCAGACCGCCCGAACCCGAGCTCACGCCGAACACCAGCTCCGAGGCGATGAGCGTGCGCCAGGCGAAGGCCCAGCCGATCTTCAGCCCGGTGAGGATGCTGGGGAAGGCCGCCGGGATCAGGATCTTGGCGACGTAGGCCGGGCCCGACAGGCCGACGTTGCGGCCCACCATGCGCTGCGTGGGCGAGACGGCCAGGAAGCCCGCATGCGTGTTCAGCGCCACCGCCCAGAGCACCGAGTGCACGAGCACGAACACCAGGCTGCCGTTGCCCAGGCCGAACCAGATCAGCGCGATCGGCAGCAGGGCGATGGCCGGCAGCGGGTTGAACATGGCGGTCACGGTCTCCAGGAAATCGGTGCCCACGCGCGAGGCGATGCCGATCGCCGTGAACAGGCCGGCCAGCACGATGCCCAGGCCGTAGCCCATCAGCAGCACCTTCAGCGAGGCCCAGACCCGGTGCAGCAGCCCGCCGCCGACCAGGCCGTGGAACAGCGCCCGCACGGTGGCGCCGAAGGTGGGGAACAGCAGCTCGTTGTTCAGGGCCCGGGCGCCGAGCTCCCACACCAGCGCCAGCGCCACCAGGATCAGGCCCTTGCGCACGACGGGGTTGTCGAACAGGCGCTCGGTGCGCGACAGCGGCTTGTGGACCACGCCGAACGCCGAGGCCGGCACCGGCTCGCCGCGGTGCTCGGGGCGCGCGACGAGCACCGCATCCTTGCTAGACATGCGAGGCCTCGCTCGATTCGACCGCGTCGGCGAACAGCATCTCGTGGATGCGCGCCTCCAGGGCCTTGGCCGCCTGGGCGTCGCCGCTGTCGCGCGCCACGCTGTTGAGCTCGGCCTTGACCTGGCCCGGGTGCGGCGACAGCAGCAGGATGCGGCTGCCGCAGCGGATGGCCTCGGGGATCGAGTGCGTCACGAAGAGCACCGTGAAATGGGTGTCGTCCCAGAGCTGCAGCAGCTCGTCCTGCATCTTGCGCCGGGTCAGGGCGTCGAGCGCCGCGTAGGGCTCGTCCATCAGCAGCACGTCGGGCTCCATCGCCATGCCGCGCGCGATCGCCACGCGCTGCTTCATGCCGCCGGACAGCATGTGCGGGTAGTGGTCGGCGAACGGGCCCAGGTTGACCATCTCGATGTACTGCCGCGCGCGCTCGGCCGCGGCCCGGCCCTTGAGCCGGCCCGAGCACAGCAGCGGGAACATCACGTTGTCCTCGACGGTCTTCCAGGGCAGCAGCTGGTCGAACTCCTGGAAGACCATCATCCGGTCGGGCCCGGGGCGGCTGACCGGCACGCCCTTGAGCCGGATGTCGCCCTCGGCCGGCGCCAGGTAGCCGCCCACCGCCTTGAGCAGGCTCGACTTGCCGCAGCCCGAAGGGCCGAGCAGCACGTAGCGGTCGGACTTGAAGACCTGGAAGTCGACCCGGTACGTGGCCGTGACGAGGTGCGCCTTGGTCTTGTACTGCAGCGTCACCCCGCGCACGTCGAGCAGGGGCTGGGGGGCTTCCACCTCAGCTGCCGGGCAGGCCGTGCACGTTGTCGAAGAACAGGTCTTTCCAGGAGGCCGGCTTGACCTTGATCGAGCCGACCTTGAACATGAAGTCGGCGTACTTCATGACGTTGTGCGGCGTGGTCGTGAACTCGATCTTCGGGTCCTCGAGCATGGCCAGGATGTCGGCCAGGCTGCTGTGCTTGTCCTTGCTCAGGCGCAGGTAGTCGGCGGCGGCGGCCTTCTTGTCGGCGTTGATGATCGCGATCGACTCGTCGAAGGCCTCGACGAAGGCCTGGTAGACCTTGGGGTTCTGCGCCCGGAACTTGGCCGTCGTCCAGATCACGTTGAAGGTGGCCGGCCCGCCCAGCACGTCGTAGGAGTTGAGCACGGTGTGCACGCGCGGGTCCTTCAGCTCGTTGTACTGGAAGGGCGGCGCCCCCAGGTGGGCGGTGATCTCGCTGCGGCCCGACAGCAGGGCGGTCTGGGCGTCGGGGTGGCTCATCGACACCGTGAGCGGGTCCAGGCGGTTCTGCTGCCCCGGGCCGAAGGCCTGCTCGGCCGCCATCTGCAGCGTGACGGCCTGGATCGACACCTTGACCGCCGGCAGCGCGATCTTGTCGGCGCTGGTGAAGTCGGCCAGGGTCTTGACCTTCGGGTTGTTCGTGTTCAGATACAGCGGCATCACGTTCATCGCCGCGACGCCCTTGACGTCGTACAGGCCGCGCGTCTTGGCCCACAGCGTCACCAGCGGGCCCACGCCGCCCGAGGCGAACTGCAGGCTGCCCGAGAGCAGCGCGTCGTTCATGACGTTGCCGCCGGCGAACTTGGACCACGACACCTTCAGCCCGGGCAGGCCCTCGGCCCGCGCGTGCTTCTCGATCAGCTGGCGGTCCTGCATGATCATCAGCGGCAGGTAGCTGATGCCGTACTGCTCGGCGACATGGAGCTCGCTGACCTCGGCGCGGGCGGGCCCGGCGACGGACCCCAGGGCCAGGGCCAGCAGCGCAGCCAGCAGGGCGGGGCGCCTCATCTCAGGCTCCCCCGGGGCGGGCGAGGTCGGCGAGGGGGCTCGCGGCGGGCCGCGTCGGCCAGGGGTGCAGGGTGTTCATCTCACAGCTCCTCGGGGTGACGAACGCGGCGGGCCGCGGGGGTGCGCAGGGGCTCTCGACCCACGGGGCCGCGACACCGGCCGGCCGCACGGGGCCTCAACAGCCCGGGCCGGACCGTGCGGGGCCGTGCCGGGCCTGGCCTTGCATCCTAGGGACCGAGATCATCTGAGTCAATTAGATGATTCACAGCATGACTGCGCTAGAGTCCGCGGCCATGGACAAAGCCAAGGGCCCGGGTCGGGGCGCGGCCCCGACCCCGGGCGCGGACGGCCTGCGCGGGCAGGACGCCGGCCTGGCGCTGGGCACGCCGCTGTACCAGGAGGTCAAGCGCCAGCTGCTCGAGTCGCTGCGCCGCGGCGAATGGAAGCCGGCCGAGCTCGTCCCGTCCGAGAAGCAGCTGGCCTCGCGCTACGGCGTGAGCATCGGCACCGTGCGCAAGGCCGTCGACGAGATGGTCGCCGACAAGCTGCTGGTGCGGCACCAGGGCCGCGGCACCTACGTCGTCTCGCACAGCAACCAGCGCCAGTTCTTCTACTTCTTCCGCATCGCCGGGGCCGACGGCACGCGCCAGGTGCCCGGCGTCGAGCTGCTGCGATTCGCGCGCGGCAAGGCCGATGGCACCCAGGCGGCCCGCCTGGGGCTGGCGCCCGGCGCGCCGCTGATCTGCTTCACCAACAAGCTCAGCATCGCCGGCCGGCCGGCCGTCATCGACGAGATCGCGGTGCCGCAGGCGCTGTTCCCCGAGCTCACGCGGCAGAGCCTGCGCGACCGTCCCCACACGATCTACCACTTCTACCAGGAGCGCTTCGGCATCTCGGTGGTGCGGGTCGAGGAACAGCTCAGCGCCGTCGCCGCGGATGCGGCCCAGGCGCTCTCGCTGGGCCTGGCGCCGGGCTCGCCGCTGCTGCTGGTGCGGCGCGTGGCGTACTCGTTCCGCGAACAGCCGGTCGAGTACCGCTGCTCGTACGTCAACACGCAGCAGCACGTGTACGTCTGCGAGAGCGGCCGCGCCGGGTAGCGGCCCCGGCGGCTCCGGCGCGCCGGACCGATCCCCGGGTTTGCCGCAGTTCGCCCGCAGCCGGGGCGGTGCTAATGTTTGCAGGCCATGTTGTTAGCGCTAACAGCGTGGTTCCGCCACGGGCCGCAGCCGACGGCCCGCACCGACACAGGAGACGCCATGCACCGCCCCCCATCGCCAGCCCGCCGCGGCATCCCGAGCCCGCGGCCCCTGTTCCACCGGCTGCCGCTGGCCGTTGCGCTGGCGGCCGCGCTGCCGGCGCTGGCGCAGCAGGCGGCCGCGCCGGCCGCGTCGGCCGCCGACGACGGCCGCATCCAGCAGGTCACGATCACCGCCACCAAGCGCGTGCAGCCGCTGCAGAAGACCCCGATCGCGATCTCCGTGATCAGCGGCACCACGCTCGAGCAGGCCAACCTCAACACCCTGGCCTCGCTGACGGCGCAGACGCCGACCGTCAACTTCCGCACCAACGCCTCGAACAAGGACAGCGCGCTGTTCATCCGCGGCGTGGGCACGATCTCGACCTCGCCCGGCGTCGAGCCCACCGTCTCGACCGTCATCGACGGCGTGGTCACGATGCGCCCGGGCCAGGCCACGCTGGACCTGGTCGACATCGACCACATCGAGATCCTGCGCGGCCCGCAGGGCACGCTGTTCGGCAAGAACGCCTCGGCCGGCGTGATCAACATCGTCAGCAAGGCCCCGAGCGCCGAGACCGAGCGCTACGTCGACCTCACCTGGATGCAGGGCAACGAGCGGCGGCTGAAGCTCGGCGCCTCGGGCACCCTGAAGGAAGGGCTGGCGCGCGGCTCGCTCACGGCCTTCGCCGGCAAGTACGACGGCAACGTGACCAACGTGTACAACGGCGCGACGGTCAACGGCTACGACCGCAAGGGCGTGCGCGGGCGGCTCGACCTGACGCCGGACAAGGCGGTCAAGGTCTCGCTGATCGCCGACTACGCCCGGGCCCGCGACACCACGCCCACCGGCGTGGTCGTCAGCACCACCACCCACGCCTACCCCACCGGCGCGGCCACCGACAACCCGCTGTTCGCGGCTGCCCTGCTGCCGGTGGTGGCCTCGCCGACCAACCGCCAGATCAACAGCGACACCGGCACCGCCGTGACCGACGTGAACGGCGGTCTGTCGGCCCAGGTCGACTGGCAGCTCGGCGGCGGCTACGCGCTCACCTCGATCACCGCCTGGCGCAAGTGGACCAACGACCAGACGCAGGACCAGGACCGGCTGGGCGCGGTGTACAAGCAGTTCGCCAGCCTGGCCGACATCGGCACGCTGGACTTCAGGCAGCTCTCCCAGGAGCTGCGCATCGCCTCGCCCCGGGGCGGCTTCTTCGACTACGTGGCGGGCCTGTTCTACATCGACGGCAAGGACGAGGAGCGCTACGAGCGCGACGTCGTGCGCTGCGCCGGCACGACGGCGTCGCCGCTGCCCTCGGGGCTGATCCCCTGCTCGGCCGGCTCCATGACGCAGGACAACGGCGTGGCCTACTACGGCACCCGCAGCAAGAGCGCCTCGGCCTTCGGCGAGGGCACGCTGCACTTCACCCCGACGCTGAGCGCGATCGCGGGCCTGCGCTACACCAGCGACCAGCTCTCGTTCCACCATGTGCGCACCGCCACCGCCACCGGCGTGCCCGGCGTCGCACCCACCCAGGCCCTGGCCACCGGCTCCACCAGCGCGCATGCCTTCTCGGGCCGCTTCGGGCCGCAGTGGCAGATCACGCCCGAGGTGATGGCCTATGCCACCGTGTCCAAGGGCTACAAGGGCCCGGCCTACAACGTCTTCTTCAACATGGCCGTGCCGCGCGACAGCCTGGCCCTGAACCCCGAGATCTCGCACTCGGTCGAGGCGGGCCTGAAGTCGACCCTGTTCGACCGCCGCGCGCGCCTGAACCTGGCGGTGTTCAAGACCGACTACTCGAACTACCAGGCCAACCTGCAGGACCTGCTCAACGGCGTGGTCGTGACGCGGCTGATCAACGCCGGGGACGTCTCGACCAAGGGCGTCGAGATGGACCTCGAGGCGCGCGTGACGCCGCAGTTCACGGTCAACGCCGCGCTGGCCAACATCATCGCCCGGGTCAAGAACTTCCGCTGCCCGCCGGGCGCCTCGCCCAGCTGCGACATCAACGGCAAGCCGCTGCCCTTCTCGCCCGACTGGAAGGGCAACCTGCGGGCCCAGTACTACCTGCCCGTGGGCGGCAGCAAGACGATGGACTTCGGCGCCGACTACAGCTGGCAGAGCAAGGTGCAGTACGACCTGGCGCAGTCGCCCGATGCCATCCAGCCGGCCTACGGCATCTTCAATGCCAGCATCGAGCTGGCCCACGACACGCAGGGCTGGCGCGTCGCGCTGCTGGTGAAGAACCTGTTCAACAAGTCCTACGCCACCTTCCTGCAGAACTCGGGCAACAACGTCAACCGCTACGTCCCGCGCGACGACCAGCGCTACTTCGGCATCAACGCCCGCTACGACTTCTGAACCCGGGGCTGCAGCGCCGAGGGCGCCGCAGCCTCAGGTGATGACGGACTGCTGCGCGATGCCGGCGTCGACCAGCACATGCTGGCCCGTCATGCCGTCGGCATCGTCGGCGGCCAGGAACAGCGTGGCGCGCGCGACATGGCCGGCGTCGAGCCGGATCTTCAGGCATTGCGCGTCGAGGAAGGCCTGGTCGGCGGCGGCGTCGCGGTGCAGCGCATTCTGGCGCTCGGTGACGATGGCGCCGGGCACGAGCGCGTTGACGCGGATGCGCCGCCCGCCGAGCTCGCGCGCCAGCGTGCGCGTGAGGCCCAGGATGGCCGCCTTGGCCGTGGTGTAGCCGACGAGGTTCGGGCGCCCGCGCATCCAGCTCACCGAGCCCATGTTGATGATCGAGCCGCCGCCGGCCGCGGCCATCGCCGGCGCGACGGCCTGGATGGCGAAGAAGTAATGCTTCAGGTTGAGCGCCAGGCGCTCGTCCCACATCTCGGGCGTCACGTCCTCCATCGCATGGCGGTCGTCGCGGCCGGCGTTGTTGACGAGCACGCGTATCGGTCCGAGATCGGCGATGACGGCGCGCAGCAGCGCCTGGTAGGCGGCGGCGTCGCGCACGTCGCAGGCGGCGTAGCGCGGCGCCGGCAGGCCGGCGGCGGCGAGCTCTTCGATGAGCGGGCGGCCGCCGTCGGGCCGCGTGCCGCAGAAGGCGACGCGCGCGCCCTGGCGCGCGAAGGCGCGCACGAGTTCGGCGCCGATGCCCGAGCTGCCGCCGGAGATGAACACCAGGCGCTCGCGCAGCGAGGGGTAGGTGGCGTCGTGGCCGTGGTTCATCGGCGTCACCAGCCGGCGGGCAGCACTTCGGCCAGCTCGACGACGCGTCCCAGCTCGATGCTGCGATGCGCGGCGACGCCGGTGGCCACCGCGCGCAGGCCCTCCTCGAGCCCGACCTCGGCCGGCGCGCCGCTGCGGATCGCGGCCGCGAAGCGCTGGTGCTCGACGTAGGAGGCGCCGAA
>JAGWMW010000018.1 GCA_028871575.1 Burkholderiales bacterium | reverse complement strand
GAGCGCCCCCTCGGGGGGCAGCGGGCGAAGCGAGCTTGGGGGCTCAGCTTGCGGATCCGGGTTCCCCGGTCCGCAAGAGCGCCCCCTCGGGGGGCAGCGGGCGAAGCGAGCTTGGGGGCTCAGCTTGCGGATCCGGGTTCCCCGGTCCGCAAGAGCGCCCCCTCGGGGGGCCGCGAGCGCAGCGAGCTTGGGGGCTCGTCAGCGCAACACCTTGCCGTTGGCGGTGAGCATCGTCAGCTCGACGAAATGCGAGCCGGTGTGCTTGCGCGCCGAGTAGTCGATGTAGAAGCCGCCCAGGTCGAGGTCGTGCAGCGACTCCAGCCCTCCGATCAGGCCGTCGGTGGTGAGCCGGCCGCCGGCGCGGCGCAGGCCTTCGACCAGGGTGCGCGCCGCCACGTAGCCTTCGATGCTGCCGTAGTTGGGCTCGAACTTCGCACCCTGGGCCGCCTGGCCCGCGGCCAGGTAGTCGCCGGCCAGCGCGGTGGTGGGCGTGAAAGGGTAGGGCATCACCTGGCTGACGACGACGCCGCGCGCCTCGGGGCCCAGGGCCTCGGCCAGCGCCCGCGTGCCGACGAAGGAGACGTTGTAGAAGGTGCCGCCGAACCCGGCCGCGCGCGCCGCGCGGATGAAGGCGGCGCAGGACTTGTAGGCGCTGATCTGGACGATGGCGTCGGGGTGCTCGGCCAGGATCGACTTGACGGCCGCCCCCACGTCCGCCGAGTTGCGCTCCACCGTCCCCAGCCCGGTGGGTGCCAGGCCCAGCGGCGCCAGCGCCCGCGTCACGCCGTCCAGGCCGGTCTTGCCGTAGGCGTCGTCCTGGTAGAACACCGCCACCCGCTTGATGCCCACCGCGGTGATCTGCTTGACGATCTCGGCCGTCTCGTCGAAGTAGGAAGCCCGGACATGGAACAGCAGCCGGTTGAAGGGCGAGCGCAGGGCCTCGGCGCCCGAGAACGGGGCGATGAAGGGGATGCGGGCCGCATTCACCAGCGGCAGCGCGGCCAGGCTGGTCGGGGTGCCGATGTAGCCGAAGAGGGCGAAGGCGCCGCCGTCGATGAGCTGGCGCGTGTTGGCGGCGCAGCGCGCGGGCTCGTAGCCGTCATCCAGGCTCTTCAGCTCGATCGGCCGGCCGGCCACGCCGCCGCCGGCGTTGACCTTGTCGAAGTGCAGCATCGCGCCGCTGCGAAACTGCTCGCCGAGCTCGCGCGCCGGCCCCGACAGCGCGGCCGACTGGCCCAGCAGCAGCGGCTTGGGCGCCTGGGCCAGGGCAGGCAGGCCGAGCGCGGCGCAGGCGGCGCCCAGGTGCTGGATCAGGCGGCGTCGTTGCATGGGCGCGGTCCTCGGCGGCAGGGGGCGGGGCGCGCGGTCGACCGCCCCTCGGGGGCAAGCGCACGCTCCCGCCATCATGGCATCGGCGAACCTGCAGCGGCGGCCCGGCCCCGGGGCGCGCCGCCCCGCGGGCGGTAACTTTTGGCCCCCGGGGCCGGCCCGATCAGCCCCGGTTCAACAGGCCGCCGAGCAAGCCGGTGATCTCGCCGAGCGCGCCCTGGCCGCCCTGGCCGGCCTCAGGCAGCTGCCCGTTCGGCGTCATCTGGTCCACCAGGTGCGGCAGCGCCTGCGAGAGCTGGCCCGCCACGTCGCCGTGGCTCAGGCCCAGCTGCTGCGCCAGGCGCGCCACGGTGTCCGAGCCCAGCACTTGGCGGATCTGCTCGGGAGACACCGGCAGGTTCTGGCCGGTGGAGACCCAGGACTGCACCACGTCGCCCAGCCCGCCCTGCTGGAACTTGGCGACCAGGCCCGCCAGCCCGCCCAGGCCGCCGCTGCCGGCGCCCTGGCCGAGCAGGCCGGCGACCGCGCCCAGCAGGTCGCCGGAAGGCGCCCCGCCCGGGCCGGCGCCGCCGCCCTGCCCCTGTGACGCCTGGTTGATGGCGCCGAGTACCGAATCCAGCAGACCCATGATGTCGCTCCTGGCGAGTGCAAAGGCGCGACTGTGCCCGAGCCGGCGGCGCTGTCAATTGGCGGCCTGCAGCGCCAGCCAGCCCAGCACCGCCAGCGGGGCCGTGTCCGCACGCAGCACCCGCGGGCCGAGGGCCACTGGCTCGAAGCCGGCGCGGCGGGCTGCGGCGTCCTCGTCGGGCGCGAAGCCGCCCTCGGGCCCGCTCAGCAGCGTGAGCGGGCCGGCGGGGCCGAGCGTGCCGAGCTTGCCGTGTGGGCCGAAAAGCCGGCCCGGCGTCATCGCGCCGGGCTGCAGGCTGAGCAGCCAGCGCGCGTCGCCCGCAGTGGCCGTCGGCAGCGGCGGCAGCGCCGCCAGCCAGCCGGCCAGCGCCCGCACCGGCGCCACTGCCGGCACGCGGGCGCGGCCGCACTGCTCGCAAGCCGCCTCGGCCACCGCCTGCCAGTGCGCCACCTTGCGCAGCGAGCGCTCGCCGTCCAGGCGCAGCACGCTGCGCTCGGTGAGCAGGGGCTGGATCGCGGTCACGCCGAGCTCGGTGGCCTTCTCGACCAGCCCGTCCATGCGCTCGTTGGCCGGCATGCCCAGGGCGATCGTCACCGGCCAGGGCAGCTCGCGGGCCACGGCGGCCGGCGCCCCCAGGCGCACGCGCACCTCGCTGCGGCCAACCGCCAGCACCGTGGCCGGCCATTCGCTGCCGCTGCCGTCGAACAGCTGCAGCGCATCGCCTGGCTGCACGCGCCGCACCTGGGCGTGGCGCGCCGCGCCGGGCGGCAGCGCGAGCTCGGCGCCCGCTTGCAGCGGCGTGGCGACGAAGAGGCGGATCGGCCCGGTCACGCCGCCAGCAGCGGCTCGACGGCGCGCGCCACGCCGGCCAGTGCCGCGTCGTGCCCGCCGGGCGCGGCCAGCATCAGGCCCACCGGCAGCGCGCCCGGCGCCTGGCAGGGCAGGCTGAAGGCGCAGCCGTCGAGGAAGTTGACGACGAAGGTGTTGCGCAGCGCGCGGCCGTTGGCGCGGAAGAACGCCTCGTCGCTCGCGGCCACCTGCGCGATGGCCGGCGCCACCATCGGCACGGTCGGGCAGACGAAGGCATCGAAGCCGGCCAGCCGCGCCTGCACGCGCGCGATCCAGTCGCGCCGGCGCTGCAGGATCGCGATGTAGTCGGCCGCGCTCACCCCGGCGCCCTGCGCGATGCGCTGCGCCACGCGCGGGTCGAAGGCGTCGCGCTGCGCGGCCATCGCCTCGCGGTGCACGGCCCAGGCCTCGATCGGCGACAGGCCGCCGGGGGCATTGATCTGCGCGATCTCGGCGAATTCGTCCAGCGCCAGCGGCACGAGGTTGGCGCCCGCGCCGCGCAGGCGGGCCAGCGCGTGGTCGAACGCCGTGGCCACGGCCGGCTCCAGGTCGTCCAGCACCAGGGTCTGCGGCAGGGCGAGGCGCAGGCCGCCCGCCGGTCGCGCCGGCACGGCCAACGGCGCCCCCGCCAGCACGCCGTCGACGAGCAGGCAGTCGTCCACCGTGCGCGCCATCGCGCAGGCGGTGTCGAGCGTGAACGACAGCGGGAACGCGCCCGCCAGCGGCGTGCGCGCCTGCGTGCTCTTGAACCCGACCAGGCCGCAGAACGCGGCCGGGATGCGGATCGAGCCGCCGGTGTCCGAGCCCAGGCCGGCCACCGCCAGGCCGAGTGCCACCGACACGGCCGCCCCCGACGACGAGCCGCCGGGAATGCGCGCCAGCGCCGCGTCGCCGGGGTTGCGCGGGGTGCCGAAGTGCGGGTTCAGGCCCAGGCCCGAGAACGCGAACTCGCTCAGGTTCGTCAGGCCGACGAGGGCGGCGCCGGCGGCGCGCAGCCGCGCGACCACCGCGGCATCGCGCGTGGCGGCGGGGGCGCCGCGGCGCAGCGCCGAGCCCGCATGCGTGGGGCGCCCGGCCAGGTCGTAAAGCGCCTTCACCGACACCGGCAGGCCGGCCAGCGGCGCCAGCGCCTGGCCGCGCGCCAGCCGCTCGTCCGCGGCCCGGGCTGCGGCGCGGGCCTCGTCGGGCAGCAGCGCGGTGAACACGTGCGCCGCGGCCGGCGCGGCCGCCTCGGCCAGCACGCGCTCGATCAGCGCGAGGTGGCTGCCGGGCTCGGTGAGCGTGGCGCGCAGGGCGGCGATGGGGGGCAGCATGGGCCGCCTACTCCACCGCCTTGACCATCTCCTCGACCACCTTCTTGGCGTCGCCGAACACCATCATCGTCTTGTCCATGTAGAACAGCTCGTTGTCCAGCCCGGCGTAGCCGCTGGCCATGCTGCGCTTGTTGACGATCACGGTCTTGGCCTTGTAGGCCTCGAGGATGGGCATGCCGTAGATCGGGCTGCCCTTGGTGTGCGCGGCCGGGTTCACGACGTCGTTGGCGCCCAGGATGATGGCCACGTCGGCCTGGCCGAACTCGCCGTTGATGTCCTCCATCTCGAACACCTGGTCGTAGGGCACCTCGGCCTCGGCCAGCAGCACGTTCATGTGGCCGGGCATGCGGCCGGCCACCGGGTGAATGGCGTACTTCACCGTCACGCCCTTGGCCGTGAGCTTGGCCGCGAGCTCCTTGACGGCATGCTGCGCGCGCGCCACCGCCAGGCCGTAGCCGGGCACGATGATCACGGTCTCGGCATTGCCCAGCACGAAGGCGGCATCGTCGGCGCTGCCGCTCTTGACCGGGCGCTGCGCGGTGCCGCCGGCGGCCGCGGCGGCGGCCTCGCCGCCGAAGCCGCCCAGGATGACGCTGAAGAACGAGCGGTTCATCGCCTTGCACATGATGTAGCTCAGGATCGCGCCCGAGCTGCCCACCAGGCTGCCGGCGATGATGAGCATGCTGTTCTCGAGCGAGAAGCCGATGCCCGCCGCGGCCCAGCCCGAGTAGCTGTTGAGCATGCTCACCACCACCGGCATGTCGGCGCCGCCGATCGGGATGATGATCAGCACGCCCAGCACGAAGCCCAGCGCCGCGATGAGGCCGAAGTCCAGCGGGCTGCCGCTGTGCCAGAAGCCGAAGATGAAGAACAGCGTCGCCAGGCCCAGCAGCGCATTCAGCGGATGCTGGCCGGCGAAGGTGACCGGGGCGCCGCGGAAGAGGCGGAACTTGTACTTGCCGCTCAACTTGCCGAACGCGATCACCGAGCCCGAGAAGGTGACCGCGCCGATGAAGCAGCCCAGGGCCAGCTCGATGCGGTTGCCGCGCGGGATCTCGCCGCCCACGCCGGCCACCGGGTGCGCCGCGATGCCGAAGGCCCAGGGTTCGGCCACCGCCGCGGCGGCGATGAACACCGCGGCCAGGCCGATCATGCTGTGCATGAAGGCCACCAGCTCGGGCATCTTGGTCATCTCCACACGCCGCGCCATCACGGTGCCGACGCTGCCGCCCACGAGCAGCCCGAGCGCCACCCAGACCATGCCCTGGGCGCGCGTCTGTCCCATGCTGCCGGCCAGCTGCACGATCAGCGCCGCGGTGGTGAGCACCGCGATGGCCATGCCGGCCATGCCGAACACGCTGCCGCGGATCGAGCTGGTGGGGTGGCTCAGGCCCTTGAGGGCCTGGATGAAGCAGACGCTGGCCAGCAGGTAGAGCAGCGTGACGAGGTTGAGTGACATGTGCTTTGGCTCCGGCCCGCGCTGCGCTCAGCCGGCCTTCGGCGGGCTGGCCTTTTCCGGCGCGCCTTTCGGCGCCTTCTTGCGGAACATCTCCAGCATGCGCCGCGTGACGAGGAACCCGCCGAACACGTTCACCGCCGCCAGCGCCACCGCCAGCACGCCGAAGGTCCGGCCCACCGGCCCTTCGGTGAGCGCGGCGGCCAGCATGGCGCCGACGATGACGATGGCGCTGATCGCGTTCGTCACCGCCATCAGCGGCGTGTGCAGCGCCGGGGTGACGTTCCAGACCACGTGGTAGCCGACGTAGATGGCGAGCACGAAGATGATGAGGTTGGTGACGGTGGGGCTGACGATGTCCATGGCCTTAAGTCCTCTTGATCTCGCCGCCCTGCGTCATCAGGCAGGCGGCCACGATGTCGTCGTCCAGCGGCACCTGCAGGCCGCCGTCCTTGGGCAGGATCAGCTTCAGGAAGTCGAGCACGTTGCGCGCGTACAGCGACGAGGCATCGGCCGCCACCAGCGCCGGCAGGTTGGTCTCGCCGACGATCGTCACGCCGTGCCTGACCACGGTCTTGCCGGGCTCGGTGAGCGGGCAGTTGCCCCCGGCCGGCGCCGCCATGTCGACGATCACGCTGCCCGGCTTCATCGCCTGCACCATGGCCTCGGTGACCAGCACCGGCGCCGCGCGGCCCGGGATCAGCGCCGTGCTGACGACGATGTCGGCAGCGGCCACGCGCTTGGCCACCTCCGCCTTCTGCCGCTCCATCCAGCCGAGCGGCATCGGCTTCGCATAGCCGCCGGTGCCCTCGGCCGCCTCGCGCTCCTCGGCCGTCTCGTAGGGCACGTCGATGAACTTCGCGCCCAGGCTCTCGACCTGCTCTTTCACGCTCGGGCGCACGTCGCTGGCCTCGATGACGGCGCCCAGGCGCTTGGCGGTGGCGATGGCCTGCAGCCCGGCCACGCCCACGCCCAGGACCACCACGCGCGCCGCCTTGATCGTGCCGGCCGCCGTCATCAGCATCGGGAACAGGCGCTGGTACTTGTCGGCCGCCAGCATCACGGCCTTGTAGCCGGCGATGTTGGCCTGCGAGCTCAGCACGTCCATGCTCTGCGCCCGCGTGGTGCGCGGCGCGGCCTCGAGCGCGAAGCTGGTGAGGCCGGCCGCGGCCAGCCGCGCCAGGTTGTCCTTGTCGAACGGGTTGAGCATGCCCACCAGCGCGGCGCCGGGCTTCATCAGGCTCAGCTCGTCGGGGTCGGGGCTGCGCACCTTCAGCACCAGCGGCGCGCCGAAGGCGCCGGCGCGGTCGGTGATCTCGGCGCCGGCGGCGGCATAGGCCGCGTCGGTGGCGCTGGCGGCGACGCCGGCGCCCGACTGGACCTTCACCGCATGGCCCTGGGCGCCGAGCTTCCTGGCCGTCTCCGGCGTGACGGCCACGCGGGTCTCGCCCGCGGCGCTTTCCAGCGGTACACCGATGAGCATCCATCCCTCCTGGCCGGGCCCCCCGGCTGGGGCGCAGAAGCTACCACAACCCTTGCGCGGCCCGGCCCGGCGTCGCCGGCTGCCTAGAATCCCGGCGCAGATGGATGCCGCCGCGATTCCCGATTCCTGTGACGTGCTCGTGGTCGGCGCCGGCCCGGCCGGCAGCGCCTGCGCTCAAGCGCTGGCCCAGGGGGGGCTGGACGTGCTGCTGGCGGACCAGCAGGCCTTCCCGCGCGACAAGGTCTGCGGCGACGGCCTGATCCCCGATGCCCACGCGGCGCTGCGCCGACTGGGTGTGCATGAGGAGGTCGCGGCCCTGGCCACGCCAGTGCCGCAGGTGCGATTCGTCGGCCCGCGCGGCGGCCATGTCGACATCGCCGGCACGCTGTCGGTGCTGCCGCGCAAGACGCTCGACCACATCCTGGTGCGCTCGGCGCAGCGCGCCGGCGCGCGGCTGCTGGCGCCGCTGCGCTTCGAGGGCCCGCTGCTGGACGGCGGGCGCGTGGTGGGCGCGCGGCTGAAGGCCGGGGGCCGCGACGAGGCGCAGCGGCACGACATCCGCGCGCGCTGGGTCGTGCTGGCCACCGGCGCCGTGCCGCAGCCGCTGATCGCCGCCGGTCTGTGCGAGCGCCACACGCCCAGCGGCGTCGCGCTGCGCGGCTACGTGCGGCACGACGGCCTGGCGCGCGCCGGCCTGCCGCTGCAGATGGTGTGGCACCCGCGGCTGCGCGGCGGCTACGGCTGGATCTTCCCGGCCCCGGGCGGGCTGTTCAACATCGGCGCCGGCCTGACCGGCAGCCACCGACGCGAGGGCGACGGCCGCGGCCGCATGCAGGACGTGAACCTGCGCCGCTTCTTCGAGACCTTCTGCGAGGTCTACGCCCCGGCCGCCGAGCTCATGGCCGGGGGCACGCTGCAGGGCCGGCTCGAAGGCGCGCCGCTGCGCTGCACGCTGCGCGGCGCGCGCTGGTCGCGCCCGGGCCTGCTGGTGGCGGGCGAGGCCGCCGGCAGCACCTACGCCTTCAGCGGCGAGGGCATCGGCAAGGCGCTGGAAACCGGGCTGCTCGCGGCCCGGGCGCTGCTGGCGCCGGGCCGGCCGGCCGACGCCGCCGTCGAGCAGGCCTACGCCGCCTCGCTGCGCGCGCTGCAGCCGCAGTTCGACCTGTACGAGACCGCCAGCCGCGTCAACCGCCACCCCTGGATCGCCGACCTCGTGGTCTGGCGCGCACGGCGCAGCGCACGCATCCGCCAGCGCCTGGCCGGCGTGCTCGAAGAGACGCAGAACCCGGGCCGGCTGTTCAGCGTGCGCGGCCTGACCAAGCTGATGTTCGAATGAGCCCCGCCCGGCCGCCCGAAGGGGCTCGCACCGCAGTGCGAAGCACGGAGGTCGAGCGGTGAGCCTCGCTGTGATCGAGGCCCTGCCCGCGCCGGCCGCGCTGCTGGGCGAGTCGCCGTTCTGGCATCCCGACGAGGCGGCGCTGTACTGGTGCGACATCCCGGGCCGGGCGCTGCACCGCTGGCGCCCCGCCGACGGCGCCCACCGGCAATGGGATTTCGACACCGAGCCCGGCTGCTGCGCGCCGCTGCCGGGCGGGCGGCTGCTGCTGGCGATGCGCGACGGCCTGCACGCCTTCGACCCCGCCAGCGGCCGGCGCGAGCGCCTGGCGCGCCCGCCCTACGACCCCGCGCACGAGCGCTTCAACGACGGCAAGGCCGACCCGCAGGGGCGGCTGTGGGTGGGCACGATCTACGAGCCGCGCCAGCCGCCGAAGGCGGCGCTGTACCGCTGGGCCGCGGGCCGGCTCGACCGCATCGCCGGCGACATCACGGTCAGCAACGGCCTGGCCTTCAGCCCCGACGGCCGCACGATGTACTGGAGCGACACCACCGCGCACCGCGTGTACGCCTTCGACTTCGACGGCAGCGACGGCTCGCTCAGCCGCCGCCGCGTCCACGCCGAGTTCGCGCCCCGCCGGCCGGGCCAGGCGCTGGCCGACTACGGCGGCCGTCCCGACGGCGCGGCCGTCGACGCCGAGGGCTGCTACTGGGTCGCGATGTACGAGGGCCAGCGCCTGCTGCGCCTGGCCCCGGACGGCCGGCTGCTGCGCGAACTGCCGCTGCCGGTGCGCTGCCCCACCATGCCCTGCTTCGGCGGCCCCGACCTGCGCACGCTCTACATCACCACCGCGCGCCACCAGCGGCCGGCCGAGGAGCTGGCGGCGCAGCCGCTGGCCGGCCGCGTGCTCAGCCTGCGGGTGGACGTGCCGGGCCTGCCGGTGCACTTTGCCCGTGGGTGAGCGCCCGTGCATGAGCGCCCGTGCATGAGTGCCCGCGGATGACGCCCGCCACCGACCGGGCCGGCCTGCTCGCACGCCTGCGCGAGCCGCGCGACTGGGACCTGGCCGTCGTCGGCGGCGGCGCGGTGGGCCTGGGCGTGGCGCTGGACGCCGCGGTGCGCGGCTTCTCGGTGGCGCTGGTCGAGTCGCACGACTACGCCCAGGGCACCTCGTCGCGCGCCACCAAGCTGGCCCATGGCGGCGTGCGTTACCTGGCGCAGGGCGACATCCACCTGGTGCGCGAGGCGCTCCACGAGCGCGCCGCCATCCTCGCCAACGCGCCGCACCTGGCGCAGCGACTGCCCTTCGTGATGCCGGGCTACCGCTGGTGGGAGCGCGGCTTCTACGGCCTGGGCCTGAAGGCCTACGACGCGCTGGCCGGCGCCCGCGGCCTGGGCAGCACCGAATGGCTGGGCACGCGGCGCGCGCTCGAGCTGCTGCCCGGCGTGCAGCCGCGCGGGCTGTGGGGTGGCGTGCGCTACTGGGACGGCCAGTTCGACGACGCGCGGCTGGCGCTGGCGCTGGCGCGCACGGCGCTGGCGCGCGGCGCGCTCGTCGTCAACCATTGCCCGGCCGTCGGGCTGCGGCGCGAAGGCGGCCGGGTCACGGGCGTGCAGGTGCGCGACGCCGAGACCGGCGAGACCGCGACGCTGCGCGCGCGCTGCGTGGTCAATGCGGCCGGGGTCTGGGTGGACGCGGTGCGGGCCATGGACCGCGACCCTGGCGACGACGGCGCCCCCCCGGCGCCGCTGGTGGCGCCCAGCCAGGGCGTGCACCTGGTCGTCGACCGCGCCTTCCTGCCCGGCAGCCACGCCCTGCTGGTGCCGAAGACGGCCGACGGCCGGGTGCTGTTCGCCGTGCCCTGGCTGGGCAAGACCGTGCTGGGCACGACCGACACGCCGCGCCACGACCTGGCGCGCGAGCCCGAGCCTTTCGCCGACGAGGTGGCCTTCATCCTGGGCGAGGCCGGCCGCGTGCTCGCGCGAGCGCCGCAGCGCGCCGACGTGCGCTCGATCTGGGTCGGGCTGCGCCCGCTGGTCAGGCCGGCCGGCGACGAGGCCGAGGGTGCGGCCGGCGAGACGAAGGCGCTGTCGCGCGAGCACCAGGTGGTCATCGGGCGCTCGGGCCTGGTGACGGTCACCGGCGGCAAGTGGACCACCTACCGCGCGATGGCCGAGGACGTGCTCGACCGCGCGATGGCGCGCGGCTTGCTGCCGCGGCGTGCCGGGGGCGTGACGGCGCGGCTGCCGCTGATCGGCGCCGCCCCGGGTCGGCCGCTGGGCGAGCCGCCGGGCGAGCATCTCTACGGCAGCGAGGCCGCGCTGCTGCGCACCCTGCCCGGGGCCGATCGCTGGCTGTGGCGCGACGCCGAAACGCAGCGCGGCGGCCTGAGCGAGGCGATGGTGCGCTTCGCGGTGCGCCACGAGATGGCGCGCGGCGTCGAGGACGTGCTGGCGCGGCGTTGCCGGCTGCTGTTCCTGGATGCGGCCGAGGCGGCGCGCCAGGCCGACGCGGTGGCCGCGATCGTGGCGCAGGAGCTCGGGCGCGAAGTCGACAGCGCGGCCTTCAAGGCGCTGGCGGCGCAGTACCAGCGCCTGCCCTGACGCGGCCGCGCCGTCGGGGCCGGCCCGCGCCCGGCGGCGGGTTCAGCGGCCGGGCAGGGCCGCCAGCGCGGCGTGCACCGCGCCCGGGGTCAGCACTTCATCGAGCAGCCGCGGGCCCCCTCCGCCGGGCGGGTACAGCGCATACACCGGCACGCCGCTGCGGCCCAGCCGCGCCAGCTCGGCGCCGATGGCGGGGTCGCGCCGGGTCCAGTCGGCGCGCAGCCGCAGCACGTGGCGGGCCTCGAAGTCGCGCTCCACGCCGGCGTCGTGCAGCGTCGTGCGCTTGTTGAACTGGCAGGTCACGCACCAGGCCGCCGTGAAATCGACGAAGACCGGCCGCCCCTGGGCCTGGCCCTGGGCCACGCGCTCGGCCGACCAGGGCTGCCAGTCGCCTTCGGCCTGCGCGGTGGCGGCCTGCGCCGCCGCGCCGCCGTGCAGCACCGGCGCGGCCCAGACCAGCGCGGCCACCACCAGCACCAGGGCCGTGGCGCCGAAGCCGCGGCGTGCCCGCGGGCCCAGCGCGGGCGAGCCCAGCGCCCAGGCCGCGAAGGCCAGCGCCAGCAGCAGCAGCAGCAGCGCCGCCGCGCCGTCGATGCCCACCTGCTGGCCCAGCACCCACACCAGCCAGACCACGGTGAGCAGCATGGGGAAGGCCATCAGCGTGCGCAGGTGCTGCATCCACACCCCCGGCCGCGGCAGCAGCGCGGCCAGCCGCGGCCAGGCGCTGGCGGCCAGGTAGGGCAGCGCCATGCCCAGGCCGAGCGCGGCGAAGATGGCCAGCGCCTGCGCCGCCGGCAGCGTCAGCGCCAGCCCGAGCGAGGCACCCATGAACGGCGCGGTGCAGGGCGAGGCCACGGCCACCGCCAGCACGCCGGTGAGCAGCGCGTCGAGCACGGGGTGCCTTGCCTGCGCGGCCGCCCAGCGGCTGGGCAGCAGCGAGCCGACCTCGAACACCCCGGCCAGGTTCAGCGCGATCAGCGTGAACAGCGCCGCCAGCGCCGCCACCACCACCGGCGACTGCAGCTGGAACCCCCAGCCCAGCTGCTGGCCGCCGGCGCGCAGCGCCAGCAGCACCCCCGCCAGGGCGACGAAGGACCCCACCACGCCCAGCGTGTAGGCCACCCCGCCGGCCAGCAGCGCGCGGCGGTCGTGGGCGTGGCGGGCGA
The DNA here is from genome assembly GCA_028871575.1 of Burkholderiales bacterium. Taxonomy (GTDB): domain Bacteria; phylum Pseudomonadota; class Gammaproteobacteria; order Burkholderiales; family Burkholderiaceae_C; genus Rubrivivax. The sequence goes on along the minus strand of JAGWMW010000018.1, from coordinate 15,901 downwards.
AGCCCAGCACCTTCAGCGACAGCACCGGGAAGACGCAGGGCATCAGGTTGAGCAGCGCGCCGCCGGCCAGCGCCAGCCCCAGCGCCAGCACCAGGCCGATCGGGGCCGCACCCGAAGTCGAGACCGGCGCGGCCGGCGTCGGCGTCGCGGCGTTCAGCGCCGGCAGCGGCGGCGGCGGGGGCGCCACGGCCGGCCACGGCGCGGTGACCGCGGCCTGCACCTCGGCCCCGGCCGGCTCGCCCGCGGCCACCAGCACCAGCGGCAGCGCGGTGGGGGCGGCGGTGCGCTGCGCATCCAGCGCGATGCGCGCCGTCCAGGTGCCGGCCTCCCAGCCCGCGGCCACGGCGGCGGCGTTGTCGATCAGGCCCGGGGTCTCGGGAAACAGCTGCAGCGACCGGCCCTGCCAGGCCGCCGGCAGGCCGGCGACGTGGAGCACCAGTCGGCCGTCCTCGAACCCGGCGCGGGCCTGCACGCCCGGCAGCGGCCGCGGCAGCGCCCGCCGCGCCTGCTCGAACAGCGCCGCCTGGCCGGCGGTGGCGGCCTGGGCCGGCACCGAGAGCGCGAAGTCGCCGCTCTGCGGGATGCACACGTCCTTGCACACCAGCCACTCGGCATGCAGCTTCACCGGCAGGGCCGCGCCCTGGAAGCCCGCCGGCACCGTCACCGGCACCGGCAGCAGCAGCGTGCCCTCGTAGCCGTAGTTCAGCAGCGGGCCCACGGGCAGGCGCTGCGGCGTCGGCCACTCGATGGCGCCGGCCGCGAAGCCGCGCGGCAGCGTCCACTGCAGCGTCGTCGGCAGGCCCGAGTCGCCCGGGTTCTTCCAGTAGGTGTGCCAGCCCGGCTGGTGCCGGATCAGCAGGCCCAGCCACATCGGCTGGCCGGCCACCACGCCCTCCGGGGCCTGCGCCACCAGTTCGGCCCGCACCTGGGCCGTGGTCACGAGGGCGCCGGCCGGCGGCCCGGGCAGCTCGGCGGCCCTGGCGGGCAGTGCGCCCGCCATCGGCAGTGCGCCCAGCGCCATCAGCACCATCTGTGCCGTCAGCCCCTTCAGCGTCTTCAGCGTCGTCAGCGGGTTCTGCGCGCAGTGCGCCAGCCGAAACGGCAGCGCGCCGCGCCGCGAGTGAGAGTCAGGTTCGACGGGCTTCGGTGTCATCGGCGGATCAGAGGGGGCCACGGCGGCGCGGGTTCCACGCCCGATCGCATTGTCCGCCGCACCGTCACGGGGTGCTGCCGAAGGGCCTCAGAATCTTCATATAATTCCGAGGCTTTGCCAGTCCCGTCCCAGAAACTCCACGCCTTCCACCCCCATGCAACCCACGGCGATCGAGCGGCCGACCCGCCACGGCCGACCGGCCTGGGGCAGCGGCCGGGGCAGCTCCGGAAGCGTCGGAAAGAGGGCGGGAGGCGAAGCCCGGTTGGCGGGCGCCGATGATTGGGAGGCAGGCGACGGGCCGGCCGAGGCCTGGCAGCCGCTGACGCGGGAGCAGGCCCAGGCCCTGCGCATCGCGCAGCCCCCGCTCTCGCCCTGGCGGGTGGTGCGGTGGCAGGCCGCGGTCGGGTGCGGGGTGGCGCTGCTGGCAGCGCTGCTCGGCGGCCGGCCCGGCGATTTCGCCTCGGCGCTTTACGGCGCCGTGGTGGTGGTGGTGCCGGGGGCGCTGATGGCGCGCGGCATGACGAGCCGGCTGTCCAGCCTGTCGCCCGGCGCCAGCGCCGTCAGCGTCATGGGATGGTCGTCGGTGAAGATCGCGGTCTCGGTGGCGCTGCTGGTGCTGGCCCCCCGGATCGTGCAGCCCCTGGTCTGGCCGGCCCTGCTGGCGGCCCTGGTGCTGTGCCTGAACGTGTATGGGCTGGCGCTGCTGTGGCGGCCGGGCCGCAAGACGAAGAACTGATCGACGAGACACAACGCGCATGGCCCTCGAAACCCCCGCCGCCGAGCACGGCCTCACCGCCGGCGAGTACATCGTCCACCACCTCACCCACCTGCGCAACAAGCCGCTGGTCGGGCCGTTCGACCTCAGCGTCTTCAGCTTCGACTCGATCACCTTCTCGATCCTGCTCGGCCTGCTGGGCTGCTTCCTGCTGTGGCGCGCCGCGCGCCGCGCCACGCCGGGCGTCCCGGGGCGCTTCCAGGCCGCGGTGGAGATCCTGGTCGAGATGGTGGAGTCGCAGGCCAAGGGCATCGTCCACAACGCCACCAGCCGCAAGCTGGTCTCGCCGCTGGCGCTGACGGTGTTCGTCTGGATCTTCCTGCTCAATGCGATGGACCTGCTGCCGGTCGATCTGCTGCCCTGGATCTGGGAGCACATCGTCGAGGCCGCCGGCGGCAACCCGGCGCACGCCTACCTGCGCGTGGTGCCCACGGCCGACCTGTCGGTGACGATGGGCCTGTCGATCGGCGTGCTCATCGTCTGCCTCGTCTACAACGTGCGCATCAAGGGCCTGGGCGGCTGGGCGCACGAGCTCGTCACGGCGCCCTTCGGCACGAGCAAGAACCCGGTCTTCGCGCTGCTGCTGGGCATCGTCAACTTCGCGATGCAGATCATCGAGTTCGTCGCCAAGACCGTCTCGCACGGCATGCGGCTGTTCGGCAACATGTACGCCGGCGAGCTGATCTTCCTGCTCATCGCGCTGATGGGCGGGGCTTGGTCGCTGTCGGCCACCGGCATCGGCCTGGCGCTCGCGCAGATCGTGCTGGGCACGGTGTGGGCCATCTTCCACATCCTGATCATCACGCTGCAGGCCTTCGTGTTCATGATGCTGGCCCTGGTCTACATCGGCCAGGCCCACGACAAGCACTGAGACCCCGCGGCCGGCCGGCGCGGTGCCGGCCCCGGCCCCCCTTCGCTACCCGCCTTCCCGTTTTCCAACACCACCTCTCGCACTAGGAGCCACCATGGAAGTCATCAGCTTTGTTGCCCTCGCCGCCGGCCTCATCATCGGCCTGGGCGCCCTCGGCGCCTGTATCGGCATCGGCATCATGGGCAGCAAGTACCTCGAGTCGGCGGCGCGCCAGCCCGAGCTGATGGGCGAGCTGCAGACCAAGATGTTCCTGCTCGTCGGCCTGATCGACGCCTCGTTCATCATCGGCACCGGGGTGGCGCTGTGGTTCGCCACCGCCAACCCGTTCCTGGGCCAGATCGCCGGCGCGCTGGCCGCGGCGGCGGGCGCCAAGTAAGCCCCTCGCGCTGCCCGGGCGGCGCAGTGCGCTGCGCCGCCGTCCCCGTCACCGTGATCGAGGCAAGTCCGTGAACATCACCGCCACCCTCATCGTCCAGATCATCGTCTTCGTGATCCTCGTCATGTTCACGATGAAGTTCATCTGGCCGCCGATCACCGCCGCGCTCGACGAGCGCGCGCGCAAGATCGCCGAAGGCCTGTCGGCCGCCGACAAGGCCAAGAGCGAGCTGGCCGTGGCCCACCAGCGCGTCGAACAGCAGCTCTCGGCCGCCCGCGACGACGCCGCGCGCCGCCTGGCCGACGCCGAGCGGCTGGCGCAGCAGATCGTCGAGGAGGCCAAGGGCCGGGCCGGCGAGGAAGCGGCCAAGATCATCGCCGCCGCGCAGGCCGAGGCCGCGCAGGCCTCGGTGCAGGCGCGCCAGGCCCTGCGCGACCAGGTCGCCGGGCTGGCGGTCAAGGGCGCCGAGGCGATCCTGCGCAAGGAGGTCAACGCCGCCGTGCACGCCGAGCTGCTGGACCGGCTCAAGGCGGAGCTCTGAGATGGCCGAGCTGGCCACCATCGCCCGCCCCTACGCCGAGGCGCTGTTCGAATCGGCCGGCCCCGCGGCGGCGGCCCTGGCGCCTCAGCTCGCCGGCCTGGCCGCGCTGGCGGCCAGCCCCGAGCTGCGCCGCTACGCCGACGACCCCAAGGTCGCCCCGGCCCAGGTCTTCGAGCTCGCCGCCGGCGCGCTCCAGAGCCAGGGCACGGCGCTGGACCCGAAGGTCGCGAACCTGCTGCGCGCCGTCGTCGACAACGGCCGCCTGGCCGCGCTGCCCGAGATCGCGGCGCAGTTCGCCGCCCGCGTCAACGAGGCCGGCGGCGTCTCCGACGCCGTGCTGCAGAGCGCCTTCCCCCTCGCGCCCGAGCAGCTGGGCGGCGTGCTGGCGGCGCTGGAGCGGCGCTTCGGCCGCAGGCTCAACGCCCGCGTCGAGCTGCGGCCCGAGCTGATCGGCGGCCTGCGCGTCGTCGTCGGCGACGAGGTGCTCGACACCTCGGTCCAGGCCCGTCTCGAGCAGATGAAGGCCGCCCTGATCTCGTGAAGGCCGCCCCCGGCGACCCGCGCACGCAAGCCCTCCGGAGCAAACCATGAACCTGAACCCCGCAGAAATTTCCGAGCTGATCAAGAGCCGCATCGAAGGCCTGGCGGCCTCGGCCGACATCAAGAACCAGGGCACGGTCGTGTCCGTCACCGACGGCATCGTGCGCGTGCACGGCCTGTCCGAGGTGATGGCCGGCGAGATGCTCGAGTTCCCGGCCACCGCCGCCGGCCAGCCCACGTTCGGCCTGGCGCTGAACCTCGAGCGCGACTCGGTGGGCGCGGTGATCCTGGGCGAGTACGAGCACATCTCCGAAGGCGACACCGTCAAGTGCACGGGCCGCATCCTGGAAGTGCCGGTCGGCCCCGAGCTCGTCGGCCGCGTCGTCAATGCGCTCGGCCAGCCGATCGACGGCAAGGGCCCGATCAACGCCAAGATGACCGACGTGATCGAGAAGGTCGCCCCGGGCGTGATCGCGCGCAAGAGCGTCGACCAGCCGGTGCAGACCGGCCTGAAGTCGATCGACTCGATGGTGCCGGTGGGCCGCGGCCAGCGCGAGCTGATCATCGGCGACCGCCAGACCGGCAAGACCGCGGTGGCCGTGGACACCATCATCAACCAGAAGGGTCAGAACATGACCTGCGTCTACGTCGCGATCGGGCAGAAGGCCAGCTCGATCAAGAACGTGGTGCGTGCGCTCGAGGCCAACGGGGCGATGGACTACACCATCGTCGTGGCCGCCAGCGCCAGCGAGTCGGCGGCGATGCAGTACGTCAGCGCCTACTCGGGCTGCACGATGGGCGAGTACTTCCGCGACCGCGGCCAGGACGCCCTGATCATCTACGACGACCTGTCCAAGCAGGCCGTGGCCTACCGCCAGGTGTCGCTGCTGCTGCGCCGCCCGCCCGGCCGCGAGGCCTTCCCCGGCGACGTGTTCTATCTCCACTCGCGCCTGCTCGAGCGCGCGGCGCGCGTGAACGCCGACTACGTGGAGGCGTTCACCAAGGGCGAGGTCAAGGGCCGCACCGGCTCGCTGACGGCGCTGCCCATCATCGAAACACAAGCCGGCGACGTCTCGGCCTTCGTGCCGACCAACGTGATCTCGATCACCGACGGCCAGATCTTCCTCGAGACCAGCCTGTTCAACGCCGGCATCCGCCCCGCCATCAACGCCGGCATCTCGGTGTCGCGGGTGGGCGGCGCGGCGCAGACCAAGCTGATCAAGTCGCTGTCCGGCGGCATCCGCACCGACCTGGCGCAGTACCGCGAGCTGGCGGCCTTCGCCCAGTTCGCCAGCGACCTCGACGCCGCCACCCGCAAGCAGCTCGACCGCGGCGCGCGCGTGACCGAGCTGCTCAAGCAGGCGCAGTACTCGCCGCTGCCGATCAGCCTGATGGCCGCCACGCTGTATGCGGTGAACAAGGGCTTCCTCGACGACATCGACGTCAAGAAGGTGCTGGCCTTCGAGCACGGGCTGCACCAGCACCTGCGCAGCAGCCATGCCGCGCTGCTGGCCAAGCTGGAGAACGACAAGGCCATGGACAAGGGCGCCGAAGAAGCGCTGTCGGCCGCCATCGCCGCGTTCAAGCAGAGCTTCGCCTAAGCCACCCCCAGGAGAAGACCATGGCGGTCGGCAAAGAGATACGCGGCAAGATCAAGTCGGTGGAGAACACCAAGAAGATCACCAAGGCCATGGAAATGGTCGCCGCCAGCAAGATGCGCAAGGCGCAGGAGCGCATGCGCGCGGCGCGGCCCTACGCCGACAAGGTGCGCGCGGTGGCCGCCAACCTCGCCCGGGCCAACCCGGAGTACCGCTCGCCCTTCCAGCGCAGCGGCGGCTCGACCGGGGCCGTGGGCTTCATCGTCGTCACCACCGACAAGGGCCTGTGCGGCGGCCTCAACACCAACGTGCTGCGCGCGATGACGCAGAAGATGAAGGACGTGCAGGCCGGCGGCGGCACGATCCAGGCGGTGGCCATCGGCAACAAGGGCTGGGGCTTCCTCAACCGCATCGGTGCCGACGTCGTCAGCCACGCGGTGCAGCTGGGCGATGCGCCGCAGCTCGATCGCCTGATCGGCCCGGTGAAGGTCATGCTCGACGCCTACGCCCAGGGCCGGCTCGACGCCGTGCACCTGTGCTACACGCGCTTCGTCAACACGATGAAGCAGGAGCCGGTGGTCGAGCCGCTGCTGCCGCTGGGCGCCGAGCGGCTGGCCACGACGGCGGCCGAGCAGGCGCGCCATGCCTGGGACTACCTCTACGAGCCCGACCCGGCGACCGTGATCGACGAGCTCATCACGCGCTACATCGAGGCCCTGGTGTTCCAGGCCGTGGCCGAGAACATGGCCAGCGAACAGAGCGCGCGCATGGTGGCGATGAAGGCCGCCACCGACAACGCCGGCAACCTGATCGCCGAACTCAAGCTCATCTACAACAAGACCCGCCAGGCCGCGATCACGAAGGAGCTCTCCGAGATCGTGGGCGGTGCGGCGGCGGTGTGAAGAATCGATTCGAAGGAAGCAAGCAATGACTGCGACTCAGACCCAAGGCAAGATCGTCCAGTGCATCGGCGCCGTGGTCGACGTGGAGTTCCCGCGCGACGCGATGCCCAAGGTCTACGACGCCCTCAAGCTCGAAGGCACGGCCCTGACCCTGGAGGTGCAGCAGCAGCTCGGCGACGGCGTGGTGCGCACGATCGCGCTGGGCTCCTCCGACGGCCTGCGCCGCGGCCTGATGGTCAGCAACACCGGCGCCAACATCACGGTGCCGGTGGGCAAGGCCACCCTGGGCCGCATCATGGACGTGCTGGGCAACCCGATCGACGAGCGCGGCCCGGTCGACCAGGCGCTGACGGCGCCGATCCACCGCAAGGCCCCGGCCTACGACGAGCTCAGCCCCAGCCAGGAGCTGCTGGAGACCGGCATCAAGGTCATCGACCTGATCTGCCCCTTCGCCAAGGGCGGCAAGGTGGGCCTGTTCGGCGGCGCCGGCGTGGGCAAGACCGTGAACATGATGGAGCTCATCAACAACATCGCCAAGGCGCACAGCGGCTTGAGCGTGTTCGCCGGCGTGGGCGAGCGCACCCGCGAAGGCAACGACTTCTATCACGAGATGGCCGACTCGGGTGTGGTCAACCTCGAGAACCTGGGCGAGAGCAAGGTGGCCATGGTCTACGGCCAGATGAACGAGCCCCCGGGCAACCGCCTGCGCGTGGCGCTGACCGGCCTGACCATCGCCGAGAGCTTCCGCGACGAGGGCCGCGACGTGCTCTTCTTCGTCGACAACATCTACCGCTACACGCTGGCCGGCACCGAGGTCTCGGCGCTGCTGGGCCGCATGCCTTCGGCCGTGGGCTACCAGCCGACGCTGGCCGAGGAGATGGGCCGCCTGCAGGAGCGCATCACCTCCACCAAGGTCGGCTCGATCACCTCGATCCAGGCCGTGTACGTGCCGGCCGACGACCTGACCGACCCCTCGCCCGCCACCACCTTCGCCCACCTGGACGCCACCGTCGTGCTCAGCCGCGACATCGCCTCGCTGGGCATCTACCCGGCCGTCGACCCGCTGGACAGCACGAGCCGCCAGGTCGACCCCAACGTCGTCGGCCTCGAGCACTACGAGACCACGCGCGCCGTGCAGTCCACGCTGCAGCGCTACAAGGAGCTGCGCGACATCATCGCCATCCTGGGCATGGACGAGCTCAGCCCCGAGGACAAGCTGGCCGTCAGCCGCGCGCGCAAGATGCAGCGCTTCCTGAGCCAGCCCTTCCACGTCGCCGAAGTCTTCACCGGCAGCCCCGGCAAGTACGTGCCGCTGAAGGAGACCATCCGCGGCTTCAAGATGATCGCCGCCGGCGAGTGCGACCACCTGCCCGAGCAGGCGTTCTACATGGTCGGCACCATCGACGAGGCCTTCGAGAAGGCCAAGAAGATCAACTAAGGAGCCGTCATGGCGACCATCCATGTCGACGTGGTCAGTGCCGAAGAGAGCATCTTCAGCGGCGAGGCCAGCTTCGTCGCCCTGCCGGGCGAGAATGGCGAGCTCGGCATCCTGCCGCGGCACACGCCGCTGATCACCCGCATCAAGGCCGGGGCGGTGCGCATCCAGCCCGCTGGCGGCGGCGCCGAGGAGTTCGTGTTCGTTGCCGGCGGCATCCTCGAGGTGCAGCCGGATGCCGTCACGGTGCTGGCCGACACCGCCATCCGAGGCAAGGACCTGGACGAAGCCAAGGCCACCGAGGCCAAGCGCCTGGCCGAGCAGGCGATGAAGAACGCCAAGAGCGAGATCGACCTGGCCGCCGCGACGAGCGAGTTCGCGACCATGGCCGCGCAGCTCGCGGCGATCCAGAAGCTGCGCCGCAAGTAGCCGCGCGCAGGCGGCGCCGTCGCGCCGCAAGCCGTCGCGCGCGCTCTAGCCTCGTCGCGCCGCGATCCGTCGCGAGGCTGTCGGCGCTGCCGCGCCGCGCCAGTGCGGCGCGAACGCAGCCCCCGCCCTGCCAGGTCAGGGTTAACCGGGCTTATCGCTTTCCCGGGGCCCCGGGCCGGGTCCGCAGGGCCACGGGCACCGTTCCGCCCCTGGGCGGCGCGGCCCGGGCCGGGCGGCCGGCCGTGCCGGTGCGGCGCCACCGCGGGGCTATCGCGGTCCCCCCGTCCGGCGCGAAGATCGGGCCTGCGGATCGGCGGCCGGGCGGCCGGGCCGCCGCGATGCCGCGACGCCGAACGCCCGAGGAGACCGCGCATGATCCCGCCTGCCTTCGACTACCACGCGCCCCGCTCGGTGGGCGAGGCCGTGGGCCTGCTCGGCCGCCACGGCGCCGAGGCCAAGATCCTGGCCGGCGGCCACAGCCTGCTGCCGATGATGAAGCTGCGCTTCGCGCAGCCGGCGCACCTGGTCGACATCAACCGCATCCCCGAGCTGCGCGGCATCTGCATCGACGCCGGCGCCGGTGGCGACACGGTGGTCATCGGGGCCATGACGACCGAGGCCGACCTCATCGCCTCCGAGCTGCTGCGCCGCCGTGTGCCGCTGCTGGCCGAGGCGCCGCGCCAGATCGCCGACCCGCAGGTGCGCAACCGCGGCACCATCGGCGGCGACCTCGCGCATGGCGACCCGGCCAACGACCACCCGGCGCTGGCCCTGGCGCTGGACGCGGTGTTCACGCTCGAAGGCCCGCGAGGGCGGCGCGAGGTGGCGGCCGGGCAGTTCTTCCACGGGCCCTACGCCACCGCGCTGGCCGACGACGAGCTGCTGGTGGCGATCCGCGTGCCGGTGCCGCCGCCCGGCACCGGCTGGGCCTACGAGAAGCTCAAGCGCAAGACCGGCGACTGGGCCACCGCGGGTGCGGCCGTCGTGCTGCACCTGGCCGGCGGCCGGGTCGACCATGCCCGCATCGCCCTGACCAACGTCGCGCCGACCGCGCTGCGCGCCACCGCGGCCGAGCAGGCGCTGGCGGGCCAGCCGCTCACCGAGGCCGCGATCGAGGCCGCGGCCGCCGCCGCGATGGCCGCCACCGACCCCGCCGCCGACCTGCGCGGCGACGCCGCCTACAAGACGGCGATGGCCGGGCAGATGGTCAAGCGCGCCCTGCGGGCCGCTGCGGCCCGCTGCCAGTGAACTGCGCTGCCGCCGCCCGCTGCGCCTGAACCGGAGACCTCGCAATGGCCAAGCACATCGTCAAGCTCAGCGTCAACGGCCGCGTGCACGAAGAGGCGGTCGAGCCGCGGACGCTGCTGGTGCACTTCCTGCGCGAGCAGCTGCAGCTCACCGGCACCCACATCGGCTGCGAGACCAGCCACTGCGGCGCCTGCACGGTCGACCTCGACGGCCGCTCGGTCAAGAGCTGCACCCACCTGGCGGTGCAGTGCGAGGGCAGCGCGGTGGTCACGGTCGAGGGCCTGGCCCAGGGCGGCGTGCTGCATGCGGTGCAGGAGGGCTTCTACCGCGAGCACGGCCTGCAGTGCGGCTTCTGCACGCCCGGCATGCTGGTGCGCGCCTGGCGGCTGCTGCAGGACAACCCCGACCCGAGCGAGGCCGAGATCCGCAGCGGCCTGAGCGGCAACCTCTGCCGCTGCACCGGCTACCAGAACATCGTCAAGGCGGTCCAGTACGCGGCCGCGAAGCTGCGCCAGGCCGCGCCCGCCACCGCCTGAGCCCGGAGTACCCGCCCATGAACGCCCCCACCGAACCTGGCCTGCTCGAGCGCAAGGACGCCCTGCAGGGCCTGGGCGACAGCCGCCTGCGCAAGGAAGACGCCCGCTTCATCCAGGGCCAGGGCCGCTACGTCGACGACCTGAAGCTGCCCGGCATGGTCCACATGGACATCGTGCGCAGCCCCTACGCCCATGCCCGCATCAAGTCGATCGACAAGAGCGCGGCGCTGAAGGTGCCGGGCGTGATCGCGGTGCTCACCGCCGACGACCTCAAGCCGCTGAAGCTGCACTGGATGCCCACCCTGGCCGGCGACGTGGCCGCGGTGCTGGCCGACGCCAAGGTGCACTTCCAGATGCAGGAGGTGGCCGTCGTGGTGGCCGAGGACCGCTACGCCGCCGCCGACGGCGTGGAGGCGGTGCAGGTCGAGTACGAGGAGCTGCCGGTCGTGATCGACCCCTACGCCGCGCTCGCCGCCGACGCCCCGGTGCTGCGCGAGGACCTGGCCGGCAAGACGAGTGGCGCCCACGGCCCGCGCGAGCACCCCAACCACATCTTCACCTGGGAAGCCGGGGACGAGGCCGCCGCCGCCGCCGCCTTCGCCGCGGCGCCGGTGGTCGTCAAGCAGCACCTGCACTACCCGCGCGTGCACCCCTGCCCGCTGGAGACCTGCGGCTGCGTCGCCAGCTTCGACCCCGTGCGCGGCGAGCTCACCACCTGGCTCACGAGCCAGGCCCCGCACGTGGTGCGCACCGTGGTCAGCCTGCTGTCGGGCATCCCCGAGAGCAAGGTGCGCATCGTCAGCCCCGACATCGGCGGCGGCTTCGGCAACAAGGTCGGCGTCTACCCGGGCTACGTCTGCGCCATCGTGGCCAGCATCGTCCTCGGCCGGCCGGTGAAGTGGATCGAGGACCGGATCGAGAACATCAGCTCCACCGCCTTCGCCCGCGACTACCACATGGACGGCGAGATCGCGGCCACGCCCGAGGGCCGCATCCTGGCGCTGCGCGTGAACGTGATCGCCGACCACGGCGCCTTCGACGCCTGCGCCGACCCCACCAAGTACCCGGCCGGCCTGTTCCACATCTGCAGCGGCAGCTACGACATCGCCGCCGCGCATTGCCGCGTCAAGGGCGTCTACACCAACAAGGCGCCCGGCGGCGTGGCCTACCGCTGCAGCTTTCGCGTCACCGAGGCGGTGTACCTCATCGAGCGCCTGGTCGACGTGCTCGCGCAGCGCCTGGGCCTGGACAAGGCGGCGATCCGCGCGCTCAACTTCATCCGGAAAGAGCAGTTCCCGTACCACAGCCCCTTCGGCTTCGAGTACGACTCGGGCGACTACGCCACCGCGCTCGATCGCGTGCTGAAAGCGGTGGACTACCCGGCGCTGCGCGCCGAGCAGGCCGCGCGCCGGGCCGACCCCCACAGCCCCACGCTGATGGGCATCGGGCTCGTGGCCTTCACCGAGGTGGTGGGCGCCGGCCCGAGCAAGATGTGCGACATCCTGGGCGTGGGCATGTTCGACAGCTGCGAGATCCGCGTCCACCCCACCGGCAGCGCCATCGCCCGCATGGGCACGATCAGCACCGGGCAGGCGCATGCCACCACCTACGCCCAGATCATCGCCACCGAGCTGGGCATCCCCAGCGAGGTGATCCAGGTCGAGGAGGGCGACACCAGCACCGCGCCCTACGGCCTGGGCACCTACGGCAGCCGCAGCACGCCGGTGGCGGGCGCGGCCATCGCGATGGCGGCGCGCAAGATCCACGCGAAGGCCCGCAAGATCGCGGCCCACCTGCTGGAGGTGGGCGAGGCCGACCTCGACTGGGAGATCGACCGCTTCAACGTCAAGGGCGACCCGGCGCGCCACAAGACGATGAAGGACGTCTGCTGGGCCGCCTACAACAACGTGCCCCCGGGCCTGGAGATGGGGCTGGAGGCGGTGCACTACTACGACCCGCCCAACTTCACCTTCCCCTTCGGCATCTACCTGTGCGTGGTCGACATCGACCGCGCCACCGGCGAGGTCAAGGTGCGCCGCTTCCTGGCCCTGGACGACTGCGGCACGCGCATCAACCCGATGGTGATCGAGGGCCAGATCCACGGCGGCCTGACCGAAGGCTATGCGGTGGCGATGGGCCAGCAGATGCCCTTCGATGCCCAGGGCAACCTGCTGGGCAACACGCTGATGGACTACTTCCTGCCCACCGCGGTGGAGACGCCGCACTGGGAGTGCGACCACACCGTCACGCCCAGCCCGCACCACCCGATCGGGGCCAAGGGCGTGGCCGAGTCGCCGCACGTGGGCTCGATCCCCACCTTCACCTCGGCCGTGGTCGATGCCTTCGCCCACCTCGGCGTCACCGACATGACGATGCCGCACACCAGCTGGCGCGTGTGGCAGCAGCTGCAGCGCAGCGGCGCCGCCCTGTAGATGGACGAGCCCGAGCTGGCCCGCGACCTGCAGCGCGCCGGCTACCTGGCCGACGAGGCCCTGGTCACGGTGCTGTGGCTGGCCGGCGAGCTGCAGCGGCCGTTGCTGGTGGAGGGCGACGCCGGCGTGGGCAAGACGGCGCTGGCCCTGGCCCTGGCGCGCGCGCTGGGCCGGCCGCTGGTGCGGCTGCAGTGCCACGAGGGCCTGGACCTGGCGCAGGCCGCCTACGAGTGGAACTACGGCCGCCAGCTGCTGGCGATCCGGCTGGCCGAGACCGGGTCGGCCCCGCTGAACGAGCGCGACCTCTTCGCGCGCGAGTACCTGCAGCCGCGCCCGCTGCTGCAGGCCATCGCCGGCGAGTCGCCCTGCGTGCTGCTGGTCGACGAGATCGACCGCGCCGACGAGGCCTTCGAGGCCTTCCTGCTCGAGGTGCTCGCCGACTGGCAGATCACCGTGCCCGAGCTCGGCACCATCCGGGCCCGCCACGTGCCGGCGGTGGTGCTCACCAGCAACGGCACGCGCGAGCTCTCCGACGCGCTGCGCAGGCGTTGCCTCTACCACTGGCTCGACTACCCGAGCCTGGCGCGCGAGATGGCGATCGTGCGCGCCACGCTGCCCGAAGCCGAGGCCGCGCTCACCGAGCAGGCGGTGGCCTTCGTGCAGCGGCTGCGCCGCGAGGACCTGGACAAGACCCCCGGCGTGGCCGAGACGCTGGACTGGATCCGCGCGCTGCACCGGCTGCGCCTGCCGGCCCTGCCCGACGACCCGCAGGCGCTGATGGCCACGCTGGGCTGCCTGCTGAAGACGCGGGAAGACCGCTTCCAGCTCGGCCCCGAGCGGGTGCGGCAGTTGGTCGAGGGCCGCGCCGCCGGCGTGGCCGAATCCGCGGCCTGAGCGCGATGGGCCCGCCCCAGCCCCAGCCCCGACCGCAGCCCCGGCCGCAGCCGCTGCACGGCATCGCGGGCTTTGCCGCGATGCTGCGTGAAGAGGGCCTCGCGGTCGGCATCGCCGAGCAGCGGGCCTTCGTGCAGGCGGCCCTGGCGGTGCCGGTGGAGCGTGCGGCCCGGCTCGACGCCGCCTGGCGCGCCATCGCCTGCCGCGACGCTCGCGACTGGCGGCGCTGGCCCGAGCTGTTCGAGCGCTACTGGCACCCCGAGCGGCTCAAGGGCTCGGTGCGCAGCAGCGGCCAGACGCGGCCCGCGCGCGACCTGCGCCAGGTCGTGCGGCAGCTGCACGAGGCGCTGGAGGGGCCGGCGCGGCCCGCGACGCCGGGCGCGCGCCCGCTCGACGCCGCACTGGCGCCGGCGGGGCCGCCCGGGCCCGAGGACGCCGGCGCCCGCCGCGCCCAGGGTGGCGCCAGCCGCACCGAGGCGCTGCACGACCGCCGGCTGTCGCAATGGCTGCCGCAGGACCTGGCGCTGCTGCAGCGCCTGGCCGAGCGCATCGCGCAGGGCCTGCGCCGGCGCCTGACGCGGCGCTGGCGCGACCACCCGCGGGGGCTGCGGCTCGACCTGCGCCGCACGCTGCGCGCCAGCCTGAAGACCGGCGGCCTGCCGCTGGCGCCGGCCTGGCGCCGGCCGCGCCACGAGCGCCCGCGCCTGTTCGTGCTGGTCGACGTCAGCCGCTCGATGCAGACCCACGCCCAGCTCTTCCTGCGCATCGCCCGCGCCTTCGTCGGCGCCGCCGGCGCGCGCGTGTTCGTCTTCCACACCCGGCTGGCCGAGGTCACGCCGCTGCTGCGCCGCGACTCGGCGCCGGTGCAGGAGAAGATCAACGCCGTCACCGCCGGCTTCGGCGGCGGCACCCGCATCGCCACCAGCGTGGCCGACTTCCAGCGCACGCACGCCCGCGCCCAGCTCGGCCGCGGCGCGCGCGTGTGGCTGCTGTCCGACGGCTGGGACGCCGACCCGCCGCAGGCCCTGGCCGAGGCGCTGGCGGCGCTGCGCCGGCGCGGCGCGCAGATCGCCTGGTTCCATCCCGGCCCGAACCCGCCGGCCTCGGCCGCGGTCCAACGGGCCGCGCCCGCCATCGGCTGCTTCCTGCCGCTGGACAGCCTGAACGACCTCGCCCGCGCCGCCGCGGTGCTGCACTGAAGGGACCCGCCATGAACGCCCACCCCGCCCCCGCTGCCCAGGACCTGCTGGCCACCGCGCTGCGCCTGCAGCAGCAGGGCACGCCCTACGCCCTCGTGACCGTGCTGCGCGTGCAGGCGCCGGCCTCGGCGCGGCCGGGCGACAAGGCGGTGGTCAGCGCCGAGGGCATCGTCGACGGCTGGATCGGCGGCGGCTGCGCGCAGCCGGCAGTGCTGCGCACGGTGCGCCAGGCGCTGGCCGACGGCCGGGCGCGCGTCATCCGCATCGCCCCGGCCGACGCGGGCACGCCGGCCGCGGGCGAGACGGGCGCGACTGGCGAGACGGGCGGGCTGGCCGACGTGCTCGAGTTCGGCATGGCCTGCCATTCGGGCGGCACGCTCGAGCTCTTCGTCGACCCGATGCTGCCGCTGGCGCGCCTGACCGTCATCGGCAGCTCGCCGCTGGCCGCGGCCCTGGCCGCGCTGGCGCCGCGCGTCGGTCTGCCGGTGACGGTGCTGGCCCCGGGCGCCGAGGCGGCGCGCTTCCCCGATGCCGAGCGGGTGTGCACCGGCGACGAGGCGCAGGCCGCGGCCGAGCTGGCCGGCGGCAGCTTCGTCGTCGTCGCCACCCAGGGCCGGCGCGACCTGCAGGGCCTGCGGGCGGCGCTGGCGCTGCAGGCGCGGCAGGTGTTCTTCGTGGCCAGTGCGCGCAAGGCGCAGGTCCTGAAGGCCGCGCTGCTGGAGTCGGGGCAGGACGCGGCCGCGGTGGCCGCCATCGTGGCCCCGGCCGGCCAGGCCATCGGCGCGCAGACGCCCGAGGAGATCGCGCTGTCGGTGCTGGCCGCGGTGGTGGCGGCGCGGCGCGGCGCGGTGCCGGCCCCGGCCGCAGGGCCCGCCGGGTTGCCGGCCGGAGCGTCTGCCGGAAGGCCGGGCGAGGTGGCGGCCGAGGCGTCCGCCGAAGACCCGGCCGAGGTGCCCGCCCAGGCGTTCGGCC
>JAGWMW010000224.1 GCA_028871575.1 Burkholderiales bacterium | reverse complement strand
CCTCGGGCGCGCGCGCCAGCGCCGTGGCCTGCGGCAGGCCCGCCAGCGCCGTGGCCGCGGCGGCCAGCAGCCCGGCGCCCAGGCGCAGCCACGGCCTCATCGTCAGCCGGCCACGAAGACGACGCGATCGTCGAGCACCACCCGCCGCACCGGGTGGCCGAAGGCGGCGGCCAGCGGCGCCTCGGCCATCGCGGCGTCCACCAAGCCAGGCTGCGGCACCGCGCCATCGCCCGTCAGCACCAGCGCGTGGGTGCAATAGCGGTGCGCGAGGTTGAGGTCGTGCATCGACATCAGCACCGCCCGGCCCTGCTCGCCGGCCAGGCGGCGCAGGTGCTGCAGCAGCAGGATCTGGTGGCGCAGGTCCAGGTGCGCCACCGGCTCGTCGAGCAGCAGCAGCCGCGGGTCCTGCGCCAGCAGCGCCGCGATCGCCACCCGCTGGCGCTCGCCGCCCGACAGGGTGGTGACGTCGCGCGCGCCCAGGCCCTCGAGGCCGACCGCGCGCAGCGCGGCCTGCGCCGCGGCCTGATCGGCCGGGCCCTCCCAGGCCCAGCGCGAGAGGTGCGGGTGGCGGCCCTGCAGCACGATCTCGATCACGCGCGCGCCGAACGCATCGCTCTGCGCCTGCGGCAGCAGGCCGCGCCAGCAGGCCAGGGCGCCGGCCGGCCAGGCGGCGATCGGCCGGCCGCCCAGGCGCACCTCGCCCGCGGCCGGCGCGGCCAGGCCGGCCAGCGCGTGCAGCAGCGTGGTCTTGCCGCTGCCGTTGGGGCCGAGCAAGGCCCAGACCTGCCCCGGCTCGACCTGCAGCGCCAGCGCCTGCAGCAACCGGCGCGGGCCGGCCTGCAGGGCCAGGCCGTGCGCCTGCAGCAGCGGCGGCGAAACGGCGGCCTGGGTCCAGGGCGGGGTCGTGGCCTGGGTCGTGGCCTCGGTCAGGGGCGTCATCGCGCCCGACCGCCGCGCGCCAGCAGCGCCAGGAACGCGGGCACGCCCAGCAGCGCCATCACCACGCCCACCGGCAGCTGCTGCGGGGCCAGCACCGTGCGCGCCAGCGTGTCGGCCAGCAGCAGCAGCGTGCCGCCGCCCAGGGCACAGGCCGGCAGCAGCACGCGCTGGTCGTTGCCGATCACGAGCCGCAGCGCATGCGGCACCAGCAGGCCGACGAAGCCCACCCCGCCGGCGGTGGTCACCGCCACCGCGGTGGCCAGCGAGGCGATGGCGTACACCGCCCGCCGCAGCGCCCCCACGCGCACCCCCAGCGCCGCCGCCGCCACCGGCCCGCGCAGCAGCAGGTTGAGCTCGCGCGCGATCGGCAGCGTCAGGGCCACGGCCAGGGCCAGCGCCCCCAGCGCCGGGCCGCCGCCCTCGCTGCCGCCGAGGTCGCCCGAGAGCCAGAACAGCATGCCGCGCACGCGCGCCTCGGGCGCCAGGGCCAGCATCAGCATGATCGCGGCCGACCAGCCCACGCCCAGCACCACGCCCGTGAGCAGCAGCCGGGGTGCGGCCTCGTCGGCCGCCTGCGGCCGGCCCGCGCTGCCGGGCCCGGCGAGCGCGCGCGGGGCGAGCGCGAACACGAGCACGATGGCCAGCAGGGCACCGCCGAAGGCGCCTCCCTGCACCGCCAGGGCCCCCAGGCCGAGCAGCATCGCCGCCAGCGCCCCCACCGCCGAGCCGCCCGAGATGCCCAGCACATAGGGGTCGGCCAGGGGGTTGCGCAGCAGCACCTGCATCAGCGCCCCGGCCAGGGCCAGCAGGCCGCCGGTGCCGAAGGCGGCCAGCGCGCGCGGCAGTCGCAGCTGGTGCAGCACCTCGGCCTGCGGGCTGGCGCCGCCGGCCATCAGCAGGCGCGGCAGCTCGGCCAGCCCGATCGGGCTCGGCCCGGTGGCCAGCGCCGCCGCCAGCGCTGCCGCGCCGGCCAGGGCCAGCAGCAGCCAGATGCGCAGCGCGCGCGCCATGCGGCCGCCTTCAGCGCGCGGCGTCCGCGCCGTCCACGCTGTAGGCGATGGCCAGCGTCACGTGGCGCGAGGCGGTGGTGTAGCCCCGCACCAGCTCGTAGCGCTTGTCGGCCGCGTTGCCCAGGTTCAGCGACAGCGTCCAGGCCGGCGCCAGCCGGTACGCGGCGTGCAGGTCCACCAGCGCATAGCCGCCCATGCGCGGCGGCGGCGGGGCGTAGGGCGAGTCGTCGCGGGCGCTGCTGGCCACCAGGTCGATGCCGCCCGACCAGGGGCCGCCCGGCGTCAGCTGCAGGCTGGCCGTGGCGTGGTCGCGCGCGCGCCGCAGCAGGCGCTGGCCGGTGGCCTCGTCGACCGGGTTCTGGTGCGTCCACTCGGCGCGGGCCTGCCAGGCGGGGCCGGTCCAGCCCAGGCCGAGCGTGGCGCCGCGGATGCGGGCGCGGTCGAGGTTCTGCGGCGTGGAGGTCACGAAGTCAAACTGGATGAGGTCGCGGATGCGGCTCTCGAACGCCGTCAGCGAGGCCTGCAGCCGGCCGTCGTCCCAGCGCGCGGCAAGCTCGCCGCTGCGCGAGGTCTCGGGGCGCAGCGCCGGGTTGCTGAAGCCGGGGTAGTAGAGGTCGTTGAAGGTGGGCGCCTTGTAGGCCGTGCCCACCGAGGCCGACAGGCGCAGCGCCGGCGCCACGCGCCAGCCCCAGGCCAGGTTGCCGGTGCTGCGGCCGCCGAACTGCGAGTCCTGGTCGCGCCGCAGCGAGGCCTGCAGCAGCTGCGGCCCGAGGCTGGCGGCGTAGCTGGCAAAGGCCGAGCCCACGTGGCGCTCGGTGCGGTCGAACACGGTGTCGCTGGCCACGCGCTCGCGCCGCCACTCCAGGCCGGCGGCGATCTGCCCGCCGAGGGCGCCGATGTCGTTCTGCCACGTCGCCTGGTCCTGGTCGGTGTCGAAATAGAACGGGCTGGCCGCGGCATCGGCGCGGTGGTCGGCGCCGCGCGCCAGCCGCAGCAGGCTGTGCCAGGCCGGCGTGAGGCGGTTGCGGCTTTCCAGCGCCAGGCTCGAGAGCCGGTCGTGCGTCTGGGCCCGCGTGTTGCCGTAGTCGTCGTAGCTGGTGAGGCCGTCGCTGTAGAAGCCGCGCAGCGTCAGGCTCTGGCCCGGGGCCAGCGTCTGGCCCAGCGTCAGGCCCAGGTTGCGGTTGCGGTAGGGGTTGGGCTCGGGGCTGTAGTAGGCCGCCAGCGCCGGGGTCGTGGCCGGGAAGGCACGGCTGCGGCTGGCCCCGGCCTGCAGCGACAGCAGCGTCGCCCCGTCCGGCCCGAAGCGGCGCCCCAGCCCGGCCGACAGGCTGGCCGTGCCGAAGCTGCCCACGCTGGCGCGGGCCGTGGTGCGCTCGCCCTGCTTGGTGAAGATCTGGATCACGCCGCCGATGGCATCGGCGCCGTACAGGCTCGAGGCCGGCCCGCGCAGCACCTCGATGCGCTCGATCTGGTCGAGCGGGATGTTCTCGAACGCGTTCGTGCCCGCGGTGGCCGAGTTCACGCGCACGCCGTCGACCAGCAGCAGCACGTGGTCGGCATTGGTGCCGCGGATGAACACGCTGGCGAGCTGGCCCGGGCCGCCGTAGCTGGCGATCTCGACCCCGGCCTGCTGCTGCAGCAGCTCGGGCAGCGACAGCCCAGCCGAGCGCTCGATCGTCGCGGCGTCGATCACGCGCAGGTCGGACAGCACGTCGGCGGCCTCCTGGGGCGTGCGGGTGGCCGTGATGACGACATCGGACGGCAGAACCTGGGCGGCGGCGATGCCGACGCCCAGGGCGAAGCCGCCGGCGCAAGCGCGGCGGATGACCCTGCGAAAAGGATTCAAGTGGTGACTCCCGCAACCAGCGTCCCCGCAGGCTGCCTTGGTGGCTTCATCACCGCCCAGCGCGCCCGGTGCCCGGGCGCGCCCTGCGGCGCGCGCACTTCGAGGCCGGTATCCGGGCTCGCAGGCCAGCCCCGGGCGGATCGCGCCCGGGGCTGCGGCCCTTCGCCTTCCCACGCGAGCGATCGCGCAGTGGCATCGTGAAGGGCCTGTCGCCTGCTTACCGGTGCGGGGGCAGCGCAGGCCTGTCTGCCGCTGCCGGCAAAGTCACCTGCTTCCCGTTCAACTCGTCGCCGGCAAGACGCCGACGGCAAGCACCTGAAGCGCCGCCATGGTAACCCGCGGCCCCGCCACAATGACCGCCACCGACCCTGGCACGCGAGGCCCGCGATGATCGAGCAGCACCTGGACATCCTGAGCGCCGACGGCGCGATGAACAGCTTCGTCGTGCACCCGGAAGAAGGCGGGCCGCACCCGGTGGTGCTGTTCTACATGGACGCCCCGGGCAAGCGCGAGGAGCTGCACGACATGGCGCGCCGCATCGCGGCCGTGGGCTACTGCGTGGTGCTGCCCAACCTGTACTACCGGCGCCAGCGCGAGTACGAGCTGAAGGCGCGCACGCCCGAGGCGATGGCGGAGATGTTCGCGCTGATGGCCACGCTGGACGCCGCCACCACCGAGTGCGACACGCGGGCCCTGCTGGCCTTCGTCGATGCGCTGCCGGCCGCCGACGCGGGGCGCATCGGCGCCCTGGGCTACTTCATGAGCGGTCCCTTCGTGGTGTGGGCCGCGGCGGCCTTCCCGGCGCGGCTGCGCTGCATCGCCTCCATCTACGGCGCCAACCTCGTGACCGAGGCGCCCGACTCGCCGCACCGCGTGCTCGAGCGCGTGCGCTGCGAGAGCTATTTCGCCTGCGCCGAGATCGACCGCTGGGCGAGCCCCGCGCAGATCGAGACGCTGCAGGCAGCGCTGCGGGCCGCCGGCACCCCGCACCGGCTGGAGTGGTACCCCGGGGCCGAGCATGGGTTCGCCTTCCCGCAGCGCGGCGCCATCTACGACCGGGCCGCGGCCGAGCGGCACTGGGAGCGGCTGTTCAGCCTGTTCAGGCGCACGCTGCAGGACGCGCGATGAAGTGCCGCGGGCTCGTGCGAAACCATCCGCGGCCGCGACGGCCGCCAGGGCCCCAGCGCACGGAGCACACGGAGCGCACGGGGCGCACGCGGCGCATGGGGCACCCGGGGCGCACGCGGCGGGCGCTGCAGGCGGGTCTGCTGGCCGCCGCCGCGGCGCTGGGCGGCTGCGCCGGCGTGAGCCGCGGCCCCTCCGCCGCGTCGACGCCTGGTGCC
>JAGWMW010000017.1 GCA_028871575.1 Burkholderiales bacterium | reverse complement strand
GGCGGCGCGCGGTGGCGCTGCGCGAGCTGGCCATCGCGTTTGCGGTGCTGGTGGCCTTCATGGTGGGCGGGCAGGGCTTCCTGAGCCTGATGCGGCTGTCCGAGCGCTCGCTCGAGGTCGCCGGCGGCGTGATCCTGCTGATCATCGCGATCCGCATGATCTTCACCGGCGGCGGCGAGATCTACGCCAGCGCCGCGCCGGGGCGCGAGCCCTTCATCTTTCCGCTCGCGGTGCCGCTGCTCGCCGGGCCCTCGGCGATGGCCACGGTGCTGCTGCTGGCCTCGCGCCAGCCCGGGCGCATCGTCGAATGGGTGGGCGCACTCAGCGCGGCGATGGCGGTCTCGGGCGCGGTGCTGCTGGCGGCCGACCGCATCCGAGGCTGGCTCGGCGACTCGGTGGTCACGGCGTTCGAGAAGCTGATGGGCCTGGTGCTGACCGCGGTGGCGGTGGAGATGATCCTGGCCGGCTTGAAGCGCTACTTCTTCGGCCCCTGAATCTTCGGCCCCTGAACCGCACAGGGCCGGCCGCCGGCCCTGCGCCTGCAGTCAGCGCGGCGACCGCGAGCCCGGTGGGATCAGCGCGTGCCGCTCACCTCGACCTCGACCCTGCGGTCGGGCTGCAGGCATTCGATCAGCTTCGCCCGCGCCTTCACGCCCTGGCAGTCGCCCGGCTGGGTCACCGGTGCCGATGCGCCCCGGCCCACGGCCGAGACCTTGTGTGCATCGAGGCCGCCGCGGCTCACCAGATAGTCCTTGACGGCCTCCGCGCGCCTGGTCGACAGCGCCTGGTTGTACGCGGGACGGCCGAGCCGGTCGGTGTAGCCGGTGACGGTGACGACGTCGTACTGCGTGCCGGCCAGCTCGTGGGCAAAGCGGTCCAGCGCCTGGCGTCCTTGCGGGCGCACCTCGGAGCGGTCGAAGCCGAACAGCGAGTCGGCCGAGAAGCTGACGCGCCGCACGGGCGTGGCCACCGGGGCCGGGGCCGGCGCGACGATCGCGGGGGCCGGCTCGGGCGCCGGTGCCGGGGCGGGGGCCGCGTAGACCGCCGGGGCCAGCGCCACCTGCGGTGCGGCCGCCGGCGCGCGGCCGAACGGAATCACCAGGCTGACCGAGACCAGGTTGACGTCGCCCCGGTTGCCCACCGCATCGCTGACGCGGTAGCGCTCGAACTCGCCGCGCAGCAGCAGCGAGCGCGTCAGCTCGTACTGCAGCCCGGCGCCGAGCTTGAGGTGGGTGGCGCGCTGGCTCGGGGTCGGGTTCGACACGGTGACGGCGCCGCTGCCGCTGAAGCGGTCGCTGGCGCGGGCGTACTGCGCCCCGACGCGGCCGATCGCCGACAGGCGCTCGGTCAGCGGCCAGGTGCCGACGAGGTCGAGGTTCAGCCCGTGCAGGCGGATCTGGCCGTCCAGCCTGCCCGCGGGCACGGTGGTCGAGCCGAAGCCGAATCGGCCGAGGTCGAAGTAGCCGGCCTCGAGGCCGAGGTAGCGATCGAACTGGTAGCCGCCGAAGACCTTGAAGCCGGTGTCGCGTTCGTGCTTCGACATCGACGTCGTTTGCAGGCCCGCGCCCAGCAGGGCGGCCGAGATGCGCGGATCGTCGATCCGCGCCCGTGAGGCGCCGACCGAGACGCCGCCGTAGTAGTAGCCCTCGTCCTGTGCACGGGCTTGAAGCGCCGAGGTGGCCAGCAGGGCGCCGAGACCGGCCAGGCTGCAGCGCTGCAGCAGGTGGAGCTTGTTCATCAGAATCTTTCCGGAGGGGTGCGGGGTTGGAAGGCGAAGGGCGACTCGACGCGGCGCGGCCGGGCTCATCCGGCCACCTCCGCGCTGCGCATCGCGGTGTGAGCCCGTTCGGGCGGCCGGGCGGGGCTCACGGCGCGACGATCGTGGTGTTGACCATCGTCACCGCGGCGGTCAGGCCGATGGCGCGGCCCGTCAGCGTGGTCTGCGCGGTCTGGCCGGCGGTCGAGATCGTGACCCCGGCCGGTGCGATCAGGGTGCCGACCATCGAGCTGCCGTCCTCGATGCGGGCGGCGCTGCCGACCTGCCAGAAGACGTTGCGCGCCTGGGCACCGTTGAGCAGCAGCACATGGCGCGGCGTGGCGGTGAGGCCCACCGTCAGGGCCGCGGCGCTCTGGAACACCCACACCGCGTTCGGGTTGCCCTGCGCATCCAGGGTCAGGT
The DNA here is from genome assembly GCA_028871575.1 of Burkholderiales bacterium. Lineage (GTDB taxonomy): Bacteria > Pseudomonadota > Gammaproteobacteria > Burkholderiales > Burkholderiaceae_C > Rubrivivax. Next base: position 25,973 of record JAGWMW010000017.1, on the reverse strand, counting down.
CGCCCGTCGTCACGGCGAAGGTGCCGCCGGCCGCCGTGTACGTACCCGGGGCCAGCACCAGTCCGCCGAGCTGGCCGGCGCCGGGGTCGCTGCCGGGCGGCAGCGCGGCGAGTGCGTTGTAGGCCGACTGCGCATCGGCGCGCACCTGGGTGGCCGTGGCCATCGTGGCCGCCGTGCCCGGGGCCGGCGGGGCGCAGTCGATGCTGCCGTTGACGCCACCCACGTTCAGCGGCGTCTCGGTGTACACGTTCGCACCGTCGTGCAGCCCCGTGACCAGCGTGCAGGCCGCCGTGGTGCCGACGTTGCCGCCGATCACCGTCTGGATGCCCTGGTTGGTGACGCCGGCCCCGCCGCCGAAAGCGCCGAAACTCGCCGCGCTGCGCAGGTCGACCGCGGCCAGGCAGGTGGCGGTGCCGGTGGTGAAGCGCCAGACACGATCGCTCGCGATCGTGTTGCCGGCCAGATCGGCCGCGCCGCCGCTGCCGGACTTCACGGTGGCGACATAGGCCGTGCCGGCTGCAAGGCCGGCGGCCGAGGTCGGCACGAAGCTCGCCACCCGCGTCGGTGCGTCGTAGCCGACGCTGCCGGGCACCGAAACGCCGCCCGCCGTGACGCCGAACGAGGCGCTGGTGAGGGAGGCCGGGTCCATCGGCTTGCTGAAGGTGACGCTCACGGCCGTGCCCAGGCAGGTGCCGGTGCTGGCATCGGCCGGGCTGACGCCGGTGACGGTCGGGGCGACGAGGTCGGCCGCCGCGCCGGTGCCGAAGCTCCAGACCTGGTTGCCGGCGCTCGGGGCCACGGCGGTGTTGCCGGCCAATGCGTTGCCGGCCAGGTCGGTGGCCGCCGTGGTGACCGTGGCCGTGAACCGATCGCCGGCGGCCAGCGTTCCGGAGGCGGGCTTGAACGTGGCGCTGCGGGCACCGACCGCATAGCTCACGGTGCCGGCCACGGCGGTGCCCAGCGTGGTGTCGGTCAGCGTGAAGCTGCTGCCCGTCAGCGTGGCCGCATCCATGGGCTTGCTGAAGGTGACGCTGACCGCCGTGTTGGGGGCCGCGTTCGACGCGCCGGCGGCCGGCACCGTGAGCGCGACCGTGGGCCGCGTGGTGTCGGCCTGCACCGGGTTCGGCGCGGGCGCCACGACCGCCGCCACGCCGGGCGTGCCCAGCACCGGATCGAGGCCGCCGCCGCCGCAGGCGGCCACCGAAGCGGCCGCCAGCAGGCCGGCCAGCAGGGCCCTGGCATGGGAGGAAGGGTGGAAGAGGGTCATGGGGATTCCAGGCGGGCGGGCCGCATCGAGCGCGTGTAGACAAGAGAGATCCCGGGCGTACGAACGTGGTGCAGCCGGGTTCGGCAGCGGATCCACGCGCCCGGAAGGCTGCGGTCGGGGTCCCGGGCAGCGGCCTTCGATCAGGGCGGCCGGCGGGCGGGTCCGAAGCTCGATGGTGAGTGACCGGCGGCCGAGGGCCTGTCCGACGGGGCCCCCTCGTGCGCGGGGCGCACGGCGCGTGCTGTTGTAGGACGGCGCGCTACGCGCGCGGTGCGTCGAAGACGTCCAGGGTCGGAAAGTCGGCCCCGGCCCGCACGCAGTCCCAGAGGTAGATCGCGAAGCCGGGGTCGCCGGTCCAGAGCGAATAGCGCAGCCGGCCGTGCTGCGCCGCCTCGGCCTGGGTCTGCGCGATGCCGTGCATCGCGAACGCGCGCGCGCGGTCCAGCCACCTCGCATCGCCGGTGCGCCGGTACAGCTTGAGGAAGGCGTAGCCGTTGCCGCCGGTGCCGTGGCAGAGGTTGGAGCCCTTGGCCAGCGGCCCCGCGGCCCAGGTGGCTTCGCCGGCCGCGACGAGCAGGGCGTCGAGCCCGGGGCCCGGCATGCCGGCCAGGCAGACGACGAAGCCCGGCGCGCCATGGCAGAACTGCATCAGCCAGCGCGGCGGCCGGCCTTCGGCGGTGTGCAGCTCGGCGCGCCAGCTCGCGCGAGGGCCGTCCCAGGTGGCGGTGCGCTGCATCGTGCGCTCGATGCAGGCCTGCCAGGCCGCCCAGGCGGCGGGCTCCAGCAGCTCGCGGCCGCCGATCAGCGGCGAGGCGGTGGCCACGAAGCCGTGCACCGCATCGAGGTAGCTGCTGCGGCGGCCGTAGAGGTCCTGCGTCCAGTAGGCGCAGTCGTGCTCGCCCGAATGCTCGAGCTGCGACCAGAGCCGGTCAGCGGTGCGGCGGTACAGATCGGCCCAGCGTGCCTGGCCCGTGCGCCTGTGCAGGAACAGCGCCGCCAGCAGGGTGCCCGGTGCGCCCCACATGAGCTCGCGTGCCGGGTGGTCGAGGTGGCCCTCGATGAGCGCGGCCAGCGCATCGGCCCGCGCCGGCGTGGGCGCGTGGCCCTGGGCCAGCAGCAGGATGGGCGTGTCGCCCATCAGGTACGAGGCGAAGTCGCTGCTGCCGCCGGCCTGCAGCCAGGCGCGGTTGCGCAGGCGCAGGGTCTCGAGCTCGCCGAGGTAGCTGCGGGTCAGCGTGGCCGCACCCAGGTCCTGCAGGTGGTGCAGCGCCCAGATGACGCCGGCCGCGCCGAAGTACAGGCTGGTGGCGACCTGCTCGGGGTCCTCCCCCGGGTCGAGGTCGCGCGGGTGCACCGGCCAGTAGCGCTCGGCCGACCAGTGCGACTCGGTGTCGGCCACGATGCGGCCGATCGCGGCGCGCGCAGCGGCCTCGTCCCAGGCTGTGGCCCGCAGCGGCTCGTGGCGGGTCGGGTCGAACAGGGCGGCCACGGCCGGGCCCCTTCAGCGGCCGCGCAGGTGGGCCGGCGCTTCCAGGCGCCTGGCCAGGGTCGACAGCAGCAGCGTCAGCACGAGGTAGATGGCCGAGACCGCCAGGTAGGGCTCCCAGTAGCGCGAATAGGCCCCGGCCACGGTGCGCGCCGCCAGCGCCAGCTCGGCCAGGCCGATGGCCGAGACGAGCGACGAGTCCTTGATCAGCGTGACGCCCTCGTTGACCAGCGCCGGCACCATGCGCCGGAAGGCCTGCGGCAGGATCACGTGGCGCAGTGCCTGGCCATGGCCCAGGCCCAGGCTGTAGGCTGCCTGGGTCTGGCCGCGGTGGATGCTCTGGATGCCGGCGCGGAAGATCTCGCTGATGTAGGCACCGGCGTTGAGGCTCAGCGCCACGCAGCCCGACAGGAAGGCGCCGTGCACCTGGCGGAACTCGCGCGCCGCGTCGCCCGACAGCAGCAGCCCGTGGTCGGCATTGATCAGCGCCGGCATCAGCGCGAAGTGCACCAGGAGGATCTGCACGAACAGCGGCGTGCCGCGGAAGAACGTGACGTAGGCCGCGGTCAGCCCGCGCAGGCCCTTCAGAGCCCAGCGCGCCGACGCCGACGCGGGCACCGGGGCATCGCGCGAGCTGCTGACCAGGCCCAGCATCACGCCCAGCGCCAGGCCGGCGGCGATGGCCACCAGGGTCAGCTCGACCGTCACCAGCAGCCCGCGCAGGAACAGCGGCCCGTAGCCGGCCAGGATCTCCCAGTGCAGGCCCGGGGCGGTGTCGGACACCGGCGCGGCCGAGGCCGCGGCCTGGGCCTCGGCCGCGCCGAAGTAGCGCGCGTACAGGCGGGCATAGGTGCCGTCGGCGCGGATCGCGGCCAGGCCCTGGTTCAGGCGCTCGCGCAGCGCGCCCTCGTCCTTGCGCAGCGCCATGCCGTAGTGCTCGGTGACGAAGCCCGGGTCGGCCACGGTCTTGAAGCCGCCGCCAGGGTTGTGGGCCACGTAGTTGACGACCACGCCGTTGTCGGCCACCACCGCGTCCACGCCGCCGGCCTCGAGCTCCTTCAGCGCCAGCGGCGTCGACTCGAAGCGCTTGATGTTGGGGCTGGTCTTGCCCATCAGGCGCGACACCACGTCGTCGCCCGAAGTGCCGGTCTGCACGCCCACCTTCAGGCCGCGCAGGTCGGCCAGCCGCGCCACCGGGCTGTCGCGGCGCACGGCGATGAGCTGCCGGGCGTCGAAGTAGGGGTCGGTGAAGGCCATGCTGGCCTGGCGCTCGGGCGTGATCGAGACGGCCGAGACCACGAGGTCGCGATCCCCCTGGGCCAGCGCGTTGAAGATGCCTTCCCAGGGCGTGTTGACGAACTTGACCTGCAGCCCGGCCCGGGCCGCGACGGCGCGCACGACGTCGATGTCGAAGCCGACGATCTCGCCCCGGTCGTTCTGGCTCTCGAACGGCGCGTACGAGGCATCGGTGCCCACGACCAGCGGGCGCGGGGCCTCGGCCGCCCGGGCCGGGGTCGCGGGCGCCAGCCCGAGGAACAGCGGCAGCACCAGCGGCAAGACCCGCGCCAGGATCAGGGCGGCCCGCATTGCGCGGCGCAGGGACGGGGCGTGAACCAAGGGCGGGCTCGTGCGTCGGGCGGGTGGAGGGGCGCGAGGCAGTGTAAATGCCGTGACGGCCGGGCCGCCCGGATCAGCCGCTCAGGGCGCGGCCTGCAGCGCCGCCAGCTCGGCCGGGCTGAAGCCGGCCGCGCGCCTTGCCTCGAGGTTGAAGGGGCCGCGCGGCCGCGGCGCGCCGTGGCGCGCCGCCAGCACCGCGTAATGCGCCACCGGGTCGAGGCCGTCCCGCTCGCACAGCCAGCGGTACCAGCGGTTGCCGATGGCCACGTGGCCGACTTCGTCGCGCAGGATCAGGCCGAGGATCTCGACCGCCCGCGCGTCGCCGGCCTGGGCCAGCCGCGCCTGCATCGGCGGCGTCGCGTCCAGGCCGCGCGCCTCCAGCGTGCGCGGCACGAGGGCCATCCGGGCGACGATGTCGCCGGCGGTCTTCTCGCACATCGTCCACAGGCCGTCGTGGGCGTCGAAGTCGCCGTAGGCATGGCCCAGCGTGCCCAGGTGCTCGGCCAGCAGGGCGAAGTGCAGCGCCTCCTCGCCGGCCACGCGCAGCCAGTCGGCGTAGTAGGCCGCCGGCATGCCGGCGAAGCGCCACACCGCGTCCAGCGCCAGGTCGATCGCGTTCAGCTCGATGTGCGCCACCGCGTGCAGCAAGGCGGCGCGCCCGCTGCGGGTGTACGGGCTGCGCCGGGGCAGCTGCGCGGCCGCCACCATGCGTGGCCGCGGCGCCCGCCCGGGCAGCGGGCGGCCGGGGAGTGGCTCGGCCTGCGGGTCGGCCTGGGCCCCGGCCGACGCGGACGCCAGCGCCCGCGCCGCGGCTGCCTTGGTGGCGGGGTCGGCCAGGAGCAGGGCATCGAGGGCGCGCTGGCGCAGTTCCATGGTGTCGGGATGGGCGGGTCCAGCCCGAGATTGTGGTGCGCGACAAGGCGTTGGGCGGCCGCGACAGCGCGCATCGGCCCGCTGCCCGGGGCCGCGATACTGGCGGACCGAAGACCCAACGAGGAGGAGAGCCCATGACCCCAAGCAAGAAGACGGCCCTGGCCCTGGCGGCGGCCTGCACGCTCGCCGCCACAGGCGCGGCGCGGGCCCAGAGCAGCCCGGCCGGCACGGGCGGCGCCGCGACCAGCCCCACCGGCGACATCGTCACCATCACGGCGCAGAAGCGCACCGAGGACATCCGCAAGGTGCCGCTGTCGGTGACCGCGATCTCGGGCGACAGCCTGCAGGACCACCATGTCGCCGACTTCGCCGACCTCTCGCGCGCGGTGCCCAACCTGTCGTTCTCGACCCAGGCCGGCGCCGGCCTGGCCACGTTGCAGCTGCGCGGGGTGAGCTCGCAAGCGGGCTCGGCCACGGTCTCGATCTACCTCGACGACGTCTCGCTGACCACGCGCAACCTCTACAGCCAGGGCACGGCCGAGCCGCGCTTCTTCGACATCGAGCGGGTCGAGGTGCTGCGCGGGCCGCAGGGCACGCTGTACGGCGCCAGCTCGCTGGGCGGCACGATCAAGTTCATCAGCAACCCGCCCGATGCCAAGCAGCTGGGCGGCGGCGCCTACGCCGAGCTCTCCTCCACCCGCCATGGCGGCACCAACTACACGCTGCAGGGCGTGCTGAACCTGCCGCTGGTGAAGGACACCGTGGCCCTGCGCGTGGGCGTGCAAAGCGGCCACAGCAGCGGCTACATCGACCAGGTGGACCCGAAGACCCTGGGCGTGATCGCCAAGGGCATCAACAGCAACGACTGGGACGTGGTCAAGCTCGCGCTGAAGGCCAGCCTCGGCCGCGACTGGACGCTCACGCCGGCCCTGTTCTACCAGCGCTACAAGAGCGGCGACATCGATGCCTCGTACACCGAGGTCGGCAGCTACCAGAGCGCCAACGCCGGCGTGCCGCTGGCTCCGTTCCAGACCAGCAAGATCGTGCGCGAGCCGGGCAACGACACCCTGTCGGTGCCCAGCGCCACGCTGAACGGCGACCTGGGCTGGGCCGACCTGACGGGCATCCTGAGTGGCTACCGGCGCAACTTCCGCCGCGTGCAGGACGGCACCAGCATCAACTCGCCCTACATCGGCAGCGTCACCACCGACCCGGCGCTGGGGGCGGTGGTGGGCTTCCTGCCCTCGGCGGTGGACCTGAACAACCGCGTCGACCAGACCTCGCTGGAGCTGCGCCTGGCCTCCAAGGACTGGCGCGCCGGCGGCAGCCCCTACACCTGGATCGCCGGCGTGTATGCCGCGCGCACCAAGACCGAGGTCTACGACAACGAGCCGATCTTCGGCATCAACGCCGCCTTCACGGCCGCCGGCCAGAACATCAACGACCCGGCGGCGCTGGCCGGCAGCTTTCCCGGCGCCTTCGCCGGCGACAGCAGCTACTACAGCGCGCGCCACTACAACGACCGCCAGAACTCGGTGTTCGGGGAGGTCACCTACCACGCCAGCGACACGCTGCGCCTGACGGCCGGGCTGCGCGCGCTGCGCGCCAGCCAGCACTTCACGCGCGAAGGCGACTACTACTACGCCGGCGGACCGAGCTCGGCCGTGATCGACAGCAGCGCCAGCGCCAGCACGCCGCGCCTGGCCGCCGACTGGGACCTGAGCCCCGACCAGACGCTGTACGTCAACATCGCCAAGGGCTTCCGCCTGGGCTCGGCCAACCGCCCCGTGCCCAGCACGCCGCTGGTGCTGCAGGACCTGCAGAGCCTGGGGCTGCCGGGCACGGTGCCGGCGGCCTTCAAGCCCGATTCGCTGTGGAGCTACGAGGCGGGTTCGAAGTCGCGCTGGCTCGGCGGCCAGCTGTCGCTGACGGCGGCGGCCTTCTACATCGACTGGAAGGACATCCAGCAGGATGTGTTCCTGCCACTGTCGGGCTTCGACTTCGAGACCAACGTGGGCAAGGCGCGCAGCACCGGGCTCGAGTTCGAGGCCCGCTGGCGCGCCACCGCCGCGCTGACGCTGAGCGCCTCGGGCAGCCTGACCCACGCCGTGTTCGCGCAGGACACGCCGGCGCTGGGGCTGGACGGCAACGGCGTGCCCTACGCGCGCAAGGGCGACCGCATCCAGGGCGTGCCGCGCTACAACGCCGCGCTGGGCTTCGACTGGCGCTACGCCGCCTTCGGCGCGACCGAGGGCTTCGTGCGCGGCGGCGCGCAGTGGGTGGGCGACAGCCGCGGCACCTTCGTGCGCGGCGCGCCCGACTACGTGCGGCCGGCCTACGTCACCGCGGACGCCAGCACCGGCCTGACGCTGGAGCGCTGGGAGTTCAGCGCCTACGTCAAGAACCTGTTCGACAACAACCAGGTCATCCAGCGCCCCAGCATCCAGGGCGTGCCCGAGGTGTATCAGCTGCGCCCGCGCACGGTGGGGGTGACGGCGCGCTACGATTTCTGAACCCGGCGCTGCGGCATCGCCGCCGCGCCGCCCCACCCACCGAAAGGCCGCGATGGCGATCTACCAACTGGGCGACGACGCCCCCCGCATCGACGAGGGCGCCTGGGTCGCCGAGTCGGCCCAGGTCATCGGCCGCGTGCACCTCGGGCCCGGCGCCAGCGTCTGGCCCGGGGCGGTGCTGCGCGGCGACAACGAGTGGATCACGCTGGGCGCGCGCAGCAACGTGCAGGACGGCAGCGTGCTGCACACCGACATCGGCTTCCCGCTCACGCTGGGCGAGGACGTGACGGTGGGCCACCAGGCGATGCTGCACGGCTGCAGCGTGGGCGATGGTTCGCTCGTCGGCGTGCAGGCGGTGGTGCTCAACGGCGCGCGCATCGGGCGCGGCAGCCTTGTCGGGGCGGGCTCGGTGGTGACCGAGGGCAAGGTCTACGGCGACGGCCTGCTGATCCTGGGCGCGCCGGCCAAGGCGGTGCGCGAGATCACGCCCGAGCAGGCCGAGCGCCTGCGCCTCGGGGCAGTGCACTACGTCGAGAACGCGGCGCGCTACCGCCTGCAGCTCAGGCGCATCGGCTGACGTGAGCGAGCTCCACACCTTCCTGTTCGAAGGCCTGCCTGTGCGCGGCCTGCTGGTGCGGCTGACCGACGCCTGGCAGGCGCTGCTGGCGCGGCGCATCGGCGCGCAGGCCGATCCGCCCGAGCTGCGGGCCCTGCTCGGCGAGTTGAGCGCCGCCGGCGTGCTCATGCAGGCCAACCTGCGCTTCGACGGCGACCTGGTGCTGCAACTGCACGGCGACGGGCCGGTCAAGCTGGCGGTGGTGGAGGTGCAGCCCGAGCTGAGCTTCCGCGCCACCGCCAAGCAGGTGGGCGCGGTGCGGCCGGGCTCGGGCCTGGAGGCGCTGCTGAACGTCAACGGCCAGGGCCGCTGCGCGATCACGCTCGACCCGCGCGGCCGCCGCCCCGGCCAGCAGCCCTACCAGGGCGTGGTGCCCCTGCACGGCGACCGGCGCGAGCCGCTGCAGCAGCTGGCCCAGGTGCTGGAGCACTACATGCTGCAGTCCGAGCAGCTCGACACCCGGCTCGTGCTGGCCGCCGACGATCGCGTGGCCGCCGGCCTGCTGATCCAGCGCCTGCCGGTGGAGGGCGCCGGCAACCTGGCGGGCCGCCGCAACGAGGACGACATCGGGCTGAGCGAGGCCTACAACCGCATCTCGACGCTGGCCGCCACCCTCACGCGCGAAGAGCTGCTGGCGCTGGCGCCCGAGCGGCTGCTGCACCGCCTGTTCTGGGAGGAGACGCTGCGCCTGTTCGAGCCGCGAACGCCGCGCTTTGCCTGCCGCTGCTCGCGCGATCGCGTGCAGGGCATGCTGGTCTCGCTCGGCCGCGGCGAGGTCGACGGCGTGATCGCCGAGCTCGGCCAGGTCGAGGTGGGCTGCGACTTCTGCGGCCAGCAGTACCGCTTCGACGCCGTCGACGTGGGCGAGATGTTCACCCCCGGCCGCGACCAGCCGCCGGCGCCGCAGGCGGTGCAGTAGGCGCCGCGCCGGCGCGGCGCGGCGCGCTGCAGCCTCAGCGCTGCGCGCTCACCTGCACCAGGATCTCGTCGGGCCGCACCATGCCCAGGTCGTGGCGGGCCTTCTCTTCCACCATCTCCAGGCCTTCCTTCAGGTCGCTCACCTCGGCGGCCACCTGCAGGTTGCGCTCGCGCGCCTGGGCGTTGGCCGCTTCCTGCGCCGCGAGCTGCTTGCGCAGGCTCATCACGTAGGGCAGGTTGCCTTTGCCCAGCCACAGGTCGGCCTGCACCAGCAGGAGCAGCGCGGCGAGGACCGGGGTGACCCAGCGCATGGCGGCCGCGGGCGGGCTACTTCAGGTTGTAGTAGGCCGCGCGGCCGGCGTAGGCGGCGATGTCGCCCAGGTCTTCCTCGATGCGCAGCAGCTGGTTGTACTTCGCGATGCGGTCGCTGCGGCTCAGCGAGCCGGTCTTGATCTGGCCGGCATTGGTGCCCACCGCGATGTCGGCGATGGTGCTGTCCTCGGTCTCGCCGCTGCGGTGGCTGATGACGTTGGTCCAGCCCGCGCGCTTGGCCATCTCGATGGCGGCGAAGGTCTCGCTCAGGGTGCCGATCTGGTTGATCTTGATCAGGATCGAATTCGCCACGCCGCGCTGGATGCCTTCCTGCAGGATCTTCGTGTTGGTCACGAAGAGGTCGTCGCCCACCAGTTGAACCTGCTTGCCCAGTCGGTCGGCCAGGCCCTTCCAGCCGTCCCAGTCGCCCTCGGCCATGCCGTCCTCGATGCTCAGGATCGGGTACTTGTCGACCCAGGCCGCGAGCATGTCGGTCCACTCGGTGGCCGAGAGCGCCAGGCCTTCGCCGTCGAGGCGGTACTTGCCGTCCTTGTAGAACTCGCTGGCCGCGCAGTCCAGGCCGATCGCGATCTGGTCACCCGCGTGGTAGCCGGCCTTGTCGATGGCCTCCAGGATCAGCTGGATCGCCGCCTCGTGGCTGGCCACGTTGGGCGCGAAGCCGCCCTCGTCGCCCACGCTGGTGGGCATGCCCTTGGCGTCGAGGATCTTCTTCAGCGCGTGGAACACCTCGGCCCCGTAGCGCAGCGCCTCGCGGAAGGTGGGCGCGCCCACCGGGATGATCATCAGCTCCTGCAGGTCGAGGTTGTTGTTGGCATGCGCGCCGCCGTTGACGACGTTCATCATCGGCACCGGCAGGCTCATGCGGCCCATGCCGCCGAAGTAGCGGTACAGGGGCAGGCCGCTCTCCTCGGCCGCGGCACGCGCCACCGCCATGCTCACCGCCAGCGTGGCGTTGGCGCCCAGACGGCCCTTGTTGTCGGTGCCGTCGAGATCGACCAGGGTCTTGTCGAGGAAGGCCTGCTCGCTCGCGTCCAGGCCCAGCACGGCCTCGCTGATCTCGGTGTTGATGTGCTCCACCGCGCGCAGCACGCCCTTGCCGCCATAGCGGGCCTTGTCGCCGTCGCGCAGCTCGATGGCCTCGCGGCTGCCGGTGGAGGCGCCGCTGGGCACGGCCGCGCGGCCCATGGTGCCGCTTTCCAGCAGCACGTCGCATTCGACCGTGGGGTTGCCGCGGCTGTCGAGGATCTCGCGGCCGACGATGTCGACGATGGCGCTCATGCTGCTCCTTGGGGTTCTTCTCGGAATCGGGTGGGGTGGGGTTCGGGGTCGGCTCGGCGGCGGGCTCGGCGGTCGGGCTGGCCGTCAGACGGGCGCCTCGGCGCCTTCGACGATCACCATGTTGAAGCAGGCCGTCGCGCCGTGGCGCAGCGCGCGCGCGGCCACGTAGGCCGGGCTGTCGTACAGCGCCTGCGCGGCCTCGAAGCTGGGGAAGCGGATCACCGTCAGCCGCGGCGGCTGCCAGTCGCCTTCGAGCACCTGCATGCGGCCGCCGCGCACCAGGTATTGGCCGCTGAAGGCCCGCACGGCTGCCGGTGCGGCTTCGAGGTAGCCCGCGAAGGCGGCCGGGTCGGTGACCTGGGATTCGACGACGAGGTAGGCGGCGGGCATGGCGGCGGCGGTCAGCAGGAAAAGTCGTTCTCCAGCAGCGGCTGCGCCTTGACCACGCGGTCCAGGGCCAGCAACTGCTCGAGCAGGGCCTTCATGTGCTTCAGCGGCACGGCGTTCGGGCCGTCGGACAGCGCATGGGCGGGGTCGGGATGCGTTTCCATGAAGACGCCGGCCACGCCCACGGCGATGGCCGCGCGGGCCAGCACCGGCACGAACTCGCGCTGGCCGCCGCTGCTGCTGCCCTGGCCGCCGGGCAGCTGCACGCTGTGGGTGGCGTCGAAGACCACCGGCGCGCCGGTCTCGCGCATGATCGCCAGCGAGCGCATGTCGCTGACGAGGTTGTTGTAGCCGAAGCTCACGCCGCGCTCGCAGGCCAGGAAGCGGTCTTCCGACAGGCCGGCGTCCTTCGCCGCGGCACGCGCCTTGGCGATCACGTGCTGCATGTCGTGCGGCGCCAGGAACTGGCCCTTCTTGATGTTCACCGGCTTGCCGCAGCGGGCCACGGCGTGGATGAAATCGGTCTGGCGCGACAGGAAGGCCGGCGTCTGCAGCACGTCGACCACGGCCGCCACGGCCGCGATCTCCTCCTGCGCGTGCACGTCGGTCAGCACCGGCACGCCGATCTCGCGCCGCACCTTGGCCAGGATCGCCAGGCCCTGGTCCATGCCCGGGCCGCGGAAGCTGCTGCCGCTGCTGCGGTTGGCCTTGTCGTAGCTGCTCTTGAAGATGAACGGAATGCCCAGGGCCCGCGTGATTTCCTTCAGCCGCCCGGCCACGTCCATCTGCAGCTGCTCGCTCTCGACCACGCAGGGCCCGGCGATCAGGAAGAAGGGCCGCGCCAGGCCGACCTCGAAGCCGCACAACTGCATCGGTCGGTTCTCCCTTCAGACGGCGGCGCCAGCCACGGCCGCCGGCGCCTGGGCCTGTGCCGCCGCAGCGCGCCGGTGCTCGAGCGCGGCCTTGACGAAGCTGCTGAACAGCGGGTGGCCGCCCCAGGGCGTGCTCTTGAACTCGGGGTGGAACTGCACGCCCATGAACCAGGGGTGCACGCTCTTGGGCAGCTCGACGATCTCGGTCAGCTGCTCGCGCTGGGTCAGCGCCGAGACCACGAGCCCCGCCTGCTGCAGCCGCTCGAGGTAGTTCACGTTGGCCTCGTAGCGGTGGCGATGGCGCTCGGTGACGACGGGGCCGTAGATCTGCCAGGCCAGGGTGCCGGGCTTGACGTCGGAGCTCTGCGCGCCCAGGCGCATCGTGCCGCCCAGGTCGGACGTGGCGTTGCGCTTCTGGATGCTGCCGTCGCGGTCCTGCCATTCCTCGATCAGCGCGATCACCGGGTGCGGCGTGGCGGGTTCGAACTCGGTGCTGTTGGCCTCGGCCAGGCCCGCCACATGGCGCGCGTACTCGATGGTGGCCACCTGCATGCCCAGGCAGATGCCGAGGTAGGGGATGCCGTGCTCGCGCGCATATTGCGCGGCGACGATCTTGCCCTCGATGCCGCGCTTGCCGAAGCCGCCCGGCACCAGGATGGCGTCGAAGCGCGCCAGCTGCGATGCCGAGGGCGCCGTCAGCGACTCGGCATCGACGTACTCGATCGCGACCTTGGCGTGGTTGTGGATGCCGGCGTGGCGCAGCGCCTCGTTGAGCGACTTGTAGCTGTCGGACAGGTCGGTGTATTTGCCGCACATCGCGATCGTGACCTGGGCCTGCGGGTGCTCCACTTCGTCGACGAGCCGATCCCAGCGCCTGAGGTCGGCAGGGCGGGTCAGCAGCTGCAGCTTCATGCAGATCAGCTCGTCCAGGCCCTGCTCGTGCAGCAGGCGCGGCACCTTGTAGATGGTGTCCACGTCCCACATGCTGATCACGCCGTGCGGCAGCACGTTGGTGAACAGGCTGATCTTCTCGCGCTCGTCGTCGGGGATGGGGCGGTCGGCGCGGCACAGCAGCACGTCGGGCTGGATGCCGATCTCGCGCAGCTTCTGCACCGTGTGCTGGGTGGGCTTGGTCTTGAGCTCGCCGGCGGCGGCGATCCACGGCACGTAGGTCAGGTGCACGAAGGCGCTGTTGGCCGGGCCCATCTTCAGGCTCATCTGGCGCACGGCCTCGAGGAAGGGCAGGCTCTCGATGTCGCCGACGGTGCCGCCGATCTCGACGATGGCCACGTCGAGATCGGGCGCCAGGTCGGACGAGGCGCCGCGCTTGACGAACTCCTGGATCTCGTTGGTCACGTGCGGGATCACCTGCACCGTCTTGCCCAGGTAGTCGCCGCGGCGCTCCTTCTCGAGCACGCTCTTGTAGATCTGGCCGGTGGTGAAGTTGTTGGCCTTCTTCATCCGCGTCGTGATGAAGCGCGCGTAGTGGCCGAGGTCGAGGTCGGTCTCGGCGCCGTCGTCGGTGACGTACACCTCGCCATGCTGGAACGGGCTCATCGTGCCCGGGTCCACGTTGAGGTAGGGATCGAGCTTGATCAGGGTGACCTTCAGGCCGCGCGACTCGAGGATCGCCGCCAGCGATGCCGCGGCGATGCCCTTGCCGAGCGAGGACACCACGCCGCCGGTCACGAAGACGAACTTGGTCATTGCAGGCAGCACACCGGCGCTGCCGAAGTGTGCTGTGGTGGTAAAGCGCGAGTATATCGGCGGGGGTGCCGCCGGCCCCCGGCGCGGCTTGGTACAACCGCGGCATGGGCCCGCAGCGCATCGTCTGCCTCACCGAGGAAACCACCGAGTGGCTGTACCTGCTGGGCGAGGACGCGCGCATCGTGGGCATCAGCGGCTACACGGTGCGGCCGCGGCGCGCGCGCGCCGAGAAGCCGCGCGTCTCGGCCTTCCTCAGCGGCAAGATCGAGCAGATCGTGGCGCTGCAGCCCGACCTGGTGGTGGGCTTCTCCGACATGCAGGCGGCGCTGGCCGATCAGCTCATCCGCGCCGGGCTGAACGTGCTCGTCACCAACCAGCGCAGCGTGGCGCAGATCTTCGACACGCTGGGCCTGGTGGCCGGCCTGGTGGGGGCGCACGAGCGCGGCCAGGCCTGGATCGCCGCCTGCCGTGCCCGCCACGCCCAGATCGCCGCCGCGGCCGCGGCCTGGCCGCGCCGGCCGCGCGTGTACTTCGAGGAGTGGGACGCGCCGATGATCAGCGCCATCCAGTGGGTGTCGGAGCTCGTCGGCATTGCCGGCGGCGACGACGTGTTCCCCGAACTCGCCCGCCAGGCGATGGGCCGCGACCGCGTCGTCGCCGACCCGCTGGCGCCGGCGCGGCGCGCGCCCGACCTGATCGTCGGCTCCTGGTGCGGCAAGAAGTTCAGGCCCGAGGCCGTGGCCGCGCGCCCGGGCTGGGGCGAAGTGCCCGCGGTGCGCCAGCAGCAGCTGCACGAGATCAAGTCCTGCGACATCCTGCAGCCCGGCCCGGCGGCGCTCACCGACGGCCTGGACCGGCTGCACCGCCTCTGCGCCGACTGGGCGGCGCAGGCCGCGGCCTGAGCCGGCGCCGGGCGGCGGGGCAGGGCCGGGCAGGGCAGTACACGATGGGCATTGAGCTTCAGATGTTCCTGATCGCGCTGCGCGTGGGCACGCGGCTGCCGCTGCCGGACTGGGCCGCGGCGCACCCCGGCTGGCTCGCCTCGAGCCGCCGCCACGATCCGGCGGTGGGCCTGCTCGTGGGCGCGTTCGCGGCGGGTGTGCTGTTCTTGGCCGGCCATGCGCTGCCCGCGGGGGTGGCGGTGCTGGTCGCGGTGGCGGCGTCGGTGTGGTTCACGCGCGGGCGCGACGAGGCCGGGCTGGCCCGCTGCTGCGAGGCCTGGGCCGGCCTATCGGCCGGCGGGGCCCGGGCCGGCCCGTCGGCCGGCGGGGCCGCCAGCGGCGCCGGGCCGATCGGCGCCACGGCGCTGATGCTGGTGCTGGCGCTGCGGGCGGCCGCGCTGTACGCGCTGGCCACGCGCGACCTGGGGCTGACGCTGGCCGTGCTGCCGCTGGCGCAGGCCTGGCCGCGCGTGGCCGCGCTGCTGGCGCGGCAATGGGACGCGCCCGAGCGCGGCGACACGGGCTGGGTCGTGGCGCTGATGTGGGCCGGCGTCGCCGCCAGCGGCGCCGCCTGGTCGCTGCGCCCGTCCGACCTCGGGCTTGCGGCCCTGGCCGCCACCGCGGCGGCCGTGCTCGCGGCCCGGGCGCTGCGGCGCCGCTTCGGGGCCCTGGGCGACGACGCCCTGGCCGCGCTGCGCCAGGGCACCGAGATCGCGGTCTACCTGGGCCTGCTGGCGGCGCTCGGTCGCGGCTGAAGGCGATTGATCGGGCCCGCGCGGCCCTTCGTCGCAAGCCCCTCGCGCCGCGACGCGGCGGCGACGACAGTCACGCCATCGAAGCCCACCGCCGCACCGCCTTGGAGATCGCCATGACGCACGCCTACACCGCCCCCGCCCGCCGCAGCCTCTCGCTGGGCCTGGCCCTGATGCTCACCGTGGCCACGCTGTCCGGCCTGCAGGCCCTGGCCCAGCCCGAGGCGGCCTCGCCGCTGCTGGCCCGCGCCGGCACGGGCCCGGTGGTGCAGGCCGCGCCTTCGGCGGCCCGCGCCTGAGGCCGGCGCGAGGCGCCCATGCGCTTCCTGCTGCTCTTGCTGGGCTGGTGCCTGCTGTGGCTGCTGTGCTGGCCGCTGGCGCTGATGGCGATCGTCGCCGCGCCGCTGGTCTGGCTGCTGACGCTGCCGTTCAGGCTGGTCGGCATCGTCTTCGAAGCCCTGTTCGCGCTGCTGCGCGGCCTGCTCTTGCTGCCGGCCCGGTGGCTGGGGGTGCGGCCGCGCTGAGCACGGGCCCCGCGCGGCTTGATGCAGATCAGGCGCCGCAGCGCGGCGCCTGCCTACAGTGGCCGGCCCGCCCATGGCCGCCGCCCACGCCACGACTGTCCCGACTGCCCCGAGCGCTGCGACTCCCCCGGCGCCCGGCACCCCCGCTGGCAGGGTTCGCGCGGGGCCGGCCGGCGCGGCCGAGTTGTCCGTGCTGGACGATCCCGTCGAGCGCGACCGCTGCACGCGCTGGATCGGCCCGGCCCCGAGCGTGGCCCCCGGCGACGATGTCGGCACGGCCCGTGGCGCGTGGCTCGGCGAGTCGACGCTGCAGCTGGGCGGCCTGCACTGCGCGGCCTGCGCCGGCCTGATCGAGCAGGCGCTGGCGCGCGTCGACGGCGTGCTTCAGGCGCGCGTGAGCGCCGGCAGCCAGCGCGCCACGGTGCAGTGGGATCCGGCCCGCACGCGGCTGTCGGCCCTGGTGCAGGCAGTGCGCGCCGCCGGCTACGAGGCCGTGCCCGACATCGCCGCCCCGGCGCGGGCGCTGCGCCGGCGCGAACACCGCGCCGCGCTGTGGCGGCTGTTCGTGGCCGGCTTCTGCGCGATGCAGGTGATGATGTTCGCCGCACCCGTCTACCTCGCCCGGCCGGGCGAGATGGCGCCCGCGCTGCGACAGCTGCTGGACTGGGGCAGCTGGGTGCTCACGCTGCCGGTGCTGCTCTTCGCCGCCGGCCCCTTCTTCGACGGCGCGCTGCGCGCGCTGCGCCGGGGCCGCATCGGCATGGACCTGCCGGTGGCGATCGCGATCGCAGTGACCTTCGTGGCCAGCACCGGCGCCACCTTCGACCCCGGTGGCCCGTTCGGCAGCGCGGTCTACTTCGACTCGCTGACGATGTTCGTGGCCTTCCTGCTCGGCGGCCGCTACGTGGAGCTGCGCGCCCGCCACCGCGCCGCCGAATCGCTGGAAGCCGCGCTGGCCCGCGCGCCCGAGACGGCGCAGCGGCTGGACCCCGACGGCCAGGCCCGCTGGGTCAGCGTGCACCGGCTGCAGCCGGGCGACCTCGTGCGGGTCGGCCTGGGCCAGGCGTTTGCGGCCGACGGGCCGCTGCTCGAGGGCCGCAGTGCGGCCGACGAATCGCTGCTCACCGGCGAGTCGCTGCCGGTGCCCAAGCAGGTGGGCGACGTCGTGGTGGCAGGCAGCCTGAACGTCGGCGCGCCGGTGCTGATGCGCGTGCAGCGCGCGGGCGCCGACACCCGGCACGCCGCCATCGTGGCGATGATGCGCGACGCCCTGACCCAGCGCCCGGCCGCCGCGCGCGTGGCCGACCGCTGGGCCGGGCCGTTCCTGGGCGCGGTGCTGCTGCTGGCGGCGGCGACCGCGGCCTACTGGAGCGGGGTCGATCCGTCGCGCGCGCTGGCCGCTGCGGTGGCGGTGCTGATCGTCACCTGCCCCTGCGCCCTGTCGCTGGCTGCGCCGGCGGCGCTGGTGGCCGCGGTCGGCGCGCTGGCGCGGCGCGGCGTGCTGGTGCAGCGGCTGGACGCCGTCGAGGCCCTGGCCCGCACCCGGCACCTGTTCATCGACAAGACCGGCACCCTGACCGAGGACCGGCCGGTGTGGCGCGACACGGTGTGGACGCCGGGCCGCGCGAGCGCGCCGCATCGGGCCGCCTGCGAGGCGGCCGCCGCGTCGCTGGCGGCCTGGTCGCAGCACCCGCTGGCGCGCGCCCTGGCCGCTGGGCTGCCGCCCTCGGCGCAGGCCTGGCAGGCGATCGAGGAGCGTGCCGGCCAGGGCCTGCGCGGGATCGACACCGACGGTGTCGAGTGGCGGCTCGGCTCGGCCGCGTGGACCGGCGCGCGGCCCAGCGACGACGTGCAGGTGTGGCTGGCGCGCGGCGCGCAGGTGCTGGCCGGCTACCGCTTCGACGAGACGGTGCGCGAGGGCGCGGCCGCCGCGGTGGCTGCGCTGCGGCACGCGGGGCTGCGCCTGACCCTGCTGTCGGGCGACGCGCCGGCGCACGCCGAGCGACTGGCGCAGCGCCTGGGCATCGCCGAGGTCGTGGCGGGGGCCACTCCCGAGGCCAAGCTGGCGGCGCTGGCGGCGGCCCAGCGCGCGGGCGAGCCGGTGGGCATGGTGGGCGACGGCGTCAACGACGCCCCGGTGCTGGCGCGGGCCGATGTCTCGCTGGCGATGGGGCAGGGGGCCCTGGTGGCGCGGGCCCACGCCGATGCGGTGATCGTCTCGAACCGGCCGCTGGACCTGGTGCGGGCACGCGCCACCGCCTGCAAGGCGATGCGCATCGTGCGCCAGAACCTGGCCTGGGCGGCGCTGTACAACCTGCTGGCCATCCCGCTTGCGCTGACGGGGGCGCTGCCGCCCTGGGCCGCCGGCCTGGGCATGGCCGCCAGCTCGATGGCGGTCGTGCTGAACGCCCTGCGGGCGGGTCGCTGAACGCAGAGGCGGCGCGGCGATGGAGAGCCTGTACCTGCTGGTGCCGCTGTCGGCGGCGGTGGTGCTGATGATCATCGGCGTCTTCGGCTGGGCCGTGGGCGGCGGACAGTTCGAGGACCTCGACGCCGAGGGCACGCGCATCCTCGAGCCCGACGAGGCGCCGGCGGCAGGGCTTGACCCCGATCAAGGCGCCGGGCGCGGCCGTTCCTGAAAATTTACCCCGGGCCGCGACGAGCCGGCCGAGGAGGATTCCGAGGATGCCCAGCAACGACGAGCCGGCCGCCCCGGCCTACTTCGACACGCCCGTGCGGCTGTTCGCCCTGGCCTCCGTGTTGTGGGGCGTCGTGGGCATGCTGGTGGGCGTGGTCATCGCGGCCCAGCTCACCTGGCCCGAGCTCAACTTCGGCATTCCCTGGTTCAGCTTCGGCCGCCTGCGCCCGCTGCACACCAATGCGGTGATCTTCGCCTTCGGCGGCTGCGCCCTGATGGCCACCTCGATGCACGTGGCGCAGCGCACCGGCCGCACCCGGCTGTTCGCGCCCGCGCTGGCGATGTTCGTGTTCTGGGGCTGGCAGCTGGTGATCGTGCTGGCGGCGATCACGCTGCCGCTGGGCTACACCGTCAGCCGCGAATACGCCGAGCTCGAGTGGCCGATCAAGGTGCTGATCGCGATCGTCTGGGTGGCCTACGCCATCGTGTTCTTCGGCACGATCGGCCGGCGCCGGGTGCGCCACATCTACGTCGCCAACTGGTTCTTCGGCGCATTCATCATCGCGGTGGCGGTGCTGCACATCGTCAACAGCGCCTCGATCCCGGTGAGCTGGACGAAGAGCTATTCGCTGTACTCGGGCGCCCAGGACGCGATGGTGCAGTGGTGGTACGGCCACAACGCGGTGGGCTTCTTCCTCACGGCGGGCTTCCTGGGGATGATGTACTACTACATCCCCAAGCAGGCGGGGCGGCCGGTGTACAGCTACCGGCTGTCCATCGTCCACTTCTGGGCCCTGATCTTCGTCTACATGTGGGCCGGGCCGCACCACCTGATGTACACGGCCCTGCCCGACTGGGTGCAGAGCCTGGGCATGGTGTTCTCGCTGGTGCTGCTGGCGCCGAGCTGGGGCGGCATGATCAACGGCGTCATGACGCTGTCGGGCGCCTGGCACAAGCTGCGCGACGACCCGATCCTGAAGTTCCTGATCGTCTCGCTGTCGTTCTACGGCATGGCGACCTTCGAGGGGCCGATGATGTCGATCAAGACCGTCAACGCCCTGTCGCACTACACCGACTGGACCATCGGCCACGTGCACAGCGGCGCGCTCGGCTGGGTCGGGCTGGTGACGATGGGGGCGCTGTACCACCTGATCCCGCGCATGTACGGCCGCAGCGCGATGTACAGCACGCGCGCCATCGAGCTGCACTTCTGGATCGCCACGGTGGGCATCGTGCTCTACATCGCCTCGATGTGGATCGCCGGCGTGATGCAGGGCCTGATGTGGCGCGCGGTCAACCCCGACGGCACGCTCGTCTACAGCTTCGTCGAGAGCGTCAAGGCCACCCACCCGTTCAACATCGTGCGCCTGGGCGGGGGCCTGCTCTACCTGGCCGGCATGGCCGTGATGGCCTGGAACGTGGTCATGACGGTGCGCTCGGGCCGCCCCGTGACCGCACCCATCCCGGCCGCTCCGGCCGCCCCGGCCGCCTGGGCCACGGCCTGACGACCTCGCCTTTCTCACCGCCTTCCACAGCAGCCCGCCATGGCCCACACCCCCGTCGCACGCGGACACGAGCGCATCGAGACCCACAACCTGCTGATGATCGTGCTGATCCTGGCGGCGGTGGCGGTGGGCGGCGTGGTCGAGATCGTGCCCCTGTTCTTCCAGGCCTCGACGACCCAGCCGGTGCCCGGGGTCAAGCCCTACACGGCGCTGCAGCTGGCCGGGCGCGACATCTACCAGCGCGAGGGCTGCTTCTACTGCCACTCGCAGATGATCCGCCGGCTGCAGGCCGAGACCCTGCGCTACGGCCACTACTCGCGCGCCGGCGAGTCGGTCTACGACCACCCGTTCCTCTGGGGCAGCGAGCGCCAGGGGCCCGACCTGGCGCGGGTGGGCGGCAAGTACAGCGACGAGTGGCACCGCATCCACCTGAACAACCCGCGCGACCTCGTGCCCGAGTCGATCATGCCGGCCTACCCCTGGCTCGCGCACGCGCAGGTCGACCCGGCCGGGATGGCCCCGCGCCTGCGCGCGCTGCGCCGGGTCGGCGTGCCCTACACCGATGCCCAGATCGAGAGCGCCGCCGACGAAGTGCGGGGCAAGACCGAACTCGATGCGCTCGTGGCCTACCTGCAGGGGCTGGGCACGGCGGTGAAGTGAACTGCAAAGGCGTGGCCCTCATGAACCTCTACCACCTGCACAGCGCCGCCACGGTGCTGGGCTTCGTCTTCTTCGTCGGCGTCGTTGCCTGGGCCTGGTCGGGCCGCCAGCGCGAGGCCTTCCGCGAGGCCGAGCAGCTGCCCTTCGGCGACGGACCGGAGGACCGGACGTGAGCGACTTCACGAGCCCCGGCTGGTCTTGGTTCGTCGCCGCGGCGGTGGTGGCCAGCCTGCTGGCCTGCCTGGGGGTGCTGGCGGTGGCCAGCCGGGGCAAGGTCATCCCCGGCGACGGCAGCACGGGCCACGTCTGGGACGAGGACCTGCGCGAGCTCAACAACCCGCTGCCGCGCTGGTGGATGGGGCTGTTCGTGATCACGGTGGTCTTCGCCGGCGTCTACCTGGCGCTGTACCCGGGCCTGGGCAGCCTGGCCGGGCTGCTGCACTGGAGCAGTGCCGGCCAGCACCAAGCCGAGGTGCTGCGCCAGGCGCGGGCCATCGCCCCCGTCTACGCCCGCTATGCCGCGATGCCGGTGCCGGCGCTGGCGCAGGACCCCGCGGCCATGGCCATCGGCGACCGGCTGTTCGCCAACAACTGCGCGCAGTGCCACGGGGCCGACGCGCGCGGCAGCCCGGGGTTTCCCAACCTGACCGACGGCGACTGGCTCTGGGGCGGCACGCCCGAGCAGATCGAGCAGACCATCACCCAGGGGCGCAACGGCGTGATGCCGGTGATGGCGCCGGCCGTGGGCAGCGCGCAGGACATCCGCGACCTGGCGAACTACGTGCTGAGCCTGTCGGGCAGCCCGCACGACGCGGCCGCGGCGCAGCGCGGCCAGCCGAAGTTTGCCGTCTGCGCCGGCTGCCACGGCGCCGACGGCCGGGGCAACACCGCCGTGGGCGCGCCGAACCTGACCGACTCGATCTGGCTCTACGCCCCGGGCGAGGCCGCCATCGTCACCCGCATCGAGCAAGGGGCCAACCTCGTGATGCCGGCCCAGGGTGGACGCCTGACCCCGCCCCAGATCCACGTGCTGGCCGCCTATGTCTGGGGCTTGTCGCACCCGCAGGGCGAGGCGGCCGCTGCGCCTGCTGAGCCCGCCTCGCCCGTTGCGCCTGCCGCGACCGCGGCGCCCGCTGCAGGCCCGCGAGCCCGCCGGTGAGCGGGCCTGCCGCGGCGGCGGCGACCGCCCCCGCGGCCGCCGAGGCGAGGCCGGCGCCCGAGCCCGACGACGCGGCCCAGGCCGTCGTCTCGCTCTACGCACGGCAGAAGAAGATCTACCCGCGCGCCGTCAGCGGCTGGTTCGCGCGCTGGCGCTGGGCCCTGGTGTGGGCAACGCAGCTCGTCTTCTACGGCCTGCCCTGGCTGCCCTGGAACGGGCGCCAGGCGGTGCTGTTCGACCTCGCCGCGCGCCGGTTCTACATCTTCGACCTGGTGCTGTACCCGCAGGACTTCATCTACCTGACCGGGCTGCTCGTGGTCTCGGCCTATGCGCTGTTCCTGTTCACCGCGGTGGCCGGCCGGCTGTGGTGCGGCTATGCCTGCCCGCAGACCGTCTACACCGAGATCTTCCTGGCCATCGAGCGCTGGTTCGAGGGCGACCGCATGGCGCGCATGCGGCTGGACGCCGGCCCCTGGCGCTTCGATCGCCTGTGGCGCAAGGCCGGCAAGCAGGCCGGCTGGATCGCCATCGGCCTGTGGACCGGCCTGACCTTCGTGGGCTACTTCTCGCCCATCCGCACCCTGCTGGCCGAAGCCGCCGGCCTGGCACTCGGCCCCTGGGAGACCTTCTGGATCCTGTTCTACGGCTTCGCGACCTACGGCAACGCGGGCTACATGCGCGAGCAGGTGTGCAAGTACATGTGCCCCTACGCGCGCTTCCAGAGCGCGATGTTCGACCACGACACGCTGATCATCAGCTACGACGCGGCCCGCGGCGACCCGCGCGGCACGCGCTCGCGCCGGCTCGACGCGCGCAGCCAGGGACTGGGCGACTGCATCGACTGCGGGCTGTGCGTGCAGGTCTGCCCCACGGGCATCGACATCCGCGACGGGCTGCAGTACGACTGCATCGGCTGCACCGCCTGCATCGACGTCTGCAACGGCGTGATGGACAAGATGCGCTACCCGCGCGGCCTGATCCGCTATGCGACGCAGAACGGCCTGGCGCGCCGGCTGACGCGCACCCAGATGCTGCGCAGCGTGGCGCGGCCGCGGGTGCTCGTCTACACGGCGATCCTGGCCGTGATCGGCACCGCCCTGGTCGCCAGCCTGGCGCTGCGCAGCCCGCTGCGCGTCGACGTCGTGCGCGACCGCGCCGCGCTGGCGCGCTGGGTCGAGGGCGGGCAGCTCGAGAACGTCTACCGGCTGCAGCTGATGAACGCCACCGAGCGCCCGCAGCGCCTGCGCATCGCCGCGCAGGGCCTGCCCGGGCTGCACCTGGCCCGGGCCGCCGAGCTGCGCGTGGGCCCGGCCCAGGCGCAATGGGTCACGGTCGAGCTGCGCCTGCCGGCCGATGCGGCGCAGGCCGCCGGCGCGGGCGTGCACCCGATCCACTTCGAGATCGAGCGCCCGGCCGGCGACGGCGACGTGCCGCTGCGGCTGCAGGAAAAATCCACCTTCGTCGTGCCGCAGTGAACCGGCCCCGCGCGGCCAGCCCTGGAGACCTGTCGATGATTGCGCCCACCCCTGCAGCCCCTGCGCCGGACTCGCCGCCGGCCGCCTCGGCGCCGCCGTCGCCCTGGTGGCGGCACGGCATGGTCTGGCTCGTCATCGCCGGGCCCGCCGCGGCCGTGGTGGCCGGCCTGACCACGGTCTGGATCGCGGCGCGGCATGCCGATGTCGAGGTGTTCGACCCGCCGGCGGCGCACGCGGCGCCGGCACCCGCGGCACCGCCCCGGCCCTGAGCGGAGCCCCGCGCGACATGAAGCGCCGCATGCGGCTGTGGATGGCGGTGGGCTGGCCGGCCTTTCTCGGGGCCGCGGTGCTCGAGATGCTGGTGTTCTCGGTCGTCGACCCGGGCCAGCTGCACGGTTTCGGCGGAGTCGCGCTCGAGCTCGGGGCGACGACGGTGTACTCGCTGGCCTTCTTCGTTTTCTGGGGCCTGATCGCTGCGGTCGGCCTGCTGTCGCACTGGCTGCAGCCGGGGGCGGGCCCGCCTTGACGCGCGTCAACCGGCCGGCCCGGCACCTGGGCACAGTCGCGGGCCATGGAATCCGCGCCGCTGCTGTCCGATGAACTGCTGCGCCGGCTCGACCGGCCGGGCCCTCGCTACACCTCGTACCCCACCGCCGACCGCATGGACGAGCGCTTCGGGGCGCCCGAGTACCGCGCCGCGCTGCAGCAGCGGGCGGCGCGCCTGGGCAGCGGCCCGGCGCCGGCGCTGTCGGTCTACGTGCACGTCCCGTTCTGCGAGTCGGTCTGCTACTACTGCGCCTGCAACAAGGTGGTCACGCGGCACCACGAGCGCGCGGCCGACTACCTGCGCCTGATCGAGGCCGAGGTCGCGCTGCACGCGGCCGAGCTCGGCCGCGGCGCCGCGGTCTCGCAGTTGCACCTGGGCGGCGGCACGCCCACCTTCCTCTCCGACGCCGAGCTCGACACGCTGATGGCGACCCTGGGCAGCGCCTTCGCGCTGCAGCCCGGGGCCGAGGTCTCGATCGAGGTCGACCCGCGCACCGCCACGCCGGCCCGGCTGGCCCACCTGCGGGGCCTGGGCTTCAACCGCGTCAGCTTCGGCGTGCAGGACTTCGATCCGGCGGTGCAGCAGGCCGTGCACCGCGAGCAGTCGCTGGCCAGCGTGCAGGCGCTCATCGAGGCCGCGCGCGGGCTGGGATTCGCGTCGATCAACACCGACCTCATCTACGGCCTGCCGCGGCAGACGCCGGCCTCGTTCGAGCGCACTGTGGCGCAGGTGGCGGCGCTGCGGCCCGACCGCATCGCGCTCTACGCCTACGCCCACCTGCCCGAGCGCTTCAAGCCGCAGCGGCGCATCGCGGCCGCCGAGCTGCCCGAGGCCGGCCAGCGCATCCGGATGCTGGGCGGGGCGATCGCGGGCTTCATCGGCCACGGCTACGAGTACATCGGCATGGACCACTTCGCGCTGCCCGGCGACGCGCTGGCGGTGGCGCGGCGCGAGGGCCGCCTGCACCGCAACTTCCAGGGCTACACCACGCAGCCCGATTGCGACCTGATCGGGCTGGGCGTGTCGGCCATCGGCCGCGTGGGCGACACCTACAGCCAGAACGCGAAATCGCTGCCCGAGTACGGACAGGCGCTGCGCGAAGGGCGCTTCGCGGTCGTGCGCGGCGTGGCCCTGACGCCCGACGACCGGCTGCGCCGCGCGTTGATCATGGCGCTGATGTGCCAGGGCCGCCTGTCGTTCGAGGCCGTCGAGCGCGCGCATGGCCTGCGCATGCACGAAGCCTTCGCCGACGAGCTGCAGGCGCTGCAGGGGCTGGCCGACGAGGGTCTGGTGGCGCTGCGGCCGGACGCGGTGGAGGTGACGCCGCTGGGCTGGTACTTCGTGCGCACCGTGGCGATGACGTTCGACCGCCGGCTGCGCATGCAACCAGGGCGCACCGCCTACTCGCGCGTCGCGTAGCCCTTGAGCCCGACCCTGCTTGCGGGCGCAGTGCTGCTGGGGCTGGCGGGCGCGCCGCACTGCGCGGCGATGTGCGGCGCCGCCTGCGCCGCGCTGGCGGGACCCGGCGGCGCGCGGGGCGCGGCCTTCCATGCGGCGCGGGCGCTGGCCTACGCGGCGGCGGGGGCGCTCGCGGCCTCGGGCCTGAACCTGCTGGCGATGCTCGGCCGCACCGGGCCGGCGCTGCGCCCGCTGTGGAGCCTGGTGCACGGGGCTGCGCTGGCGCTGGGCCTGCTGCTGCTGTGGCAGGCCCGGCAGCCGGCCTGGCTGGAACGCCTGGGCCGCGTGGGCGAGCGCGCCGCGCCGCAGGCCGCGCCGGGGCGCTGGCAGCCGCTGCGGGGCCCTGCCCGGTCGGCCGCCGCGGGTGCCCTGTGGGTGGCGTGGCCCTGCGGCCTGCTGCAGTCGGCCCTGGTGCTGGCGATGCTGGCCGGCTCGGCCGCTGGCGGC
>JAGWMW010000016.1 GCA_028871575.1 Burkholderiales bacterium | reverse complement strand
TCTCGGCGCGCGTGCGGCGTGGCGCGGGGCCGGGGGCCGGGCCCGGCCCCGCGCGGGCCACCGCGGCCGCGAACGCGGGCGCGCGTGCCGACACCCTGTCCTGGCAGGGCACGCTGGGCCTGCAGCCGCTGCACGCGCAGGGGCGGCTGCGGCTCGACCGCTTTCCGGCCCACCTGTTCGCGCCCTATTTCGCGCACGCGCTGCCGGTGGCCCTGGTGCGCGCCGAGCTCGGCTGGGACGGCCGCTTCTCGGTGCTGCAGGCGACGCAGGGCCTGGCCGCCAGTGCCAGCGGCTCGGCCCGCGTGGACGACGTGCGCGTGCTGGCCCTGCCGGAGGCGGCGCTGCCCGCCTCGGCGCCGAGCCCGAGCCCGCGCTCCGACGCCCCCGGCGACGAGCTGCTGACCTGGCGCAGCCTCGCGCTCGGGCCGCTGCAATTCGCGATGACCCCCGGGGCGAGGCCGAGCCTGTCGATCGGGCAGGCGAGCCTGGACGGCCTCTACGCCCGCCTGGTGGTCACCGAGCAGGGCCGCCTGAACCTGCAGACCGTCGCCTCGCCCCCGGCGCCCGCATCCGCATCCGCATCCGCATCTGCTTCCGCGCCCGCACCCGCGGCCCCCGCCGCGGTCGAGGTCGCCGCGGCCGCCTCGGCCGGCCAGGCCGCATCGGCGCCCCCGGACCTGCCGCTGGCCGTCAGCGTGGGCCAGACCCGGCTCAGCCAGGGGCGCATCGACTTCGCCGACCACTTCATCCGCCCGCACTACAGCGCGGCGCTGACCGATCTCGAGGGCACGCTGGGCGCGGTCAGCTCGCAGACGCGCTCGATGGCGCCGCTGCACCTGCAAGGCCATGCCGAGGGCTCGGCCGCGCTCGAGATCGACGGCCAGATCAACCCCACCGTGCGCCCGCCGGCGCTGGACATCCACGCCCGCGCCACCGGCCTGGAGCTGGCGCCGCTGTCGCCCTACGCGGGCAAGTACGCCGGCTACGACATCGAGCGCGGCCGGCTCAGCCTGGACGTGCGCTACCGCATCGCCGCCGACGGCCGCCTGCAGGCCGACAACCGGCTGGTGCTCGAGCAGCTCACCTTCGGCCAGGCCGTCGACTCGCCGCAGGCCACCAAGCTGCCGGTGCGACTGGCGGTGGCGCTGCTGAAGGACCGCGACGGCGTGATCGACATCGACCTGCCCGTCAGCGGCAGCCTCGACGACCCCGAGTTCAGTGTCGGCGGCGTGATCCTGCGCCTGCTGCTGAACCTGCTGGTGAAGGCCGTGACCTCGCCGTTCTCGCTGCTGGCCGGCGGCAGCGGGGGCAGCTCGCTGGGCAGCGTCGATTTCCAGCCCGGCACGGCTGCGTTCACCCCGGCCGGCCAGGCCGCCCTGGCCAAGCTGGCGCAGGCCCTGGCCGACCGCCCGGCAGTGACGGTGACGATCCACGGCGACGCCGACCCCGCCGCCGAGCGCGCTGCCTACCAGCAGCAGGCGATCGAGGCCGCACTGGCCGCCGAGCGCGCGCGCGAGCCGGCCGGCGCCACCCGCGAGCAGCTGCTGCGCGCGCTGTACCGCCGCACCGATCTGCCCGACAAGCCGCGCAACCTCTTCGGCTTCGCCAAGACCCTGCCCGGCCCCGAGATGGAAGCGCTGCTGCGCCAGCAGGTGCCGGCCGGCGACGAGGCGATGCGCGCGCTGGCGCTGCAGCGCAGCCTGCAGGTGCGCCGGGCGCTGCTGGCCGCGGGCGTGCCCGCCACGCGCCTGTTCCTGGCCGACCCCACGCTGCACCGGGCCGAGGGCGGCGCCGGCTGGACGCCGCAGGCCGGGCTGACGCTGCAGGGGCGCTGAGCCGGCGCGGCCCGCCCGCGGCCGCGCCGCGTCAGGCCACGAAGCGGTAGCCCACGCCGGCCTCGGTCAGCAGATGGCGCGGCATCGAGGCCTGGTCCTCGACCTTCTTGCGCAGGTTGGCCATGTGCACGCGCACGTAGTGCGTGTCCTGGGCATGGCCCGGCCCCCAGACCAGCCTGAGCAGCTGCTGGTGCGTGATCACGCGGTCGGGCTGGGTGGCCAGGGCGGCGAGCAGCCGGTACTCGATCGGCGTGAGGTGCAGCGCCTGCCCGTCGCGCAGGGCCGTGCGCCGCAGCAGGTCCAGCGTGACGCGGCCGAAGCGGATGACGGGCTCGCCGCCGCCGGCAGGCCGCGCCTGGCGACGGTGCTGGGCCCGCACGCGCGCCATCAGCTCGCCCGCGCCGAAGGGCTTGACCAGGTAGTCGTCGGCGCCGGCATCCAGCGCCAGGATCTTGTCGGCCTCGCCGCTGCGCGCCGACAGCACGATCACCGCCGCCGCCGACCACTGCCGCAGCTCGCGCACGAAGTCCACGCCGTCGCCGTCGGGCAGGCCGAGGTCGAGCACGACGAGATCGGGCCGGCGCGAGCCGGCCTCGATCAGCCCGCGCTGCAGCCCGTCGGCCTCGTGGACCTCGCAGCCCTCGGCCTGCAGCGCCAGGCGCACGAAGCGGCGGATCTCGGCCTCGTCCTCCACCACCAGCACGCGCAGGCCAGCCGCCGTGGCGGGCAGGCTCATCGAGAAACCTCCGTGCTGCGCACGGCGGTGTGAGCCCCTGCGGACGGCTGGGCTGGCCTCACGGCGCGGCCTCGACCGGCGGCTGCAGCGCGAGCGCGGCGCCATCCTCCTGCGGCGGGTTGCCCCGCGGCAGGGTGATCGTGAATCGCGCCCCGCGGACGCGGCCCTCGACGAACCGGTTGCGGCCCTCGATGCGGCCGCCATGGGCCTGCACGATGGCGCGGCAGATGGCCAGGCCCAGCCCGACGCCGGGG
Organism: Burkholderiales bacterium; assembly: GCA_028871575.1. Taxonomy (GTDB): domain Bacteria; phylum Pseudomonadota; class Gammaproteobacteria; order Burkholderiales; family Burkholderiaceae_C; genus Rubrivivax. Next base: position 25,450 of record JAGWMW010000016.1, on the reverse strand, counting down.
GCGGCGCCCTCCTTGCTGCCGCGCTCGAACTTCTCGAAGACCGCTTCCTCGCGCCCGGGCGGCAGGCCGGGTCCGTGGTCGTCCAGCGTGAGCTGCACCTGCTCGCCGGCAAGCTGGGCGCCGATCTCCAGGGCGCTGCCGGCGGGCGTGTACTTGGCCGCGTTCTCGAGCAGGTTCACCAGCACGCGCTCTAAGAGGCCGGCGTCCAGCTCCAGCAGCGGCAGCCCGTCGTCGAGCCGCACCGCCAGCGGCCGGCCCTCCAGCAGCGCGGCACTGGCCGCCAGTGCGCTGCCCACCACTTCCTCCAGCGGCTGCCAGGCGCGGCGCAGCTGCACGGCGCCGGCCTCCAGTCGCGCCATGTCGAGCAGGTTGTCGACGAGCGCGTTCATGCGCCGGGCCGAGCGGCGGATCGACTCGGCGATCTCGCGCTGCGGACCCGCCAGCGGCGGCGGCGTCAGGCCCAGCGTATCGGCCAGCCCGACCAGGGCCGCCAGCGGCGTGCGCAGGTCGTGTGAGATCGCCGACAGCAGCGAGTTGCGCAGCCGCTCGGACTCGATCTGCACCGTGCTCTTCTGCGCCACGTCGATGTAGTGGATGCGCTCGAGAGAGATCGCCAGCAGCGAGGCGCAGGTGTCCAGCACCTGGCGCGGCTCGGGGCCGCGCACGCGGGCGTCGCGCGGGGCCACGGCCAGCACGCCGCGCAGCCGCATCGAGCCCTGCAGCGGCAGCACCAGGCAGGGGCTGGCGGGCAGGGTGTCGGTGCCCAGGCCCGCGGCCTGCCCGTGGTCGTAGGCCCATTGCGCCACGCCGAGGTCGACCTCGGTCGTGGCGCCGGGCAGGCGCTGCAGGCGGTTGGCCTCGTCGGCCGCCAGCAGGGCCGAGCGGGCGCCGAACTCGGCATCCAGGAAGCGCGCGCCGATCTCGGCCACCTGCTCGGGCAGCAGGGCGGCCGAGAGCTCGCGCGCCATGGCGTAGAGGCTGCGCGCGCGGTGCTCGCGCCGCATCGCGGCCTCGGCCTGGTGCTTCAGCCCCGCCGTGAGCTGGCCCACCACCAGCGCCACCACCAGCATCACGCCGAAGGTGACGAGGTACTGCACGTCGCTGACGGCGAAGGAGTCGCGCGGCGGCACGAAGAAGAAGTCGAACAGCGCCACCCCGACGAAGGCGGCCAGCACGGCTGGCCCGCGGCCGTGGCGCAGTGCCACGCCCACCACCGCCAGCAGGAACAGCATCACGATGTTGCTCAGGTCCAGCACGGCCAGCAGCGGGGTCGAGGCGAGCGCGGTGGCCGCGCAGGCGGCCAGCGCCACCGCGTAGCCGCGCCAGGGCCAGGGGGCCGGCTCGGCGGCGGCGGCCCCCGCGGGCACCGGCCGGGTGCTGCCCGCCGGGGGCAGCGCGACCTGCAGCACGTCGAGGTCGCCGGCGGCGCCGGCCACGCGGTCGGCCAGCGAGCGCTGCCACGGCCGGCGCCGCTCGGGCCGGCCCATCACCAGCCGCGCCAGGTTGTGCTCGCGCGCATGGCGCACCAGGCCGGCCACCACGTCGCCGGCCGAAGGCGTGGCCGTGATCGCGCCCAGCTCCTGCGCCAGCTTCAGCGCGCGCAGCGCCTGCTGCCGGGCCGCGTCGCTCAGCCGCTGCAGGGCCGGCGCCTGCACGTGCACCGCGTGCCAGGGCACGCCCAGCTGCGCAGCCAGGCGGGCCGCGCTGCGCACGACCTTCTCGCCCTGCTCGCCCGGGCCCACGCAGGCCAGCAGGGCCTCGCGGTTGGGCCACACGGGCTGCATCGAGCGCTGCCGGCGGTACGCCTGCATCTCGCCGTCGACGCGGTCGGCGGTGCGCCGCAGCGCCAGCTCGCGCAGCGCCAGCAGGTTGCCCTTGCGGAAGAAGTGGGCCGCGGCGCGCTCGGCCCGGTTGTCGCCGGCGCGAGGCAGGTACACCTTGCCCGCCTTCAGCCGCGCCAGCAGCTCGTCGGGCGGCAGGTCGACCACCACCACCTCGTCGGCGCGGTCGAAGAGCCGGTCGGGCACGGTCTCCCAGACCCGCACGCCGGTGATGCCGCCGACGATGTCGTTCAGGCTCTCCAGGTGCTGCACGTTCATCGTCGACCAGACGTCGATGCCGGTGGCCAGCAGCTCTTCCACGTCCTGCCAGCGCTTGGGGTGGCGGGCGCCGGCCGGGTTGCTGGCCGCCAGCTCGTCCACCAGCACCAGGGCGTCCTCGTGCGCCTGGCCGAAGGCCAGCGCGGCGTCGAGGTCGAAGGCCGGCAGCAGGCGGCCGCGGTGGGGCAGGGCCGCCAGCGGCAGGCGCGGCAGGCCCTGCGCCAGCGCCTCGGTCTCGGCCCGGCCGTGCGTCTCCAGCAGGCCGATCACGAGCGGCGAGCCGGCCGCCTGCGCGGCACGCGCCGCGGCCAGCATGGCGCAGGTCTTGCCCACGCCGGCGCAGGCGCCGAAGAAGATCTTGAGGCGGCCGCGCCGCTGCCGCGCCTCCTCGGCCTGGACGCGCTGCAGCAGCGCGTCGGGGTCGGGGCGCTCGTCGTTCATCGGCCCATCTTCGCATCCCCCGCTGGCGCTGCCGCGTGGGCGCCGCCGGCGCCCAGCGCGTCCAGGGCCAGGTTGAGCTCGAGCACGTTGACCACCGGCTCGCCGATGAAGCCCAGCAGCGGCGGCTCGGTGTGGAGCGCCACCAGGTCCTGCACCCGGGCCAGCGGCAGCCCCCGCGCGCGCGCCACCCGTGCCGCCTGGTAGTCGGCCGCCGCGCGGCTGATCTGCGGGTCCAGGCCGCTGGCCGAGGCCGTGACCAGGTCCACCGGCACCGGCGCTGCATTGCCGGGGTCGGCCGCGCGCAGCGCCGCGATGCGCGCCTTCACCGCGTCGGCCAGGGCCGGGTTGTTCGGCCCCAGGTTCGACCCCGACGAATTGGCGCCGTTGTAGGGCATCGGCGAGGTGGCCGAGGGGCGGCTCCAGAAGTGACCGGGGTCGGTGAAGGACTGGCCGATGAGCCGGGAGCCGACGATCTCGTGCCCGCGCAGGACCAGGCTGCCGTTGGCCCGGCCGGGCATCGCGAGCTGCGCCGCCCCCGTGACGAGCAGCGGATAGAGCAGGCCGGTGACGAGCGAGAGCAGCAAGAACAGCACCAGGGCCGGCCGCAGCAGGCCCTCGGGCGGCCCGTCGGGTCGGGCAGGGGGATTCGGGTGGGACATGGCGGGGGCAGCGGGTTCAGGCCAGGCCGAGGGCGGCGATCAGCAGGTCGATCGCCTTGATGCCGATGAAGGGCACCAGCACCCCGCCCAGACCGTAGATGGCCAGGTTGCGGCGCAGCAGTGCGGCCGCGCCGACGGCGCGGTAGGCCACGCCCTTGAGTGCCAGCGGGATCAGCGCGACGATGATCAGCGCGTTGAAGATCACCGCCGAGAGCACGGCCGAGCTCGGGCTGGCCAGGTGCATCACGTTCAGCGCCGCCAGCTGCGGGTAGGTGCCGACGAAGGCCGCCGGCACGATGGCGAAGTACTTGGCCACGTCGTTGGCGATGCTGAAGGTGGTGAGCGAGCCGCGCGTCATCAGCATCTGCTTGCCGGTCTCGACGATCTCGATCAGCTTGGTCGGGTTGCTGTCGAGGTCGACCATGTTGCCGGCCTCCTTCGCGGCCTGGGTGCCGGTGTTCATGGCCACCGCCACGTCGGCCTGGGCCAGGGCCGGAGCGTCGTTGGTGCCGTCGCCCGTCATCGCCACCAGCCGGCCCGCGGCCTGGTGCTCGCGGATCAGCGCGAGCTTGGCCTCGGGCGTGGCCTCGGCCAGGAAGTCGTCGACCCCGGCCTCGGCCGCGATGGCCGCGGCCGTGAGCCGGTTGTCGCCGGTGACCATCACGGTCTGGATGCCCATGCGGCGCAGCTCGGCGAAGCGCTCCTTGATGCCGCCCTTGACGATGTCCTTGAGCTCGATCACGCCCAGCGCGCGCGGCGCCGCCGCGCCGCCGCCGTCGGCCACCACCAGCGGCGTGCTGCCGCGGCGTGCGACCTCGTCGATGCTCGCCTGCAGCGCCCCCGGGATGTGGCCGCCGGCGGCTTCGAGGTGGCGCTGGATGGCGCCGGCCGCGCCCTTGCGCAGCGTCCGGCCGCCGGGCAGGTCGACGCCGCTCATCCGCGTCTGCGCCGTGAAGGGCACGAAGGCGGCGCCGGGCGCGGCCGCTTCGCGCGGGCGCTGGGGAAACCGCTGCCGGGCCAGCGCCACGATGCTGCGGCCCTCGGGCGTCTCGTCGGCCAGCGAGGCCAGCTGCGCCGCATCGGCCAGCTCGGCCTCGCTCACGCCGGGCGCCGGCAGGAAGGCGCCGGCCTGCCGGTTGCCCAGCGTGATGGTGCCGGTCTTGTCCAGCAGCAGCACGTCCACGTCGCCGGCGGCCTCGACCGCGCGGCCCGAGGTGGCGATGACCTTGGCCTGCATCAGCCGGCTCATGCCGGCCACGCCGATGGCGCTCAGCAGCCCGGCGATCGTGGTGGGGATCAGGCAGACCAGCAGCGAGACCAGCACCACCAGGCTCACCGGCCGGCCGGCGCCGGCGCTGGCCACGCTGAACTGCGAGTAGGGCAGCAGCGTGACCGTGACGCCCAGGAACACGATCGTCAGCGCCACCAGCAGGATGGTGAGGGCGATCTCGTTGGGTGTCTTCTGCCGGCGCGCGCCTTCGACCATCGCGATCATGCGGTCGACGAAGGTCTCGCCCGGGTTCACGGCGATGCGCATCACGAGCCAGTCCGACAGCACGCGGGTGCCGCCGGTGACGGAGGAGAAGTCGCCCCCCGACTCGCGGATCACGGGCGCCGACTCGCCGGTGATCGCGCTCTCGTCGACCGAGGCCGCGCCGTCGATGACCTCGCCGTCGCCCGGGATGGTCTGTCCGGCCTCGACCGCGACGATGTCGCCCTTGCGCAGCCGCTGGGCCTCCACCGCCGTCCAGGCCGGGCCCGTGCGCGCATCGCCGGCGCGGTAGGGGCCGTTCAGCCGGCGGGCCGTCAGCTGCTGCCTCAGCCCGCGCAGCGAGTCGGCCTGCGCCCGGCTGCGGCCCTCGGCCAGCGCCTCGGCGAAGTTGGCGAACAGCACGGTGAACCACAGCCACAGGGCCACGCCGATCGTGAAGCCCGAGGGCCGGGCCGCCGCCAGCGCAGTGGTGAAGGCGCTGCCCACGTAGACCACGAACATGACCGGGTTGCGCCACTGCAGGCGCGGATCGAGCTTGGCCAGCGCGTCGCGCAGGGCCGGGCGCAGCAGGGCCGCGTCGAACAGGGGCAGGGCAGGGCGGGACATCGCGACTTCCTCAGTGCAGCGGCCGCATCAGCTGCTCGGCCACCGGGCCAAGCGCCAGCGCGGGCACGTAGTTCAGCAGGCCCACCAGCACCACCGTGCCGATCAGCAGCAGCACGAAAAGCGGGCCGTGCGTGGGCAGGGTGCCCCCGGTGGCCGCCAGGCGCTTCTTGGCCGCCAGCGAGCCGGCCATGGCCAGCACCGGCACCACGACGCCGAAGCGGCCGAACCACATCACCACCGACAGCAGCAGGTTGTAGAAGGGCGTGTCGGTCGAAAGCCCGGCGAAGGCGCTGCCGTTGTTGTTGCCGGCCGAGGACAGCGCGTACAGGATCTCGCTGAATCCGTGCGGGCCGGGGTTGGCGATGCCGGCGCGGCCGGCCGGCAGCATCACCGCCAGCGCCGTGCCGGCCAGCACCAGCAGCGGGGTCACGAGGATCGCGATCGAGACCATTTTCATCTCGTGCGCCTCGATCTTCTTGCCCAGGTACTCGGGCGTGCGGCCGATCATCAGCCCGGCGATGAACACCGCCAGCACGGCGAATACCAGCATGCCGTACAGCCCCGAGCCGACGCCGCCGAAGACGACCTCGCCGAGCTGGATCAGCACCAGCGGCATGGCGCCGCCCAGCGGCGTGAACGAGTCGTGCATCGCGTTCACCGCGCCGCAGCTGGCGGCGGTGGTGGCGGCGGCGAACAGGCTCGAGCCGGCGATGCCGAAGCGGGCCTCCTTGCCTTCCATGTTGCCGCCGCTCTGCGTGGCGCTGGCGGCCTGGTCCGCACCCAGCGCGGCCAGCGCCGGGTTGCCCTGCTGCTCGAAGGCCTGCAGCGGCACCGCGCAGGCCACGAACAGCAGCGTCATCGCCGCCAGCAGGGCCCAGCCCTGGCGCAGGTCGCCCACCCAGCGGCCGAAGACGAAGCACAGCGCCGCCGGCAGGGCCAGGATGGTCAGCAGCTGCAGGAAGTTGGACAGCGCCGTCGGGTTCTCGTAGGGGTGCGCCGAGTTGGCATTGAAGAAGCCTCCGCCGTTGGTGCCGATCATCTTGATCGCCAGCTGCGACGCCACCGGGCCCATCGCCAGGGTCTGGGTCGCGCTGCGCTGCGGCAGGGTCAGCGGCTGGCCGTGGGCATCGACCAGCGGCTGCCCGTCGCGGTCCAGGCGCGGCGCCTGCCAGGTGACGGCCTCGAGCGGGTGCACCGTCTTGAAGGCCGAGAAGTTCTGGATCACGCCCTGGCCCACCATCACCAGCGCAAACACGAAAGACAGCGGCAGCAGCACCCACAGCGTGGCCCGCGTCAGGTCGACCCAGACGTTGCCGACCGCCTGCGCCGAGTGGCGCGCGAAGCCACGCACCAGGGCCACCGCGACCACCAGACCGGTGGCGGCGGAGCAGAAGTTCTGCACCGTCAGCGCCAGCATCTGGGTGAGGTTGCTCATCGTCGTCTCGCCCGCATAGCCCTGCCAGTCGGTGTTGGTGACGAAGCTGACGGCGGTGTTCAGCGCCGAGTCCGGCGCCACGGCGGCCATCGCCTGCGGGTTCAGCGGCAGCAGGCCTTGCAGGCGCTGCAGCGCATAGACCGCCAGCACGCCCAACCCGTTGAACACGAGCAGGCCGAGCGCGTAGCGCAGCCAGCCCGAGTCCTGCTCGGGGCGCACGCCGGCCAGCCGGAACAGCCTCGCCTCCAGGCGCAGGCCGGCTCGGAAGCGGCCGGCCATCACCGCGTCGATCATCAGTGCCAGCGGCCAGGCCAGCGCCAGCAGCGCGGCCAGGTAGGCGGCCAGCTGCATCCAGGCCTGGGCGGTCATGTGAAATCCTCGGGACGCAGCAGCGCTGCCACCAGATACACCAGCAGCGCCAGCGCGAGCAGCCCGGCGGCGAGGTCCCAGCCGCTCACTGGACTGCCCTTCGCGCTGCGCGCTCCGGGATGAGCGCTTGGGAGCGGCCCGGCGCGCTCACGGGACTGCCCTTCGCGCTGCGCGCTTCGGGATGAGCGCTTGGGAGCGGCCCGGCGCGCTCACGGGACTGCCCTTCGCGCTGCGCGCTTCGGGATGAGCGCTTGGGAGCGGCCCGGCGCGCTCATGGCGTGCCTTCCCGGCCGCCGGGGCCGCGGCGGTGGTGCTGCAGCCGCTGGCAGCCCAGGGCCAGGCCCCAGGTGGCCCCCCACAGGGCGGCGAAGGTCAAGAGGTAGAGCAGGTCCGTCATGCAGGCCTCCGTTCGATCGAAGGCATGCTAGGCAAGACGGTGTCAAGAAGGTCGCAAGAAGCGCGGCAGCCGCGTCAAGAACCCATCAAGAAGGGAGTGCCTCGCGCAGGGCGGCGATGAAGCGCTGGGCGTCGAGCGGCTTGCCGAACAGCTGCACGCCCTCGGGCAGGGCGCCCAGGCCCGCCAGGTCCTGCGGCGAGCGGGCCGAGACCGCGATCAGCGTGCGCGGCCGCGGGCCCGGGCCTTCGAGCAGGCTGCGCAGCATCTCCAAGCCGTCGATGTGCGGCATGTGGATGTCGGTGACGACGACGGCCGGCGCCAGCCGCCCGATCACCACCAGCCCCTGGAATCCGTCGGCGGCCGCCTCGACGCGGGCCAGCGGCAGCGCCTGCTGCACCAGGGCCACCAGCAGGGCCCGGTCCATCGGATCGTCGTCGACGATCACCGCCGTCAGCGGGGCCGGCTCCGCGCCGGCACCGGCAGGGCCGGCAAGGCCCGCGGCGTCCAGCGCGCCCAGGTTCTCGGCCTGCTGCCGGAACAGGCGCTCGGCGCTGGCCGCATCGATGCGGCGATGGCCGCCCGGCGTCTTCCAGGCCCGCAGCTGGCCGGCATCGACCCAGCGCTGCACCGTCTGCAGCGACACGCCCAGCCGCCGGGCGACGTCGATGGTGGTGTAGACGCGGGGCGTCGGGCTGGGCCCGGGCTCCGCCTGAGACGGGCCTTCCGGGCTTTCGTCGTTGGCCTGCACTGGATGTTTTGGTCGAATTAAAGTGTTTCGATGCCGCGCCCGATAACCCTGGGAATTGTCCTTCAACCCCGCCCATCAACCCCGCTGCCGAGGTCCCATGAGCCGCATGCGCATTGCCACCCGATTGAGCTGGCTGGTCGGCACGCTGGCCCTGTTGCTGGCCGCCTCGGGCGGACTGGCCCTGTATGGCCTGGGGCGCTCCGAAGCCACGCTGAGGTCGGTCTACTCGGCGCACCTGGTGCCCTCGACCCAGATCGGCCAGATCAAGGCCCTGCTGCTGCGCAACCGGCTGGCCATCGCGCTGGCCATGGCCGAGCCCACGCCCGAGGTGGTGCGCGAGCGCACGGCCCAGGTCGAGGCCAACATCGCCCGCATCACCGAACTGTGGCAGGCCTACATGGCGCGCGCCCTGGGGGCGCAGGAGCAGGCCCTGGCCGAGCAGTTCGCCGCCGCCCGCAAGCCCTTCGTGCAGTCGGGCCTGCTGGCCGCCGTCGCGGCCCTGCGCCGGGCCGACCTGGAGGCGGCGCGCAGCGCCAACGCCCAGGTGCGCGTGCTGTTCGCCGAGGTCGACCGCCTCAGCGACGCGCTGGTGCAGCAGCAGGTGCAGGCGGCGCGGGCCGAGTACGACCAGGCCACCGCCCGCGTGGCCACGCTGCGCGCCCTGTCGCTCGCGGCCGTGGGCCTGGGCCTGCTCTTCGGCCTGGCCATGGCCGCGCTGATGGTGCGCGCGCTGACGCGCGAACTGGGCGGCGAGCCCTTTGAAGCCAGCGACGTGGCGCGGCGCGTTGCCGCCGGCGACTTGGGCTCTACGATCAGGCTGCGCGGTGCCGACACCGGCAGCCTGATGGCGCAGCTGGCGCAGATGCAGCAGCAGCTGGCGCAACTGGTGGCCGGCGTGCGCGGCAATGCCCAGAGCGTGGCCACGGCCAGCGCGCAGATCGCCCAGGGCAACCTCGACCTCAGCCAGCGCACCGAGCTGCAGGCCTCGGCGCTGCAGCAGACCGCGGCCTCGATGGAGCAGCTCACCGCCACCGTGCGGCACAACGCCGACAACGCGCGCCAGGCCAGCCAGAGCGCGATCGGCGCCAGCGCCGTGGCGGCGCAGGGGGGCAGCGTGGTCGGCGAGGTGGTGGCCACGATGCAGGCCATCGATGCCAGCGCCCAGCAGATCGCCCAGATCACCGGCACCATCGACGGCATCGCCTTCCAGACCAACATCCTGGCGCTGAACGCGGCCGTGGAGGCCGCGCGGGCGGGCGAGCAGGGCCGCGGCTTCGCCGTCGTCGCCAGCGAGGTGCGCAGCCTGGCCCAGCGCAGCTCGGAGGCGGCGCGCGAGATCAAGCGGCTGATCACCGACAGCGTGCAGCGCGTGCAGGCCGGCTCGCGCCTGGCCGGCCAGGCCGGCACCACGATGGCCGAGGTGGTGGCGGCGATCCGGCGCGTGGCCGACATCGTGGCCGAGATCAGCGCCGCCAGCCATGAACAGAGCGCCGGCGTGGCCCAGGTCGGGCAGGCCGTGAGCCAGATGGACCAGGCCACGCAGCAGAACGCGGCCCTGGTGGAGGAAAGCGCCGCCGCCGCCGCGAGCCTGCAGCAGCAGGCCAGCCAGCTCGTCCAGGCCGTGGCGGTGTTTCGCCTGGCCGAGGGCCCGGCCGCCCGGCCGGGCTGACGCCGCCCGGACCGCCGGGCCGGCTGCCCGGCCGGATGGACGGATGGCCCTGAACTTGGGGGTTTGTGCCGGGCCCCGAGGGTTTTCGCAGCGCCACGCTGCGTGCGCTCTGATAGATTGCTGACGAACGTGCACCGCGGGGCAGGCCACGGCCCCGAAGCCGCCTGCACGCTCCGTTCGACGCCGAGCCGAGAGGTCCACGATGGGCAGTCTTCTGTTGTCGATGCTGGGGCGCAACGGCTTATTGCCGCACGGGTATTGCTACGGCTGGACGCCCGACCTGGTGTGGCCGATGGTGGGCTCGGACGCGGTGATCGCGCTGGCCTACTTCTCGATCCCGCTGGCCATCCTCAGCTTCGTGCGCCGGCGCCAGCTCGACGCCGGCCAGCGCTGGGTCGCCTGGCTGTTCAGCGGCTTCATCTTCGCCTGCGGCCTGACGCATGTGATGGACGTCTGGACCGTGTGGCAGCCGGCCTACGGGCTGCAGGAGCTGACCAAGCTCATGACCGCCGGCGTCTCGCTGGCCACCGCGGTGGTGCTGTGGCCGCTGATCCCGCGGGCGCTGAAGATCCCCTCGGTGCAGCAGCTGGAGACGGCGATCGGGCGGCTGCAGGCCGAGGTCGGCCGCCGCCGCAGTGCCGAGGAGCAACTCACCGCGGTGCAGCAGAGCCTGGCCGTGACGCTGGCCAGCATCGACGCCGGGTTCATCGCCACCGACCGCGCAGGCCGCGTCACGCGGCTGAACGCGGTGGCCGAGCGCCTCACCGGCTGGCGCGAGGCCGAGGCCCGCGGGCGCTCGCTCTGGGAGGTGTTCGAGCGCGAAGACCGGCCGCAGGCCTTCCGGGCCCTCAACCCGGTGGACCTGGTGCTCGAGCAGGGCCTGACGGCCGACGTGCCGCGGCATGTCACCCTGATCGCCCGGCACGGCACGAGCACCCCGATCGAGGTGAAGGCCGCGCCCACGCGCGACGAGGCCGGCGAGCTCACCGGCATTGCGCTGGTGCTGCGCGACCAGACGCGCCAGATGCGCGCCGACAGCGACGCCAGCCGGCTGGCCGCCATCGTCGAGTCGTCCAACGACGCCATCATCGGCATGGCGCTGGACGGCGCCATCACCAGCTGGAACCGGGCCGCCGAGCGGATGTTCGGCTACCGCGCCGACGAGGCGGTGGGCCAGCCGATCCAGATCCTGGTGCCGCCCGACCAGCAGGCCCACGAAGCACAGATCCTCGGCCGGCTGGCCCAGGGCGAGGCGGTGCCGGCCTTCGACACCGTGCGCCTGCGCCGCGGCGGTCAGGCGCTCGATGTGTCGGTCACGATCTCGCCCATCCGCGACGCGCGGGGCCGCATCGTCGGGGCCTCGAAGAACGCCCGCGACGTGACCGAGCAGCGCCGCGCCGAGGCCGCGCTGCGCGAGAGCGAGGAGCGGCTGCGCTTCGCGCTCGAGTCGGCCCAGATCGGCGACTGGCAGCTCGACCTGGACAGCGGGCGCGCGACGACCTCGCTGCGCCATGGCCGCTGCTTCGGCTACGACCGGGCGCAGACCGACTGGAGCGTCGATCGCTTCCTGGCCCATGTGCACCCCGACGACCGGCCCGAGATCGAGCGCAGGGTGCGCGCGGCGATCGCTGCGCGCGAAGGCTGGGCGCTCGAGTGCCGCGTGCTCTGGCCCGACGGCAGCACGCACTGGATCAGCGTGCAGGCCAGCGTGCAGCAGCGGCCCGGCCTGGGCGACCGCGTGTTCGGCATCGTGCGCGAGATCACCCAGCAACGGCAGGCCGAGCAGGCGCGGCTGATGGCGCAGCGGCTGGAGGTCGAGAACCGGCAGATCCAGGAGGCCAGCCGGCTGAAGAGCCAGTTCCTGGCCAACATGTCGCACGAGCTGCGCACGCCGCTGAACGCCGTCATCGGGTTCGCCGACCTGCTGCAGGCCGGCGCGGTGCCGCCCGACTCGCCCAAGCACCAGGCCTTCCTGGGGCACATCGGCACCAGCGGGCGCCACCTGCTGCAGCTCATCAACGACGTGCTCGACCTGTCCAAGGTCGAGTCCGGCAAGTTCGATTTCCGGCCCGAGCCGGTGGCGCTGCCGCGCCTGGTCGGCGAGGTGCTGGACATCCTGCACACGGCGGTGCAGTCCCGCCGCATCGAGGTGGCGGTGGACATCGGACCGGATCTCGACGACCTCGAGCTCGACCCGGCGCGACTCAAGCAGGTGCTCTACAACTACCTCTCCAACGCGCTCAAGTTCACGGCCGTGGGCGGGCGCGTCGCGGTGCGCGCTACGGCCGAAGGCGGGCGGCGGTTCCGCATCGAGGTCGAGGACAACGGCATCGGCATCCAGGCGGCCGACATCCCGCGCCTGTTCACCGAGTTCCAGCAGCTCGACGACGGCTACAGCAAGCAGCACCAGGGCACCGGGCTCGGCCTGGCGCTGACGCGCCGCCTGGTGCGCGCGCAAGGCGGCCGGGTCGGGGTGCGCAGCACGCCCGGCGCCGGCAGCGTGTTCTGGCTGGTGCTGCCGCGCCGGCCCCGGGCACGGGCCGGCTCCGCCGAGGCGGGCGACGACCGGCCCGACGAGGTGGCGGCACCGCGGGTGCTCGTGGTGGAGCACGACGCGGCCGTCGAGCAGCAGCTCGTCGAGGCCTTTGCCGCCGGCGGCCTGGGCGTCGACGCGGCCCGCAGCGGCGAGCAGGCGCTGGCGCAGGCGCGGCGCACGCCTTACGCCGCGCTCACGCTGAGCCTGGCGCCGGGCCTGCCCGACTGGCGCGGCCTGGAGGTGCTGGCCGGCATCCGCGACCACGGCTCGAGCCAGGCGGCCCCAGTGATCGGCCTGACCTGGCCGGGCAACGGCGAGCCGGCCACGGGCCTGTCGATCGCCAACCTGCTGTGCAAGCCGATCCGCAGCGACGAGATCCTGGCTGCGATGACGCAGTTCAAGCGCGGGCGCGCGGCGCCGCCGCGGGTGCTGGTGATCGACGATGAGGAGCTGGCGCTCGACCTGATGCGTGCCACGCTCAAGAGCATCGGCATCGAGGCGCTGTGCTTCGCCGACGGTGGCGAGGCGCTGGCCCAGATCGACAGCCTGCAGCCCGACGCGCTGATCCTGGACCTCGCGATGCCGGGGCTGGACGGCTTCCAGGTGCTGGCCGCGCTGCAGGCGCAGCCGGCGTGGCGCCAACTGCCCGTGTTCGTCTGGATCGCGATGGCCCTGAGCGAGGACGAATATGCGCAACTCGCGCGTGCAGCGCGCGCGGTGCTGGGCAAGGGCGGCTTGGCCCTCGCCGATCTGCTCGAGCGCGCCCGCCGCTGGCGCCCGGAAGCTCCCGAATCGGTCTTCGGTGCCCTATGACGGCGCTGCGCGTGCTGATCGTCGACGACAACGCGCTGAACGTGACGCTGGCGCAGACGGTGCTGGAGTCCGACGGCATCGACGTGGCCTCGGCGTCGCAGGCCACCGAGGCGCTGGAGGCCATCCCGCGGTTCAGGCCCTCGCTGATCCTGATGGACATCCAGCTGCCCGGCATGGACGGGCTGGCGCTGACGCGGCTGCTGAAGGCCGATCCGGCCACGCGCGACATCGTGGTGGTGGCCTTCACCGCCTTTGCGATGCGCGGCGACGAGTTCCGGATGCGCGAGGCCGGATGCGACGGCTACATCTCCAAGCCGATCGACGTGCACCGCCTGGCGGCCCAGGTGCGGGCGGCCTGGGCGGCTTCGCGGCATGGGCCGGGCTAGGGAGGTCTCGAGGCCGGATCGCGAGAGGCCGGGCAGTCTGCAGGGATGAGTTTGTATTTGCAAATGCGAACGGTTCGCATTAATATTCGATGCATCGGCACTCCACGCCGCCATCGATGCGAACCCCCATGGCCCGTTCCCGAATCGCCGCCTGCGTCCTGCTCGCGACGGCTGCCTCCCTCACGACGGCCGCCCGCGCCGCCGACCTCGAGCGACTGCTCGTCATCAAGAACCACCGCTTCGAGCCGGCCGAGTTGAAGGTGCCTGCGGGGCAGCGGGTCAAGCTCGTGTTGCACAACCAGGACGCCACGCCCGAGGAGTTCGAGAGCCACGGCCTGAACCGCGAGAAGATCGTTCCCGGCGGGGCCCAGGTCGTGGTCTACATCGGCCCGCTGCGCGCCGGGCGCTACACGTTCTACGGCGAATACAACCCCGCCACGGCCCAGGGCGCCGTGGTGGCCGAGTGAGGGCCGGGCCATGTTCCAGACCGCGCTGATCGTCTTTCGCGAGTCGCTCGAGGCGGCGCTGTTCGTGGGCATCGTGGCGGCCGCCACGCGCGGCCTGGCCGGGCGCTCGCGCTGGCTGGCGGCCGGCATCGGGGCCGGGGCGGCCGGTGCGGCCCTGCTGGCCCTGCTGGCCGAGCAACTCAGTGGCTGGCTGGGCGGGCTCGGGCAGGATGCCGTCAACATCGGCGTGCTGTCGCTGGCGCTGGCGATGCTGCTGTGGCACTGCGTCTGGGTCAGCACGCACACGCAGGCCATGGTGGGCGAGGCGAGGGACCTCGGGCGCTCGGTGCAGGAGGGCCGCCGCACGCCCTGGGCGCTGCTGATCGTGGTCGCCCTGGCCGTGCTGCGCGAGGGTGCCGAGACGGTGCTCTTCGTCGGCGGTGCGCTCACGGCCAGCGGCGCGTCGGCGACGCCGGCGGTGCTGCTCTACGGCCTGCTCGGCTTGGGGCTGGGCGTAGCGGCAGGCAGCACCATCTATGCGGGCCTGTCCCGGATCCCGACGCGGCACCTGTTCTCGGTCACCAACGGGCTGATCGCGCTGCTGGCCGGCTCACTGGCCAGCCAGTTGGTGCAGGCCCTGGCGCAGGCCGGGCTCATCGAGCGCTGGACCAACCCGCTGTGGGACACCACCGCCTGGCTCTCGCCCGACTCGGCATTGGGCACGCTGCTGCACGCGCTGGTGGGCTACGACGCGCAGCCCTCGGGCGCGCAACTGGCGGCCTACCTCGGCGTGCTGGCCTTCATCGCCGCGGGCTCCCGCCTGCTCAGGCCCCGGGCCGCGAGCGCCCCGCGGCCGAGCCGCATCCGGCCGGCCTGACGCCGCCGCCACCTACCCCCATCCACCGGAGCTCTCGAGATGCGATCCGCCTTCCGGGCGGGGGCGCTGGCCGCCCTTGCCCTGTCCTCGACCCTCATCGGCCGACCTGCCCTGGCCGGCCCCGCCGACTACGTCCTCACGCCCATCGTCGAGCAGGGCGAGCGCGAGATCGATTTCAAGGCCGGCAGCGCGCGTGCCCGCGACGGCACGCATGACGGCGCCCAGTCGCTGGGCCTGGGCTGGGGCGCCCGGTCGTGGTGGTTCACCGAGCTCTACGCCAAGTGGCACCAGACCCCCGGCACCAGCGGCGGCTTCGACGCCTGGGAATGGGAGAACCGGTTCCAGCTCACCGAGACCGGCAAGTACCCCGTGGACGTGGGCCTGCTGCTGGAAATCGAGCGTCCCCGGCTGCGCAGCGAGGGCTACGAGCTGCGCTGGGGGCCGCTGCTCCAGGCCGACGTCGCGCCCGACCTGCAGGCCAACCTCAACCTGCTGTGGCAGCGCCATGTGCGAACCACCGAGCCGGCGCAGACCCTGTTCGGCTACCAGTGGCAGCTGAAATACCGCTGGCACGAGTCGCTGGAGGTCGGGCTGCAGGGACTCGGCGACACCGGCCCGTGGAGCGACTGGGCCCCGTCTCAGGCGCAGGCCCATGTCGCGGGCCCCGCCGTATTCGGGCGCGTGGCCGTCGGCGCGCACCAGGCGCTGCGCTACAACGCCGCGCTGCTGTTCGGCGCCAGCCCCGGCGCGCCGCGGCAGACACTGCGCCTGCAGACCGAGTACGAGTTCTAGAGGCGGGGCGGGCGGCGGCTACGATTCAGGCCCCTTCGGTACCGCGTCGTGCCGGATCGCAACCAAGCATGGCCCACACCCATCCGCTCCGCCCCGGCCCCTGGCGCCTGTCCGTCGCCCCGATGATGGACTGGACCGATCGGCACTGCCGCGTGCTGCACCGGCTGCTCACGCGCCGCACGCGGCTGTACACCGAGATGGTGACCACCGGCGCGCTGCTGCACGGCGACGTGGCCAGGCACCTGGACTTCAGCGCCGAAGAGCACCCGCTGGCGCTGCAGCTGGGCGGCTGCGAGCCCGCCGATCTGGCCCACGGTGCCCGGCTGGCCCAGCAGTGGGGCTACGACGAGGTGAACCTGAACTGCGGCTGCCCGAGCCCGCGCGTGCAGCGGGGCAGTTTCGGCGCCTGCCTGATGGCCGAGCCAGTGCGGGTGGCCGACGGCGTGAAGGCCATGCGCGATGCCTGCACGCTGCCGGTGACGGTGAAGCACCGCATCGGCATCGACCGCGGCGAGAGCTACGCCTTCGTGCGCGACTTCGTCGGCACGGTGGCCGAGCGCGGCGGCTGCGAGGTCTTCATCGTGCACGCGCGCAACGCCTGGCTCGAGGGCCTGTCGCCAAAGGAGAACCGCGAAATCCCGCCGCTGCGGTTCGAGGTCGTGCATCGGTTGAAGCTCGACTTCCCGCGCCTGACGATCGTGGTCAACGGCGGCCTCACCGGCGAGGCCCAGATCGGGGCGCAGTTGCAGGCGGTCGACGGCGTGATGGTGGGCCGCCACGCCTACCACGAGCCCTGGGCCCTGGCCGGCTGGGACGAGCGCTTCTTCGGGGACGCCGCCGCGACGGCCGGTCGCGACGAGGTCGAAGACCGCTACGTCGCCTACCTCGGGCGACTGGCTGCCGCCGGCCTGGCCTGGACCGGCGCCGCGCGCCACATGCTGGGCCTGCGCAACGGCCAGCCGGGGGCGCGGCGCTGGCGCCAGGTGTGGTCCGACCCGGCCCTGAAGAGCCGGCGGCCCGCCGAGGTCAGCCGCCTGGCCCGGGCTGCACTGGGACCACCGGTATCGAGCCTTGCGGCCCCGGCGTTGGCCTCGATGGCGGAGACTCTGCCATGACCGAACCCCTGCTCGGCATCATCGGCGGCAGCGGCCTGTACGACCTGCCGGGGCTGGCCGACACGGCGTGGGTCGAGGTCGACACGCCCTGGGGCTCGCCGTCCGACGCCGTATTCACGGGTCGGCTGCCCACGGCCGACGGCGGCTCGGTGCGGCTGGCCTTCCTGCCGCGCCACGGCCGTGGCCACCGCATCCCGCCGGGCGAGGTGAACTACCGCGCCAACATCGCCGCGCTCAAGCAGCTGGGCGCCACCGAGCTGCTGTCGGTCTCGGCCGTGGGCAGCCTGCGCGCCGACCTGCCACCCGGCCATTTCGTGATCGTCGACCAGTACATCGACCGCACGGTGTCGCGGGCCGGCAGCTTCTTCGGCACCGGCCTCGTGGCCCATGTCTCGATGGCGCACCCGGTCTGCGCGCGGCTGGGCTCGCGCGTGGCGGCGGTGCTGGCGGCGCAGGGCGTGCCGCATGTGCAGGGCGGCACCTACGTGGTGATCGAGGGGCCGCAGTTCTCGACCCTGGCCGAGTCGCAGCTCTACCGCAGCTGGAACGCGAGCGTCGTGGGCATGACCAACCTGCCCGAGGCGCGGCTGGCGCGCGAGGCCGAGCTCTGCTACGCCTCGGTGGCCATGGTCACCGACTACGACTGCTGGCATCCCGACCACGAGGCCGTGAGCGTCAGCGCCGTGATCCAGGTGCTGCTGGGCAATGCGGCGCAGGCCCGGGCTCTCGTGGCGGGTGTCGCTGGCGCCGCCGCTGCCGTTGGCGTGAACGGCGTGGACCCAGGTCAGGCGCCACCAGCCGCCGCCTGCGGATGCCGGCACGCGCTCGACCATGCCCTGATGACGGCACTGGCGGCGCGCGACCCGGCCATGGTCGAGCGGCTGCAAGGCATCGCCGGCCGCGTGCTCGGCGCCGCGCCATGATCGTCGGCGGCGAGCCGATGCGGCCCCTGCGGCCGGCCGCCGAGGGCGATGCGCTGTGGGTGATCGACCAGCGCGCGCTGCCGCACCGGCTGCAGTGGCAGCGCCTGGCCACGCCAGCGGCGGTGGACCGGGCGATCCGCGAGATGTGGGTGCGCGGAGCGCCGCTGATCGGTGCGGTCGCCGCCTACGGCCTGGCGCTGCAGATGCGGCTGGAGCCCTCGGACGCGGCGCTCGAGGCCACGGCGGCGATGCTGCGCCGGGCGCGGCCCACCGCCGTCAACCTGGCCTGGGCACTGGACCGCCTGCGGGCGCGCCTGCAGGCCTCGCGGCCGTCGCACCGGGCCGCGCTCGCCTGGGCCGAGGCCGGTGCCATCGCCGAAGACGACGTGGCGGCCAATGCCGCGATTGGCCGCCACGGGCTGCCGCTGCTGCAGGCCATCGCCGCGCGCCGGCCCGGCCCCGTGCGGGTGCTGACGCATTGCAACGCCGGCTGGCTGGCGACCGTGGACTGGGGCACCGCCACGGCGCCGCTGTACCTGGCCCATGCCGCCGGCCTGCCGCTGCAGGTGTGGGTGGACGAGACCCGGCCGCGAAACCAGGGCGCCAGCCTCACGGCCTGGGAGCTGGCTCAGGCCGGCCTGCCGCACACGCTGATCGCCGACAACGCCGGCGGCCACCTGATGCAGCGCGGGCAGGTCGACCTCGTCATCGTCGGCTGCGACCGCGTGACCGCGCGCGGCGACGTGTGCAACAAGATCGGCACCTACCTCAAGGCGCTGGCGGCGCACGACTGCGGCGTGCCCTTCTACGTGGCGATGCCGCTGTCCACGCTCGACCTTGGCGTGCGCGACGGCTTGGCCGAGATCCCGATCGAGGAGCGCAGCGGCCGCGAGCTCACGCATGTCGGCGGCCGCAACGCGCAGGGCGAGGTGGTCGAGGTGCAGATCGCGCCCGACGGCACGCCGGCCGCCAATCCGGCCTTCGACGTGACGCCGGCGCGCCTGGTCAGCGGCCTGATCACCGAGCACGGCCTCGTCGCGGCCGACGAGGCGTCGCTGGCGTCGCTGGCGGCCCGGGCCGCGCGGGCGGACAGGTGAGGGGGCGCCGGTGAGCCGCCCCGATGCCGCCCTGCGCGCCGCGGCGCTGGCCGCCGTGCGGCGGCTGGACGCGCTGGGCCTGAACCGCGGCAGCACCGGCAACCTCAGCGTGCGCGCAGCTGCCGGCGAGCCGGGCGACTTCTGGATCACGCCCACCGGCATGCCGGCCGAGGCGATCGGCGCCGACGACTTCGTGCTCATGGCCGACCGCGGCGAGCCGCGCCGGGGCGTCTGGCAACCCTCGACCGAATGGCCCTTCCACCGCGCCGTGTACCGCGCGCGCCCAGAACTGCGAGCCGTCGTGCACCTGCACTCGCCGCACGCCACGGCGCTGGCCTGCCTGCGCCGGCCGCTGCCGGCCTTCCACTCCATGGTGGCGGTGGCCGGCGGCAGCGACGTGCCATGCACGCCCTACCACCTGTTCGGCACCGAGGCCCTGTCGCAGGTCGTGGGCGCCGCCTTCGCCCACCGCAACGCCTGCCTGATGGCCAACCACGGCCTCGTGGCGGCCGGCGCCGACCTGGCGCAGGCGCTGAAGGTGGCGATCGAGATCGAGGCCTTGTGCGGCATCTACCTGCAGGCGCTGGCGGTGGGCGAGCCCGTGTTGCTCAGCGCCGCCGAAATGGCGCAGGTGCAGGAGCGCTTCAAGACCTACGGCCAGGCACGGCGGGCCGATCCGGCGGCCTGACGCGCCGGCCAGGTGGCCAGCAGCACACCGGCCAGCGCCAGCGCGAAGGCCGCCAGGTGCCAGCGGCTGAAAGGCTCGCCCAGCACCCCGGCGCCCACCAGCGCCGCGCTCACCGGCAGCATCACCGTGAACACGCCGGCCCGCGCCGAAGGCACGCGGCGCAGCCCCTGCATCCACAGCCACACGCTGGCCACGCTGGCCGCCAGCGCATAGAAGACGAGCAAGCCCCAGGTGGGCGCGGCAACGGCGGCGAAGTCGAAGCGCAGCGCCTGCCCCAGGCCCAGCGGCGTGACCAGGGCCAGGCCCCAGAGGTTGATCAGCGCGCTGATGCGCCGCGGCGCCACGCGGGCCGTGAGCTGCTTGCCGATGACCACGTACGAGGCCTCGCACAGCACCGCCGCCAGCAGCAGCACGACGCCCAGCGGCGAGGCGGCGGCGCTGGCCGGGCCGGTCTGGCGCGCCAGCGCCAGCAACGCGATGCCCAGCGCCGCGCAGGCGATGGCCGCACCCACGCGCGGCGAGATGCGCTCGCCCAGGAACAGGCGCGACAGCAGCGCCACCGCGGCCGGGATCGCGGCCATCGTCACGCCGGCGGCCAGGGCCGAGGTCAGCGCCACGCCGTAGAGCATGCACAGGCTGAACAGGAAGTTGCCGAGGAAGCTTTCCCAGAACAGCAGCCGGTGCTCGCGGCCCGAAAGTGCCGGCTCGCCCGGGCGCCGCCGCAGCCAGCCCAGCATCGCGACCGCGGCGATGCCGAAGCGCAGCCAGGCCAGCAGCAGCACCGGGAAGGCCGCCACCAGCAGCCGTGACAGCCCCACGTAGCTGCCCACCAGCGCCATGCTCGCGGCCAGGCTGGCGTAGGCCAGCCAGGGCGCCGGCCCGTCCGCGGGGCGGGGCGGCGCCATGGGGGCGGTCAGAAGGTGTAGGTGGCGCCGATGTTGAAGTAGCGGCCGATGGCGCCGTCCTGGTGCAGCGCCGGGTTGTAGGGCGCGCCGCCGTTCTGAGCGCCGTTGCCGGCCGAGCCGAAGGTCTGCAGGTCGTACGGGGCGCGGCGGTTGAACAGGTTGACGATCGAGCCCTGCAGGCTCAGCTTCGGCGTGATGGCGTAGCGGGCCGCCAGGTTGAAGGTGGTGAACGAGGGCACCTGGCAGAAGCCCTGCGCCGCCGGCCCCACGCCATTGGGGAAGGTGTAGCTCAGCGCGGTGTTGCAGTCGGGGATGCCGTACGAGGTGTCGAGCACGCTGATGCCGCTGACGTAGTTCAGCGTGCCCGTCAGCTCCAGCGGCCCGCGGCGGTAGGTGGTGGCCAGCACCATCCGGTCGCGCGGCGAGCCGGTGTCGCCGGACACGAAGCCGGGGCCGTGGGTGCCCGCCATCGCGTAGGTGCTGCCGAAGTAGGTCACGTCGTAGCGGAACATCCGGGTGAAGTTCAGCTCGGTGCTCAGGCTCGCGCCTTCGCCCATCGGGAAGGCCAGGCGCAGGTCGAGGTCGATGCCGTTCGTGTGGGTCTTGTTGCCGTTCACGAACTTGTAGGTCTCGTACAGGATGTTGCCGGCCGAGTCGCGGTAGATCTGCGCCAGGTAGGGGTTGTTGGGCGAAGTGGCCGGGTTCAGCGGGTCGTAGGCGCCGGCGACCTGGATCGAGCCGAGCAGGCCGGGCGAGGTGATCTGGTTGCTGATCGTGATGTCGTAGTAGTCGAGCGAGAAGTTCACCACGCGGTTGGGCTCGAAGATCATGCCCAGGGTGTAGGAAGTCGACTTCTCGGGCTTGAGGTCGGGGTTGGACAGCTGCAGCTGGGGAAACTGCACCGGCGCGCCGGTCAGCGGGTCGGCCACCTGGGCCAGCACGCCCGAGGTCGAGCCCGAGACGCCGCGCTCGGCCGCGTTGGGCGCGCGGAAGCCCTTGGCATAGGTGCCGCGCAGCGTGAACGACTTGGCCGGCGTGAACTTGAAGCCGATCTTCGGCGTGGTCGAGCTGCCGTAGGTGTTGTAGTGGTCGGTGCGCACCGCGGCGTCGATCTCCAGCGAGGTCAGCACCGGCGCCACGATCTCGGCGTAGGCGGCGGCGATCTGCTGGCTGCCCACCGCGAACGAGTAGATCGGCGAGCTCTGGTCGCCCGCCGCGAACGAGGGCGGGAACTGCTCGTCGAGCGACTTGTGCACCAGGTCGACGCCCAGGCCGAGCGAGAGCGGGCCGCCGGGCAGGCTGATCGTGTCGCGCGAGGCATGCAGGCTGGCGAAGCTGAGGTCGCTCTGCGAGGTGGCCGAGGCCGGCGGCGCGATCAGCCCGTAGGTGGCAGCGCTGACGCCGGGCAGCGGCTGGTAGGGGTTGGCCGGCGGCGCCGACGGGATCGGGTACAGGCCCTTGGCCACGGCGGCGGCCAGGCCGCTGGCGCTGACGAAATTGGTGTCGCTCAGCTTGGTCTGCGCCCGCGTCCAGCCCAGCGAGGCGTCGACGTCCCAGTTGCCGATCGAGCCATTGAGCTCGGCCACCAGGCGGTACGAGGTGGTGTTGGCCTTTTGCGTCTGCGGGCCGACGTCGGTGAGCGTGAGGCCCCCGGCCGCGACGACGGCGGCGGGCACGGGGATGTTGACGCTGCCCACCACCGGGTTGTTGTAGGTGGCGGGCCCCCACTGCAGCGTCGAGATCGACAGCTGCGTGCCCGTGGCATCGAGCCCGTAGGAGTTGAACACGCCGACCTGCGTGGCCTGGCTGTTGAAGACCGAGGCCTGGACGTTGCCCTGCCAGTCGGCGTTGATGCGCTTGGTGATGCGCACGAGCCCGTTCAGGCTCTGCGTCTGCGGCTGGATCTGGTAGTAGGGGCTGCTGCCGCCGCTGAGGTCGACCCCTCCGTAGGGCGTCCAGTCGGTGATCGACAGGTAGGGCCGGCGGCTCAGCAGGATCGAATCCTGGTGCCGGTATTCCAGCGAGCCGTAGGCGTTGTAGCCATCGGTGTCGAGGTTGCCGAAGCCGTGGGTCAGCGCCACGTGCACGCTGCGGCCATCGTGCCGGGACGAGGTGCCGGCCTCGGCGGTGGCGCGGGTGCCGACGTAGCTCTTCTTCAGAATCACGTTGACCACGCCGGCCATGGCGTCCGAGCCGTACACGGCCGAGGCGCCGTCCTTGAGGATCTCGATGCGCTCGACGGCGTCGAAGGGGATCGAGGAGAGGTCGACGAAGTCGCGCTCGCCGTCGTCGGGCATCGGGTACGGCGCCATGCGGTGGCCGTTGATCAGCACGAGGGTGGCGCCCACCGTCAGGCCGCGCAGCGACACGCCGCCGCCGCCGGCGGCGAAGGCGCTGGCGTTGGCCTGGGTCAGCGAGCCCATGTTGTTGGCCGTGATGCCGTGCAGCACGTCGCTGATGCTGGTGTAGCCCGACTGCTTGAGGTCGTCCGCCGTCAGGGTCTGCACCGGGCTGGGCGTCTCGGCCGAGGTGCGGCGGATGTTGGATCCCGTGATCACGACCTTGTCCGCGCGGGCATCGGCCGCGGCCGGCTTGTCCTGCGCGGCCACGGCCGTGGCGGTCAGGGCGAGGGCGACGGCGGCGGTGATGTCGGACCAGCGCGAGGGGACGCGGGAATGTCGGCGCATGCAGATGTCTCCGTCAGTTGGGGTGGGGCGAATCGGTGGGGGCTGGTAGCAAGTCATGCGCCAGCCCGGGGCTCCAGGTGGCGGCCGCTCAGGCCCGCGCCGCGGCGGCCAGGTCGGCCGCGCGCTGGCGCTCGGCGCGCGCGATCAGCCAGCTGGCGATGGCCACGCCGGTGGCCACCACGGTCACGCTGACGGTGGCCACCACGTTGACGCTCGGGTTCAGGCCGAGGCGCGCGCGCGAGAAGATCACCAGCGGCAGCGTGGTCGAGCCGGGGCCGGAGAGGAAGTTGGAGATGACCACGTCGTCCAGCGAGATCGTGAACGTCAGCAGCCAGGCCGAGACCAGCGATTGCGCGATCATCGGCAGCGTCACGAGCCAGAACACCTGGGCCGGGCGCGCGCCCAGGTCCATCGCCGCCTCTTCCAGCTGCGGGTTGAGCTCCTGCAGCCGCGCCCGCACCACCACGGTCGCGTAGGCCATGCCGATCAGCAGGTGGCCGAGCCAGATCGTCAGCAGGCCGCGCTGCGGGCCGCCGAAGTCGTGCTGCACGCTCACCAGCAGCAGCAGCAGCGACAGGCCCACCACCACCTCGGGCATCACCAGCGGCGCGTTGACCATGCCGGCGAACAGGGTGCGGCCGAAGAAGCGCCGGTACTTGACCAGCGCGAAGGCCGCCAGCGTGCCCAGCACGACCGAGCCGCAGGCCGTGAGCAGCGCGATCTTCAGGCTCAGCACCACGGCCGAGAGCAGCTCGGTGTCGCCGCGCACGGCGGCATACCACTTCAACGTGAAGCCGCGCCACTGGTTGGGCAGCGGCGAGTCGTTGAACGAATAGACCACCAGCGCCACGATGGGCAGGAAGAGGAAGGCGTAGCCCGCCGCGAGCCAGGCCCGGCCGAAGGCGACGTTCAGGCGCGAGGACTTCACCGCGGCCTCCGCCCGGCCGGCCCGAGGCCGGTGGCTTCTTCCCCCGCGGGGGGCTGCGCGCGCAGGGCGCGTGGCGGCCTCATCGCTTCTCCTGGGCCTCGGCCTGGTATTTGTTGAAGATGGCCAGCGGCACGATGATCAGCAGGATCATCACCACGGCCACGGTCGAGGCCATCGGCCAGTCGTTGTTGGAGAAGAACTCGTCCCAGATCACGCGGCCGATCATCAGCGTGCCCGGGCCGCCCAGCAATTCGGGGATCACGTACTCGCCGACGCAGGGGATGAAGACCAGCATCGAGCCGGCGATGATGCCGGCCCGCGACAGCGGCACCGTAACCTTCCAGAAGCCGACCCAGGGCGTGGCGCCGAGGTCGGCCGCGGCCTCGAGCAGCCGCAGGTCCATCTTGGCCAGGTTGGCGTACAGCGGCAGGATCATGAAGGGCAGGTAGCTGTAGACCATGCCCACCATCAGCGAGAAGGGCGTGTTCATGAAGCGGCCCGGCTCGCCGATCAGGCCCGCGGCCAGCAGCAGCCGGTCCAGGTGCAGCCCGACCAGCAGGTCGGCCACCAGCCCGTTGTCCGACAGCAGGCCCTTCCAGGCGTACACGCGCAGCAGGAACGAGGTCCAGAACGGCAGCATCACCAGCATCAGCAGCGCGGGCTGCACGCTGGCGCGGGCGCGCGCCATGAAGTAGGCAAAGGGGTAGCCGATGAGCAGGCACACCACGGTCGTGACGGCCGCGAACTCCAGGCTGTTGGCATAGGCGCGGAAGTACAGGTCGTCCTGCGCCAGGAAGGCGTAGTTCGACAGCTTGATGACGAGGGTGATGGCGCCGTCGGCGACGGTGACCAGGTTCTTCACCGTGACGTCGCCCATCTCGCTGATGCTGATCTTGCCGACGATCAGGAAGGGCAGCAGGAAGAACACGACCAGGAACACGAACGGCAGCCCGATCACGAGGCGCCGGCCGCTGAAGAGCCCGCGCGCACGGGCGAGGGCGGCCCGGGGCCGCAGGACGGCGTTCATTGCGTGAGCACCACGTGGGCCGAGGGCGACCAGTGGGCCCAGGCCATGTCGCCCGAGGCGAACTCGCGCTCGCGATGGCGCAGCGTGTTGGCCACGCTGGCCTGCAGCCGCGCGCCGCTGGCCAACTGCAGGTGGTAGACCGTGTAGCTGCCGAAGTACGCGATCTCGCGCACCTGGCCGCGCGCGCAGTTGAAGGCGTCGGCCGGCGCCTCGTGCGCGAGCTGCACCTTCTCGGGCCGCAGGGCCACCGTCACCGCCATCCCGGCGGTGCCGGTGATGCCGTGGCCCACGTAGTGGCGGCAGTCGGCGCAGGCG
>JAGWMW010000015.1 GCA_028871575.1 Burkholderiales bacterium | reverse complement strand
AAAATCCGAGCCGTTACCGCGCGGTTTCAGGCGTCGCCCGCAGCGCCCGGCCGCGCCCCGGCCCCGGAGACTCCCATGCCCCTCGTCGCCATGCGCCAGTTGCTCGACCATGCCGCGGAGCACGGCTACGGCATCCCGGCCTTCAACGTCAACAACCTCGAGCAGGTGCAGGCCGTGATGACGGCCGCGGCCGAGGTGGGCGCGCCCGTCATCCTGCAGGCCAGCGCCGGCGCCCGCAAGTACGCCGGCGAGCCCTTCATCAAGCACCTGATCCAGGCTGCGCTCGAGAGCTGGCCCGAGGTGCCGCTGGTGATGCACCAGGACCACGGCCAGAGCCCCGACGTGTGCCGGGGCGCCATCGGCCTGGGCTTCAGCTCGGTGATGATGGACGGCAGCCTGCAGGCCGACGGCAAGAGCATCGCCAGCTACGACTACAACGTCGACGTCACGCGCCGCGTGGTCGAGATGGCGCATGCGCTGGGCGTCACGGTCGAGGGCGAGCTCGGCTGCCTGGGCAGCCTGGAGACGATGAAGGGCGACAAGGAGGACGGCCACGGCGCCGAGGGCACGATGACGCGCGAGCAGCTGCTCACCGATCCCGAGCAGGCGGCCGACTTCGTCAAGCAGACCCAGCTCGACGCGCTGGCCATCGCCATCGGCACCAGCCACGGCGCCTACAAGTTCAGCCGCAAGCCCACCGGCGAGACGCTGGCCATCGGCCGCATCAAGGAGATCCACGCCCGCATTCCGAACACCCACCTCGTGATGCACGGCAGCTCGAGCGTGCCGCAGGACCTGCTGGCCAAGATCAACGCCTACGGCGGCCGCATGCGCGAGACCTACGGCGTGCCGGTGGCCGAGATCCAGGAGGCGATCAAGCACGGCGTGCGCAAGATCAACATCGACACCGACATCCGGCTGGCGATGACGGCGGCGGTGCGCCAGTTCCTGGCCGAGAACCCCGAGAAGTTCGATGCCCGCGACTGGCTCAAGCCGGCGCGCGAGGCGGCGCGGCTGATCTGCCGCCAGCGCTACCTCGAGTTCGGCTGCGAAGGCCAGGCGCCGAAGATCCGGCCCTTGGCGCTGGGCGAGGTGGCGCGGCGCTACGCCAGCGGCGAGCTGGCGCCGCGGGTGCAGTAGGGCCCGGGCACGCCGATCGCGCGGACCCACCAGCGCCCGTGCCGGGCGCACAGCGTGGTCAGGGTGGCGTTGTCGATCCGTACCGCGCGGAAGGCCGCCAGCGGGGCCCCCGAGGCCTCGAGCACCATCGCCCGGATGACGCCGGCATGCGTGACCGCCACCGTCGTGCCCAGGCCCGCGGCCGCGTCGTCCATGAACGACCGCACCCTCTGCCGCAGCGCCGCCAGCGATTCGCCACCCGGCAGGCAGGCCTGGTCGGGCTGCCGCTTCCACTGCCGCAGCAGCTCGGGCCAGCGCAGCTTCACCTCGGCCTGGCGCAGGCCTTCCCAGGCGCCGTAGCTCAGCTCGGTCAGGCGGGGATCGACGTCGACGCGCAGGCCGGCGGCGGCGCCGATGGCCCGGGCCGTGGCCTGGGCCCGCTGCAGCGGCCCGGCGACGAGGCGGGTCGCCTGGGCGCTTGCCAGGCTCTGCGCCAGGCGTTGCGCCAGGCTCTGCGCCAGCGCACGGGCCTGGTCCTCGCCCCGGGGCGTCAGCGGCGGGTCGCTGCGGCCCTGGTAGCGCCCGTCGAGGTTCCAGGGCGTCTCGCCGTGGCGGATCAGCAGCAGCTTCATCGGGGCGGCTCCAGAGCCATCGTGGCTTTGCCACGTCGATCGAGCCCCCGCGGGGGCGGGCTGGGCACAGGCAGGCCCCGGGGGCGATCAATAGCGTAGCGCCAAGGCCAGCACCAGCCGGCGCCCGGCATGGGTGGAGCGCCCGCGCAGGTCGGCCTCGTAGCCGATGCGGGGCCGCACCTGCGGCGACAGGGCCCACTGCAGCCCGACGCCGGCGCGCAGCAGGTTGTATTGCTCCGAGGCGTTGGGGTCCAGGCCGCCCGCGAGCGCGCCGTCGATGCCGAAGGTGCGGACCCAGAACAGGTTGCCGTACCCGCCGACGCGCTTGGTCAGCCGGGCGCCGGCATCGAGCGTGGCACGCCACTGGGTGACGTGGCTGTTGAAGAAGACCCTCGGCCCGACCGACACGCTCGCGTAAGCGGGCCGGTGGCCGAGGCGGAACCGGGCGCCGGCCAGGTAGTCGGGCTCGATGGCCAGGTGCCCGGTGCCGAGTTGCGGGTTGCTCGTGGCCGAGCCGGCCGGCAGCGCGAGGTTCAGGGCCAGGGCATCGGCAAAGCCTTCGCCCGCGCCGACGCCGCCGCCATCGCCCTGGCGCAGCCCGCGCACGAGCCCGACCACCTGGTCCTGCAGGCCGCTGGCAGATGCGGTGCTGCTGACCTGCTTCTTCGTCTTGGTCTTGCGGATGCGTGCCGCGCGCAGGTCGTAGCTCAGGGCCCAGCCGCCGCCCAGGCCGCGCAGGCCGGTGACCTTGAGCTGCTGCTCGCTCGTCGACGTGGTGCCCGGCGGCAGCGCGGTGCCGAACCGGGTGGCGGGAAAGTCGCGGTCGGCGCGATACAGGCGCAGCGCCGGCCGCAGCGTGCCCGTGCCCGCCGGCGGAATCCAGGGGCCGGCCAGGGCCGGCAGGGCGAGCAGCGCCGTCGCGAGGACGGCCCAGGCCGCGGGCCTGGTCTGGGTGTTCATCGAGCGTGTCTCTGGTCGGATGAGGGATCGGCCGGCCGCAGGGTCGCCCGCGGGCGCTTCAATCGGCCACCGCCAGCGCGCCGCCCACGCCCGAGCTCCAGAGCTCGAGGTAGCGGCCGCGCGTGGCCACCAGCTGCGCGTGGGTGCCGGTCTGGACGATGCGGCCCTCGTCGAGCACGACGATGAGGTCGGCCCCGCGCACGGTGGCCAGGCGGTGGGCGATGATCAGCGTGGTGCGGCCGCGGCCGAGCCGGCGCAGGGCTTCCAGCACCAGGCCTTCGGTCTGCGCGTCCAGGCTGCTCGTGGGCTCGTCGAGGATGACGATGGGGGCGTTGCGCAGCATCGCGCGCGCGATCGAGACGCACTGGCGCTGCCCGCCCGAGAGCATGGCGCCGCGCTCGCCGACGAAGGTGTCGTAGCCCTCGGGCAGCGCCTCGATGAGCTCGTGGATGCCCACCGCCCGGGCCGCGGCGATGGCTTCGGCACGGCCGGCGCCGTCCAGCCCGTAGGCGATGTTCTCCCACACCGTGCCGGCGAAGACCAGCGCCTCCTGCAGCACCAGGGCCACCTGGCGCCGCACGAAGCCCAGCGACAGCGAGCGCAGGTCGTGGCCGTCGAGCAGCACCGCGCCGCCCAGGGGGTCGTGGAAGCGCGGCACCAGGCTCACCAGCGTGCTCTTGCCGGCGCCCGTGGCGCCCACCAGGGCCACCGTCTGCCCGGGCTCGATCCGCAGCGTGATCCCGTGCAGCACCGGCTCGCCCGGCCCGTAGCCGAAGCCGACCGAGCGGAACTCGATCTGCCCGCGGCAGGCCGCCGGTGTCAGCGCCTGCGGCGACTCGCGGATCTCCGAGGCCTCGGAGAAGACCTCGCCCACGCGCTCGGCGGCCACGCTGGCCTTGCTGACCACGCCGGCCATCTTGGCGAACTGCCGCACCGGCGCGGCCAGGCCGCGCAGGTAGGCCAGGAAGACCAGCAGCTCGCCGGCCGTGATGCGACCGGCCATCACGCGGGTGGCGCCGTACCAGACCGCCGCGCCGGTGGCCAGCGCCATCACCAGCCCCACCACCGGCGCGAGCTGCACCTGCAGGTCGCTGGCCTCGAGCGTGGCGTCCAGGCTGCGCTCGGCATGCTCGGCGAAGCGCCGATCCTCGTAGGGCTCGCGGCCGTAGGCCTGCACCACGTGGACGTTGGCCAGGATCTCCTGCACCTTGCCCCAGAGCTCGCCCTCCTTCATGCGGGCATGGCGGAAGGCGCGCCGCAGCCGGGCGTTGTAGCGGCGCATGAGGCCCACCAGCAGCGGCACCACCGCCAGCACCACCAGCGCGAAGGGCCAGTCCACCGACAGCATCACCGCGGCCATGCCCAGCATCGTCAGCAGGTGGGCGAACACGCCCGTGCCGGCCGAGACCACGAAATCCTGCAGCGTCTGGATGTCGCCGCCCAGCCGGGCCATGAGGCTGCCGCTGCGCTGGCGGCGGTGGAACGACAGCGACAGGCGCTGCAGGTGGGCGAAGAGATCGCGCCTGACGTCGAAGACCGCGCGCTGCCCGGTGCGCAGCATCAGCCGGTTGCCCCAGTAGCCGAGCGCGGTGTCGGCCAGGCCCAGCAGCAGCATCGCCGCGCCCAGCGCCGCCAGCAGGGCCGCGCCGCGGCCGGCGGGGTCGGGCAGCAGCGCGGCCAGCGGCGGCGGCAGCGGCCGGTGGAAGAGCACGCTGTCGATGATGAATTTCAGCGGCCATGGCGCCAGCAGCAGCACCGCGGCCCGGGCGGCCATCAGCCCGCCGGCGGCGCCGAGCACGCCGCGGTACGGGCGCAGGTAGCCGCGCAGGTCCCACAGCGAGTACGGCTCGGGCGGCGGCGCGTGGGCAGGCAGGGCGGTCACCGGTAGCTCCCCGTCGCACGCAGGCGGCGCACGATGTCGGTGACGCGCTGCGCCGTGCGGTCCCAGCCGAGCTCGCGCTGCGCCACCGCGGCCGCGGCGCGGCCCATGGCCTGCAGCCGGTCGCGGTCGTTCAGCAGCTCGAGCAGGCATTCCGCAAAGGCCGCGCCGTCGCCGGGCGGGTAGAGCCGGCCCGTCACGCCGTCCCGCACCAGGTCGGCCAGCTGGCCCAGGCGCGGCGCGACGACGGCCCGCCCGGCGGCCAGCGACTCCACCACCTTCAGCGGCGAGAAGTAGAACCCGTCCTGGGCGTCGTAGGGCGCCACCGTCAGGTCCATCGCCGCCAGGTGCGCCGGCACGTCGGCATGGGCCACGCGGCCGGTCAGGATCACCTGCCCGTGCAGGGCTTCCCGCTGCACGCGGGCGCGCAGCGCCTCCAGCGCCGGCCCCTCGCCCACCAGCAGCAGGGCCGCGCTCGGCAGCCGGGCCTGCACGGCACGGAAGCTCTCGATCAGGAAGTCCAGCCCGTGCCAGGGCTTGAGGCTGCCGACGAAGCCGATCACGGGCCGCAGCCCCAGCCCGTAGCGCTGGCGCACTGCGGCGCCGTCGTTGGCAGGGTGGAAGCGCCGAGTGTCCACGCCGTTGGGCAGCACCGTGACCTGCTCGGGGTCGACGTCCAGCGCCAGCGCATGCCGGCGCACGGCGTCCGACACCGCGATCACGTGGTCGGCGCAGCACAGCGTCTGGGCTTCGCTGGTGGCGGCCAGGTTCTTCAGCCGCAGGCCGCGGAAGCGCTCCTGCTCCTGCGCCAGCGGCGCGTTCACCTCGAGCAGGTGCGGCACGTCCAGCGCCGAGGCGACCTGCGCGCCGGCCTGGTGGAACAGCGCGTAGCGCTCGTACAGCACGTCGGGCTGCACGCGGGCCTGGTCCAGCGCCTGCAGCACGCGCCAGCAGAGCTTGCGGTCGGCCACCAGCTTGCCGAGCTCGCGCTCCAGCCCTGGGTCCAGCTCGGCGCGCGGCACGCCGAAGCGCCGGCCCTCGCGCGCCACCTCGTCGGCGGTCTCGTCGGGCGCGAGCTCGATCACGCGGGCCGGCGGCGGCGCATTGCCGCTGCCCAGCTTGGCGCAGAGCAGCGTGACTTCGTGCCCCAGGCCCGCCAGCGCGGTCACGAATTCGCGCACGTGCACCGAGGCGCCCTTGTCGCCCAGCACCGGGATGCCGCGGTCGGCACAGAGGTAGACGATGTTCATGCGCCGGCGCCCGCCAGCAGCAGCGATTGCACGGCCCGCGTGGTCTGCCAGCACTCGAAGCTGTCCTCCATCTTGCGCCGCGCCGCCGCCGCCAGGTGCTGCCGCGTCTTCGGGTCGGCCAGCAGGCTCTGCACGGCATGGGCCAGGGCGGCCGGGTCCTGCGGCTCCACCAGCAGCCCGGTGTGGCCGTCCTCGACCAGCTCGGGGATGCCGGAGACGCGCGTGGAGACCACCGGCAGCCCGCTGGCCATGGCCTCGGCCAGCACGTTGGGGATGCCGTCGCGGTCGCCGTCTTCCATGACCCGCGGCGACAGCGCGAAGACGCTGGCCTGGCGGTACAGCGCGATCAGGCGGTCGTGCGCCATCGCGCCCAGCAGGCTCACGGTGCCCTCGAGCCCGAGCGCGGCGATCTGCGCCTGCAGCTCGCCGCGCAGCGGGCCCGCCCCCACGATCGCGCAGCGGAAGCGCACGCCGCGCGCCTTCAGCAGCGCGCAGGCCGCGACCAGATCGTCCAGCCCCTTCTTGGGCACCAGGCGGCCCACCGACAGCAGCAGCGGCGCCGTGCTCTCGGGGCAGCCGCAGCCGCCCTCGCAGCCACCGCCGGCCGCGGCGGCGGCGGCCAGGCCGTTGCGGGCGGCCCCTTCGGGCGCCGCGAAGGCCGCCAGGTCGATGCCGTGGTAGACCAGATGGACCTTGGGCCAGTCCTGCGCCGGCAGGAAGCTCTGCAGGTATTCGAGGTTGTGGCGGGTGCAGGTGAGCACGAAGCGGGCCGTGCCGATGCGCCGGCGCAGCACGCGCTGCGGCGTGAGGTACAGGTCCTTGGCGTGGGTGGTGAAGCTGTAGGGGATGTCGCACATCACGCTCACCAGCCGCGCCACCGTGGCCGGGGCGTTGGCGAAGTGCGCATGCAGGTGCCCGATGCCCTGCCGGCGGCAGGCCAGGGCCATGTAGCCGGCGCGCAGGAACTGCTTGCCCACCGCGAGCGGGTGCCCCGAGCGCACCGCCCACCCCAGGGCGAGCGCCAGTGCGTGGGCGTAGCGCAGCGGTGCGGCTGCGGCCATCGCCGCGTGGCCCTTCGCGACGGCCGCCGCCTTGGCCAGCCAGGTCGGCGGCAGGTAGGTCACGGGGGCCCGAAGCTCCTGCACCGCCGGGTGCGACAGGGTCTCTTCGGGGCGCAGCAGCGAGAACACGGCCAGCTCGGTGCCCAGCCGCTCCAGCGCCCGCATCTCGTTGAGGATGAAGGTCTCCGACAGCCGCGGGTAGCGCTTGAGCATGTACCCGATCGGGCGGGACGATCGCGTCGTCATGCGCGCGCCTCCCGCAGGCCCTGGGGCTCGAGCAGCGCGTCCAGCGCGCTGCCCACGCGGTGCACGCCGCCCAGGTCGATCGCGTTCCAGTCCCGGCACGGCGGGCGGCCGCCGTCGATGGCGCTGCCGAGCAGGGCGGCCAGGCGGGCGATGAGGTCTTCCTCGGGCTGGATCGCCCACACCAGGCCGAGCTCGCTCAGGAGGCGGGCCCGCAGTCGCTGCTCCATCCGCGGCGCGCCGCGCGGCACCAGGATCGCCGGCTTGCGGGCGCCGAGGATCTCGGCCGTGGTGTTGTAGCCCGCCATCGCCACCACGAGATCGGCCTGGCCGATCATCTCGGCCATGTCGGTGGTGCACGCGATCATCTGCACGTCGGGCCGCGGCTGCGCCATCGCCTCGAGCGAGCGGCGCTCCCCGTCCGCCATCAGCGGCCCCGTCACCACGATGCTGCGCGCCGCATCCGGCGGCAGGCGGCCCAGCGCCTGCAGGTAGGCGCTCAGCAGCGGGTAGCCGTCGCCGCCGCCGCCGGCCGTCACCAGCACCACCGGCGGGCGCGGCGTGGCGCGGGCCAGCTGCAGGTGCGGCGCCGCCGGCCCGCCGCGGTCGGCTCGCGCGATGTAGCCGCAGTAGCGCGTCTTCGCCGCCACCGCGGGCGGGATCTCGTAGGCCTGCACGGCGTCGAACAGGTGGCGGCTGCCGTAGACCAGGACCTGGTCGTAGGCGCTGTCGAGCAGGGCGTAGATGCCCTGCTCGCGCCACAGGCCGCACACCGATTCGGGGCTGTCGATGATGTCGCGCAGGCCCAGCACGGCCAGCGTGGAGGGCTGCTCGCGGCGGATGTGGGCCAGGGCCGGCAGCAACTCGCCCTTCATGCCCGCCGGCGCATGGTCGACGAGGAAGACGTCGGGGCGGAAGCGCACCACCGCGTCGAGAATGATCGCCTCCCGCCGCGCCTTGACGGCGGCGAAGTCCGACACGCCGTCGCGCGAGGCATAGGCCTCGACGCCGGTCTTGACCACCGGCGGCATCGCACGCACCTGCAGGCCCTCGGGCATGGGCCAGGACTCGGCCACCGAAGAGCCGGTCAGGAGCATGACCGAGCAGGCGTCCTCGCGCTGCAGCAGGTGCGTCGCGATGTTCAGGTTGCGCCTCAGGTGGCCCAGGCCGAAGGTGTCGTGCGAGTACAGCAGCACCTTCGGCGGCCGGCCGGGCCAGGGGCGATGCCGGACCGGGATGAACGGGCGGGTGGTCAGGGGCATGGGCAACCTCGTGGCAGTGCGTGGGAGGGGCCGCGGAGCAGCGGTCTTCGGTCGGCTCGCCGGCGCTGGTCAGCGGGCCGGCTTGGGCTCAATATAAGCGGGAAAATATCCCACCAAACTAGTATTGGGCTACACTCGGCTACGTCGTTACAGATGACATCGAACCCGCGCCGCCATGGGCCGACCCCCTCGCCAGCTGCCATCGCGTGAGCCGCGGGCCGGCGGCTTGCCGCCGCCCGACGAGGTGCTGGCGGCCATCGCGCAGATCCTGGCGCCGCTGCTGCGGCTGCTGCTGGCCGCGGGCCTGGACTACACGCGGCTGGCCGCCGAGCTCAAGCCGCTGTTCGTCGAGCAGGCCCGGCAGGAGCTGCTGCGCGAGGGCCGGGCCGACACCGACTCGGCGCTCAGCCTGCTCAGCGGCGTGCACCGCAAGGACGTGCGCGAATGGCGCAGCAACGGCCTGTCCGAGAAGATCGCGGGCGTCGCCTCGCTCAGCTCCAAGGTGTTCGCGCGCTGGGTCCAGGACCCGCTGTACTGCGACCGGCGCAAGCGGCCCCGGGCCCTGCCGCGGCTGGGGCCGGCGCCCTCGTTCGAGACGCTCTCGCGCAGCGTCACGCTCGACGTCCACCCCTACACCGCGCTGGGCGAGCTGCTGCGCCTGGGCCTGGTGCGGGTGGAGACGCGCCGCGGCGTCGAGACGATCGTGCCCGTGAGTGCGGGCTACGTGCCCGGTGCCGGCTCGAGCGAGCTCTTGGCGCTGTTCGGCGGCAACGTGGCCGACCACGCGGCGGCCGCCGTGCACAACCTGCTCGGGCAGCCCTCGCAGCTCGAGCAGAGCGTGTTCGCCGAGGGCATCACGGCCGCCTCGGCGCAGCAGCTGCGCGACCTGGCGCGCGAGCTGTGGCTGCAGGCCCGGCGCGAAATGATCGAGGCCGCCACGCGCCTGTACCAGGCCGACCAGGGGCGCCCCGACGCCACCCACCGGATGCGCTTCGGCGTCTACTACTGGACCCCCGACGCGCCGCCCGAGCCGGCAGCGCGTGCCACCACAGACAGGAGTCAGGACCATGAACCGACCTAGCTGGACGCGCCGTGCGACCGCTGCCCTGCTGGCCCTGATCCTGGGCTCCTGCGGCGGGGGCGGCGTCGGCACCGGAGGCACCGGCTTCGCGATGGGCACGGTCACCGGCTTCGGCAGCCTGCTCGTCGACGGGCAGGCCTACAGCAGCGCCACGCCCACGTACTACGCCGGCACCTCCAGCGACGAGTCGACGCCGGTGTCGGCGGCCGCGGTCGAGCTCGGCGGGCAGCTGCAGCTGCAGCTCGACGCCAACGGCAGCCCGACCACGGTCGTGGTCGAGCCCGAGCTGGAGGGCACCGTGGCGCAGCTCTCGGCGAACCCGCAGGCGGGCTTCGTCGTCAACGGGGTGCCGGTGCACGTGAACGCCGACCCGACGCTCGGACCCGTCACCTACTACAGCGGGCTGCCGGGCTACGGCGGGCTGGCCGGCGGCATGAACGTCGAGGTGCACGGCGCCTTCGGCATCGACGCCACGGGGCAGGGCTACGTCGCCGCCACGCTGATCGAGCAGCAGCCGGCAACGAACCTGGTCACGCGCGTCACCGGGCTGGTGTCGGGCCTGGACCCCGTGCGCGGCACCTTCCTGGTGGGCACGACGCCCGTGCAGCTGGCCGCCTCGGCCACCGTGCTGCCGGCCGGCGCTGCCCTGGCCAACGGCCAGGTGGTCAGCGTCTGGAGCAACGTGCCCTCCGCTGGGACCCTGTCTGTCGCCGTGGTGCGCATCCGCACCCTGCAGGGCCTGTCGGGGCCGGTGCGGCTGGGCGGCCTGGTGGCCCAGCCGACGGATCACGGGTTCCAGATCGGCGGCATCCCGGTCGATGCCGGCGCGCCCGGGCTGGCCACCGCCCTGGCCGGGCTGGTGCCGGGCCAGTACGTCGTCGTCACCGGCCAGGTCAGGGCGGCCACCGGCGTCGTCACCGCCAGCGCCATCCAGGCCGGTGCCTCGCAGCCGGCGCCGGCGGCCCTGCGCGGCACGATCACCGGCTTCGTGAGCGCCTCCAGCTTCCTGGTGCGGGGCGTGCCCGTGGACGCCTCGCAGGCCACCTTCGCGTCGGCGGCCGCCGCGGCCTCGCTGCGCAACGGCGTCTACGTGGACATCCTGGGCAGCATCGCCGGCAACACGGTGCGGGCCAGCTCGGTGGCCATCGAGCCGGCGGCGCCGGTCGGGGCCACCGCCGAGTACGTGGGGGTGGTCGGCCAGTACGTGCCGGGCAGCAGCGCGTTCGTGCTGACCCTGCCCGACGGTACGCAGCGCACCATCGGCCTGGCCGCCAACGTGGCGTTCGGCGACGGCACGCTGCAGCAGCTGGCCAACGGCGCCAACGTGGAGGTCGAGGGCACCGTGGTGGCCGGCGGCCTGTCGGCCTACCGCGTGTCCTTCCAGCGCCTGGGCGCGCCGCCCGAGCCCGGGGGCGCGCCGGGCGGCGCACTGCAGACCAGCGGCCCGGCGTACGCGGTCACGCCCACGGCGTTCACGGTCAACGGGCTCGTGATCCAGGTCAACGGCGTGACGCCCCAGGGCGGCAGCCTGGTCGATGGCGCCAACGTCGAAGTGACCTTCAGCGTCTCGGGCGGGCAGAACCTGGCGCAGGCGATCAGCATCGACGATTGACGGCGGCGCTCAGGCCACGATCGGGCCACGACCGGGCCACGATCGGACCGGGATCAGGCCGCGCTCAGGCCGCGCCCAGGATCGACGGGTCGATGGCGTGGTTCTGCGGGCCGCGCTCGGCGATCTTGAGCGCGCCCAGGCGGTTGCCCAGGGCGGCGCAGCGCGCCAGCGGCCAGCCGCGCTCCAGCCCGTAGAGCAGCCCGGCGCGGAAGGCGTCGCCGCAGCCGGTGGGGTCGACCACGCGTTCGGCCTTCACGCCCGGCACGGCCGTGCGCGCGCCACGCACCCAGAGCTCGCAGCCCTGGTCGGCCAGGGTCACGACCACGCCCTGCAGGTTGGGCCGGCGCGACAGCGCCTCGGGCGATTCGCCGGTGCGCTCCTGCAGCATCCGGGCCTCGTAGTCGTTGAGGGCGACCCAGCGCGCCAGGCCCAGGATCTCGCGGTGCTCGGCGCCGTCGAACTGCGGCAGCTGCTGGCCGGGGTCGAACACGAACGGGATGCCCTGGGCGTGCATCTGGTGCGCGTGCTGCCACATCGCGTCGCGGCCGTCGGGCGCGATGATGCCGATGGCCAGGTCGCCGCGCTCGGCCTTCGCCGGCACCGGCATCAGGTGCGCGTGGCTCATCGCGCCGGGGTGGAAGGCCGTGATCTGGTTGTTGTCGCGGTCGGTGGTGATGTGGCACTGCGCCGTGTGCAGCACGGCATCGCGCAGGATCAGCGAGGTGTCGGCGCCCCAGCCGCGCACGCGCGCCAGGTAGGCGTCGCCGTCCACGCCCACCGCGCCCAGGATCACCGGCGCGCCGCCCAGGCCCTGCAGGTTGTAGGCGATGTTGCCGGCGCAGCCGCCCCATTCGCGCCGCAGCGTGGGCACCAGGAAGCTGACGTTCAGGATGTGCACCTGGTCGGGCAGGATCTGCTCGGCGAAGCGGCCCGGGAAGGTGGCGATGGTGTCGAAGGCGAGGGATCCGCAGATCAGCGCGGGCATGGCAGCTCCTGGAGGGTCGGTCGACCGGGGCGAGGGCGGGCGCCCTCAGGGATAGAAGAGCTCGATCGTGTAGCCGGCCACCGGGTCGGTGGCGGCCTGCAGCGTGGCCTGCAGCGTGACCTCGCGGCCGGCCGGCAGCGCGGCCTGGCCGGCACCGAGCTCGCCGGGGCGCAGCACCCGCCGCGCCAGCAGGCGGCCCTGGCTGTCGGTCAGCGCCAGCTCCAGCGCCGGCAGTGCCGCCTCGACGCCGGCGCGGTTGCGCAGGGCCACGCTCAGCCGGTAGCGGTTGCTGTTGTCGACCCGCACCAGGCCGCTGCTGTCCACGCTCAAGCTCTCGATCAGGCGCGGCGGCGCGATCGTGCAGCCGAGCGCGGCGCAGGCCTGGGCGAGCACCGGCGCCAGCGCCGGGTAGCGCGCGGCGACCAGGTCGCGGTAGCTGTAGCCGACCTGGCCGGCCAGGCCCAGAAGCCCCAGCACCGCCACCGCGGCCAGACCCGCGCGCACGCGGGGCTGCTGCCAGCGCTGCGCCTGCTCGGCACGGCGCAGGAACGAGGGCATGGCCGCAGGCTCGGCGCGCAGGTCGGCCTCGGCATCGGCATCGATGCGGGCGCCGGCCTCGTCGGGACCGGCCGGCCCGGGAGGCTCGCTGGCCCACAGCGCGATGTCGGCCCGGGCTGCCGGGCCGGTTGCCGCCGGGCCGGCCGCTGTGCGGGGCACGGCGTCGGCCGCGTCGGCGGCATCGGCGAAGGCCGCGCTCTCGAACTCGATGTCCACGCCGCCGGGCGCGGCGGCCGGCTCGGCGGCGGGGCCCGGGCCAGATTCGGCGACCGGCTCGGGCATCCTGCGCGGTGCGCCGGTCTCGACGTCGATCAGGCGCTCGCCGGCATTGAAGACTTCGGTGCAGCGACCGCAGCGCACCCAGCCGTCGGAGACGCGCAGCTGGTCGAGCACGACGCGAAAGGCCGTGTCGCAGGCCGGGCAGCGCGTGGCCAGGCCGCCGGCCATCAGGCGCCCGCGGCGCGCTGCGCCGTCATCAGGGCCCAGCCTTCGTCGCGCGCCGCGACCGACAGCGCCAGCCCTGGCGCGTAGGCGGCGGCCAGCTCGTCGGCCTGGCGCTCGAGCAGGCCGGCCAGCACCAGCCAGCCGCCCGGCGTCACATGGGCCGTGAGCATCGGCGCCAGCAGCCGCAGCGGCGTGGCCAGGATGTTGGCCAGCACCAGGCCGTAGCGGCCCCGGGCGGCGTCGGGCCCGCCGACGGCGGCCAGCCGGGCGCCGTTGCGCTCGGCGTTGTCGCGCGTGGCCTGCACGGCCGCGGGGTCGATGTCGACGGCGTCCACCGCGCCGGCGCCCAGCAGCGCCGCGGCGATGGCCAGGATGCCCGAGCCGCAGCCGTAGTCCAGCACCCGCGCCTCGGCCAGCGACCCGCTGGCGTCGGCCTCGGCGCGGGCGGCGAGCCAGCGCAGGCACATCCGGGTCGTGGGGTGGGTGCCGGTGCCGAAGGCCAAGCCGGGGTCGAGCCGGATCACGTGGCGCGCCGCCGCCGGAGGCTCGTGCCAGCTCGGCACGATCCAGAAGCCGGGCGTGATGGCCACCGGCGCGAACTGCGACTGCGTCAGCTGCACCCAGTCCTGCTCGGCCAGCGGCGCCAGCGCCTGCACCTGCAGGCCCTGCGTGCCGGCCTGCGCCAGCAGCAAGGTGGCGGCGCGCTCGGCCTCGGCCTCGGTCTCGAACAGCGCCTTCAGCGTCGAGCGGTCCCAGCCCGCGGCCGGGGCCGGCAGGCCGGGCTCGCCGAACAGGGCCTGCTCGCCGGGGCCGCCGGCGTCGGCGTCCTCGACCGAGACCGACAGCGCCTCGTGCTCGCCCATCAGGGCCTCGGACACCGGCTCCACCAGGGCCTGCGGCGCGCGCAGCACGAGCTCGAACATGGCGTGGCAGCGGCGGTGCGCGGCGCGGGCCGCTAGCGGCGGTGCTGGCCGAGCCAGCCTTCGAGGTAGTGGATGCTGGTGCCACCCTCGATGAACTTGGCGTCGGCCATGAGCTCGCGGTGCAGCGCGATGTTGGTCTGGATGCCCTCGACCAGGGTCTCGGACAGGGCGGTGCGCATGCGCGCCAGGGCCTGCTCGCGGGTGTCGCCGTGGCAGATGATCTTGCCCACCATCGAGTCGTAGTTCGGCGGCACGAAGTAGTTGGTGTAGATGTGCGAATCGACCCGCACGCCCGGCCCGCCGGGAGGATGCCACAGCGTGATGCGGCCGGGCGAGGGCGTGAACTTGTACGGGTCCTCGGCGTTGATGCGGCACTCGATGGCGTGGCCGCGCATCGTGACCGCCTTCTGCGTGAAGGGCAGCCGCTCGCCGGCCGCCACCTTGATCTGCATCTGCACGATGTCGATGCCGGTGACCATCTCCGTCACCGGGTGCTCGACCTGGACGCGGGTGTTCATCTCGATGAAGAAGAACTCGCCGTCCTCGTACAGGAACTCGAAGGTGCCGGCGCCGCGGTAGCCGATCTTCTTGCACGCGGCCGAGCAGCGCTCGCCGATGCGCTCGATGATGCGCCGCGGCAGCCCCGGCGCCGGGGCCTCCTCGATGATCTTCTGGTGCCGGCGCTGCATCGAACAGTCGCGCTCGCCCAGCCACACCGCGTTCTTGTGCTGGTCGGCCAGCACCTGGATCTCGATGTGGCGCGGCCGCTCGAGGAACTTCTCCATGTACACGGCCGGGTTCGAGAACGCGGCGCCGGCCTCGGCGCGCGTGGTCTGCACGGCGTGGATCAGCGCCGCCTCGGTGTGCACGACGCGCATGCCGCGCCCGCCGCCGCCGCCGGCGGCCTTGATGATCACCGGGTAGCCGATCGAGCGCGCGATGCGGATGATCTCCTTCGGGTCCTCGGGCAGCTCGCCTTCGGAGCCCGGCACGCAGGGCACCCCGCTCTTGATCATCGCCTGCTTGGCCGAGACCTTGTCGCCCATGAGCCGGATGCTCTCGGGCGTGGGGCCGATGAAGGTGAAGCCGCTCTTCTCGACCCGCTCGGCGAAGTCGGCGTTCTCGCTCAGGAAGCCGTAGCCGGGGTGGATGGCCTCGGCGTCGGTCACCTCGGCCGTGGAGATGATGGCCGGCATGTTGAGGTAGCTCAGCGCGCTGGCCGCCGGGCCGATGCACACCGCCTCGTCGGCGAGCTTGACGTACTTGGCCTCGCGGTCGGCCTCGGAGTAGACGACCACCGCCTTGATGCCCATCTCGCGACAGGCGCGCTGGATCCGCAGGGCGATCTCGCCTCGATTGGCGATCAGGATCTTCTTGAACACGCGGCCGCCTATTCCACCGTGAACAGCGGCTGGCCGAACTCCACCGCCTGCCCGTTCTCGCACAGGATGGAGAGCACCCGGCCGGCGCAGTCGGCCTCGATCTCGTTCATGATCTTCATCGCCTCGATGATGCAGACCGCCTGGCCTTCGGCGATGGTGTCGCCGATCTCGACGAAGGCCTTGGCGCCCGGGCTGGCCGATCGGTAGAAGGTGCCCACCATCGGGGCCTTGATCACCTTGCCCACCGGCGCAGGGGGCGGCACCGGCACGGGCGGCAGCACGGCTGCCGGCGCCGGGCCGGCAGCCGGCATCGCGGCAGGCGCGGGTGCCACGGCCGCGGCGGGGCCGGCCTTGACGATGCGCACCTTGCCTTCGGCTTCGGTGACTTCGAGCTCGGAGATGTTCGACTCGGACACGAGGTCGATCAGCGTCTTCAGTTTTCGCAGGTCCATCGGGGTGTGGTCCTTGTGGGGATGCGGTGCGGCCCTCCCGGCCCACCAGGGTGGCGATCAGTGCCGCCGGCGCATCCAGTAGCCGGCATCGGCCGCGATCCAGGTCGGATCGGCATCGATCCGGAGTTGCGCGAACGGCGGGCGGCGGGGTCGGTTCGGAACGGTGCGGGTCATGGGCGCTGCGCCGGCGCTGCTGACCCGGCGCCATCGGAGGCCGGACTTTAAGCGTTTTGCAGGCCGTTCCGGGCGGCTCGTTGCAACTTGGCCGGGAAACTACGCAGTAAAGGCTGGCTGAGTGCCCCCAGGGCCGGGCTGCGCCCATCCCGCCTCCCGAGGGGGGTCAAGCAAAGTGGCAAAGCCACATCTGCTTGGGGGCTGTCAAAGGCCCTTCGTCCAGGCCACCAGCTCGTCGTAGCTGCTCGCGCCCAGGCGGCGGTGCGCCACGCGCCCGGCGCGGTCGACCACCACCGTGAAGGGCAGGGCGCCGTCGACATTGCCCAGCTTGCGGCTGAGGTCGGTGCCCTCGAAGCCGGCCAGGCCGATGGCGTAATGCACCGGGGTGCGGGCCAGGAAGCTGCGCACGGCGGCCGGGTTGTCCACGGCCAGCCCGACGACGCTGCCGCCGGCCGCCTGGAAGGGGCCGGCGAAGCGGTCGATCTCGGGCATTTCCTTCACGCAGGGCGGGCACCAGGTGGCCCAGAAGTTCAGCACCAGCGGACGCCCGCGCAGCGCCGCCAGGTCCAGCGTGCCGCCTTCGGGGCGGGCGAAGCGGGCCGCCCAGAGCGCCCCGTCGGCCGAATCGGCCGCGCCCGTCGGCCCGGCCGTGGCGGCGCCGGCCGCGCTGAGCAGCCCGCCGCCCGCCCGCCAGGCTGCGCCGGCAGCCGCGGCTGCAAGGCCGGCCCCGCCCAGGATCCAGGTTCGTCGGTTCATTCGTCCTCTTCCAGGCATCGTTGCAGGGCGGCCAGGTCGCCGCGCCAGCTGCGGCCGCGCGCGTCGGGCTTGAGCGCGCCGCGCTGCTCGTCCAGGTCATGCAGTATGAGGTGCAGCGTGATGGCCTCGCCCGGCGTGCGGTCGGGCACGCTCAGGGTCAGGACGTTCAGCGGCTCGCGCCGGCCCGGCCGCACGAGCTGGCCGGTGTCGAAGCGCAGGCCGGCGTTGACGAGGGCGATCTCGGCTGCCTTCGGGTCGTCGCAGTACAGGTCGAGCTGCAGCGCCGACATGCGGGTCGCCGTGCCGCGCCAGACCGCGCCGCCCAGGTGCGGCCTGAACTCGGCCAGGCGCCGCATCCAGGGCAGCGCGGCCCGGCGCAGCGCGCGCAGCTCGGCCGGCTGGGTGTCGGCGTGGAAGAGCGCAATGTGCTCGCGCAGTGCGTCCTCCAGCGCCTCGTTGGTGGGCAGCTCCACCCGCGCGCCGGGACCGAATAGGCTCTTCAGGGCGCGCCGCTTGGCGCTGGCGTAATCCAGGCCCTCGTCGGCCACCAGGCGGGCGGCCAGGGCCGCGATCTCGGCGCTGCCTTCGGCCATCAGGGCCCCCGCGGCGGCACCTGGACAGCGCCCATGCGGGCCAGGATCACGGCGGCCCGCCCGCTCACGTAGGCCGAGTCGGGCCGCTGCTCGAAGCGCTTGGGCGCCGGCAGCATCACCGCCAGCCGTGCCGCCTGCGCCGGCCCGAGCCGGCTCGCATCGACGTGGAAGTAGTGCTGCGCGGCGGCCTGGGCGCCGAAGATGCCGTCGCCCCACTCGACGTTGTTGAGGTAGATCTCGAGGATGCGCTCCTTCGACAGCAGCGCTTCCAGCGCGAAGGTGAGCACAAGCTCCTGCGCCTTGCGCAGCACGGTGCGCTCGCCCGAGAGGAAGAGGTTCTTCGCCAGCTGCTGGCTGATGGTGGAGCCGCCCACGATCTTCGGCGCCGGCGGCGCCCGCCCCGGCGGCAGCCGCTGGGCGCGCAGCTCGGCCCGGTGCTCGGCCTGCTGGTTCTTCTGCCAGGCCTTTTCGATCGCGTCCCACTCGACGCCGTCGTGGCTGACGAACTCGGCGTCCTCGCTGGCGATCACGGCACGCCCGAGGGCGGGCGCGATGCGGCTCATCGGCACCCATTGCTGGGCCCAGTGCAGCCGGCTCTCGTGGCGCCACATCTGCCAGGCCTCGCTGCGCTGGAACGGCGTGGACTGCGGATCGACCCAGCGCATGGACGCGATGCGCAGCACGAACACCGCCTGCAGCGCCAGCGCGCACAGCAGCACGAGCGCGCCCAGCCGGCGCAGCGTCGAGCCCCGGGCGCCGCGCCGCGTCATGGCGCGGCCCGGTCCTGCGCGCGCAGGGCCTCGAGCACGGGCGCCGTCAGCGGGCGGCGGCCGCGCCAGACCCAGTAGGCCTCGGCCGCCTGTTCCACCAGCATGCCCAGGCCGTCGCGCGCCCGGGCGCCGGCGGCGCGGGCCCAGGCCAGGAAGGGCTCGGCCGCGGGGCCGTACATCAGGTCCACCG
Source organism: Burkholderiales bacterium (assembly GCA_028871575.1). Taxonomy (GTDB): domain Bacteria; phylum Pseudomonadota; class Gammaproteobacteria; order Burkholderiales; family Burkholderiaceae_C; genus Rubrivivax. The sequence goes on along the minus strand of JAGWMW010000015.1, from coordinate 10,543 downwards.
CCAGCGCCTGCGGCGCCAGGGTGGACGGCGCCAGCGGCAGGGCCTGGCCCTGCAGGCTGCTGGCGCTGGCGTTGAGGACGATGTCGAAGCCCGGCCCGGCAGCGTCCAGCGCGCAGGCCGCCAGCGCCACGCCCCGCGCACCGGCCCAGGCGGCGTGGCGGGCCACGAGCGCCTGCGCGCGCTCGGGGCTGCGGTTGGCCACCATCACCTCGGCCGGACCGGCGGCCAGCAGCGGGCCCAGCACGCCGGCACCGGCGCCGCCCGCGCCCACCAGCAGCACGCGCCGGCCGGCCAGCGACACGCCGGCGCCCTGCTCGATGTCGCGCACCAGGCCGATGCCGTCGGTGTTGTCGGCCCACCAGCCCTGGGCGTCGAAGCGCAGCACGTTGGCGGCCTGGGCGAGCTCGGCGCGCTCGCTGCGCCGGGCCGCCAGCCGCCAGGCCTCGAACTTGAACGGCACGGTGACGTTGCAGCCGCGACCGCCGCCGTCGGCGAAAGCCTGCACCGTGGCCTCGAAGCCGTCCAGCGGGCACAACACGCGCCCGTACTCGATCGCCTCGCCGGTCTGGCGCGCGAAGGCGGCGTGGATGGCCGGCGAGCGGCTGTGCGCCACCGGGTGGCCGAGCACGGCGTAGCGGTCCGGCGGGTTCACGGCCGCTCCATCGGCGTGGCCTCGACGCCGTCCTCGCGCGTGAAGCGGAAGCGCGAGGTCACCACGATCTGGTCGGCCTGGGCCCGCATCGCCGGCGAGAACGGGCCGAAGGGCGCAGCCGCGCGCACGATGGCCACGGCCTGGCGGTCCAGCCGCGGCACGCCCGAGGGGCGCACGATCTCGGCGTCGACCACGCGGCCGGCGGCATCCACCGTCACGTTCATCGTCAGCTCGCCGTAGAGCTTGGCGCCGTTGTACTCGGGGAAGTCGCGCGTGCCGCGCTCCTCGATGCGCCGGCGCAGCGCGTCGTAGTACAGGGCATAGACCTGCTCGCGCGTGGCCGGGCTGATGTAGCGCTTCTTGGGCCGCGCGTTCTGCTCGTTGATGCGCTTCTCGATCTCGGCCAGCAGGCGCAGCAGCTGCTTGCGCCGCTCTTCCTGCGCTCGCTCCAGCGGCGTGCCGCGGTCGTGGGCCGGGTCGGGCGGCGGCAGGGCGGCCATCTCGCGCCGCAGCTGGGTCAGCAGCTGCTGCTGCTCGTCCTGCATCTGGTCGATGCGGCGGTGCGCGTCCTCGGCGGCGTCTCCCAGCTGCATCGTGGGCGACATCGGCAGCGGCGAGGTCGCGCGGCCGCGGTCGGCCTCGCCGCCGCCGGCCAGGTTGGCCTGCGCGATCGCGCGCGCCTGCGTCGGCGGCTCCGAGGAATGGGCGTTGACGAGGATCACCTCCAGCGGCGTGTCGCGGAAAGCCCGGTCCAGCGCCTGCGGATGGACGAAGTGCACCGTCAGCAGCGCCGCATGGAAGGCCAGCGACGCCGCCAGCGCCCACTGCAGGGCCGACAGCTTGGCCAGCGAGGCGGACTTGAACCAGGCCATCGCCGTGGATCAGCCGGCGGCGGGCGCGGGGCCGGTGCCCTCGGGTCCGCCGGGGGCCGGCTGCAGGGCGTCGTCCAGCGCGATGGCCAGCGTCAGGGCAGCGCCGGGGTCGGCCTCGTCGCCGCTGTCGTCGGCCGTGTCCCCGCCACCGTCGCCGGCCGGGCCGCCCGGCGACGCGGCCGGCGCGGCCAGCTGCGCCGCCAGCGCCGCGTGCAGCTCGAGCGTGAGCAGGTCGATGCCGGTGATGCGGGCGCGCACGCGGCTGCCGCGCGCCAGCGCCTCGGTGCCGGGCACGCGAAACACCAGGGGCAGGGTCTCGGCGCGCACCAGGCCGTCCTTCATCACCGCGGCTTCGAGCTCGGCGACGCCGTTTTGTTGCAGCCAGCGCAGGGTCCAGTAGCGCTCGATGCCCTGCTGGAAGCCGTTGTAGGCGGCGTAGGTGGTGTCGAAGGCCGAGATCACCGAGAACAGCGCCGCGTCCTTGGGCTTGAACGGCGCGGCCAGCGCCGCCGTGCGGCCGTGGCGCACGCAGGCGATGAGCTGCCACTGGTTGGCCAGGTCGACGTAGCGGCGCAGCGGCGACGTCGCCCAGGCGTACTGCGCCACGCCCATGCCGGCATGCGGCAGCGGCTTGGTGCCCATGCGCACCTTGATGCCCGGCAGCAGGCTCGCCTGGCTGCGGTAGATGGCCGGCACGCCCAGCTCGGCCAGCCAGCCGCCCCAGGTGCTGTTGGCCAGGATCATGGCCTCGGCCACGATCAGGTCCAGCGGCGCGCCGCGGCGGCGGGTGCCGATGGCCACGGTCTCCTCGCCCGTGGGCTCGCGTTCGCCGACCCCGGCGCCCTCCAGCTTGAAGCTGTAGTCGGGCCGGTTGAACACCTCGGGCTTGCCGCGCACCTGCTCGCGCCGCGCCTTGAGCGCGCGCGCCAGGCGGAATGCGAAGGCGAGTTCGGGCGCGAACGGGTATTCGGCCGGCGCCTCGCCGCCGAGCGTGGCTTCGGTGACCAGCGCGTCCAGCCGGTCGTGGCGCAGGTTGGCGGCCACCGGCACGCGCTCGAGCCGGGTCTGGTGGGCGCGCACCTCCAGCGTCGCCTCGTCCAGCGTCAGGTACAGGCTCAGCGCCGGGCAGTCGCGGCCCTCGGCCAGCGTCCAGGCCTGCACCACGTCGTCGGGCAGCATCGTGATCTTCCAGCCCGGCATGTAGACGGTGGACAGGCGCTCGCGCGCGATCCGGTCCAGCGCCGAGTCGGGCGCGATCGCCAGGCCCGGGGCGGCGATGTGGATGCCGAACACCACCTCGCCGCTGCCCAGGCCCTGCACCGACAGCGCGTCGTCGATCTCGGTGGTGGCCGAGTCGTCGATCGAGAAGGCGCGCACCGCGGCCAGCGGCAGCTCGTCCCTGGCCGCCGAGGCCGCCGGCGGCACCGCGCCGAAGCCGGTGCCCTTGGGGAACTGCTCGAACAGGAAGCGCTGCCAGTGGAACTGGTAGGGGCTGGCGATGGCGCCGGCCGCGGTCAGCAGGTCCAGCGGCGCCTTCTGCGCCCGCCGGGCGGCCTCGACCACGGCCTTGTACTCGGGGCCGTTCTTGTCGGGCCTGAAGAGGATGCGGTAGAGCTGCTCGCCCACCGGCGCCGGGCAGCGGCCGGCGACCAGCTCGTCGGCCCAGGCCACGATCTGCGCGGCGACCTGCTGCTTGCGCTCGATCGCGGCCAGCGCCGCCTTCACCGTGTCCTCGGGCGCCTTGCGGAACAGCCCGCGGCCCAGGCGGCGAAAATAGTGCGGCGCCTCGAACAGCCGCAGCAGCGCGGCGGCCTGCCGCTCGGCCCCGGCACTGGCGTCGAAGTACTCGCGCGCCAGGTCGGCGAAGCCGAACTCGCCCTCGGGCGCGAATTCCCAGGCCAGGTCGAGGTCGATCTCGCCGGCCAGCGCCTGCGCCTGCGCCATCAGCTGGGCCGGCGCCGGCTGCTCGAAGCGCAGCATCACGTTGGCGGCCTTGACCTTCACGCGCTTGCCCGAGTCGAGTTCGACCTGCAGCGAGCTCTCGGCCTCGGACATCACGCGTCCGGCGTGGAACTTGCCGGCGTCGTCGAACAATGCATACATCGCCCGGATTGTCGCCGCTGCGTCCGCCGGAACGCCGCCGCCCGGCGCCGGCGGCGGTTCAATCGCACAGCCGCAGAAACCGCAGCAGCGCCGGCAGGTGCGACTCGAAATCCGACAGCGCATGGTCGCCGCCCGCCACCAGCCGCTGGGCCGCGCCGGCGTAGCGGGCGCTCATCTCGCGCCAGTCCAGCACTTCGTCGCCGCGGGCGATGACGGGCAGGTAGCGCTCCATGCGCGTGAGCGCGGGCGGGCTCATGGCGCGCAGTTCGTCGAGGTGGCCGGGCTCGAACTCGAAGCGCTGGCCGGCATCGTGGTAGCCGGTCTGCACGCCGACATGGGCCGCGAGGTCGCGTGCCGGGTCCACCGCCGGGTTCAGCAGCACGGCGCGCCAGCCGCGGCGCTCGGCCAGCACGGTCGCGTAGTAGCCGCCCAGCGAGCTGCCGACGACGGCCGCCCCGCCGTCGGCGCCGTCGGGCCAGTCGGCCGTGCCCTCGGCCAGCAGCGCCAGCGCCGCGCGCGGCGAGGGCGGCAGCTGCGGGCACCACCAGCGCACCTGTGGCGCATGGGCGGCCAGCCAGGCCTGCAGGCGCCCGGCCTTGGACGAACGCGGCGACGAGCGGAAGCCGTGCAGGTAGAGCAGGTGGGTGGTGGGCATGGGGTGGCCGGCCGCAGGCAAACCCGGCCCGGCGCGGGCCGCCGGCGCTGCAGAATCGACCCCCACTTTATCGACTCGCCGCCCCAGCGCCTGCCCATGCCGTCCACTCCTGTCGCGCGCCGCCAGCCGGCCCTTCGGCCCGTCGCCTCCTCTTGCGCGGGCCGGCCCGCCGCCTGGCCGATCACGCTGGCGGCGCCGCTGCTGGCCCTGGGTCTGGCCGGCTGCGCCGTGCCCGCCGCGAAGTCGCCCGGCGCCGCGGCCGCGGCCGCTTCGTCGGCATCGGCCGCTGCTTCGGCCTCGGCCGCCAAGCCCGAGCCCGGCGCCCCCAGGCCCTACGCCGAGGTCATCAAGGGCGCCAAGCGCGAGGACGGCTTCGTGCCGGTCTGGCGCAAGGACGACAAGGTCTGGCTCGAGATCGCGCCCGACCGCATCGGCCGGCCGATGCTGTTCTCGGTCAACGTCGCCGCCTCGGTCGGCGAGCGCGGCCTGTACGCCAGCCAGATGGGCCCGCACTGGCGGGTCGAGTTCCGACGCATCGGCAACCACCTGCAGCTGGTGGCGCTGCAGGAGGCCTTCCGCGCCGACCGCGACCGCGCCGCCGCGCACGCGGTGCGCGAGGGCTTCAGCGACAGCCTGATCGGCAGCGCCCCGCTGGCCAGCGCCGAGGCGCCCGACAGCCGCGCGGTGCTGGTCGACGCGAGCTTCCTGCTCGGCGACCTGGCCGGCTACAGCACGGCGCTGGAAGCGGCCTACCGGCTGCCCTTCGCCGCCGACCGCACCAATTCCTACTTCGAGAGCGCCCGCGCCGAGGCCGAGCTCACCACGCTGTCGGCCCGCGTGCACTACGCGGTGCCGCGCATCCCGGCGCCGCCCGTGCTGCCGCCGGGGGCGCCGCCCTCGCCGGTGCAGCTGCCCTCGACCACGCCCGACCCGCGCAGCCTGTTCGTGGGCTTCGTCTACAACTTCCGCGCGCTGCCCGCGCAGCCCATGCCGGTGCGCGAGGCCGACCCGCGCGTGGGCTACTTCACCGACAGCTACACCGACCTGTCCGACGACCTGCGCGCCAATCCGCGCGTGCACCTGATCCGGCGCTGGCGGCTCGAGAAGAAGGACCCGTCCGCCGCGCTGTCCGAGCCCGTCAAGCCCATCACCTATTGGCTCGACAAGAACATCCCCGAGCGCTACCGCGCCAGCATCCGGGCCGGCATCCTGGTCTGGAACCAGGCCTTCGAGCGCATCGGCTTCAAGGACGCCATCGTCGTGCGCCAGCAGGGCGAGGATGCCGGCTTCGACGACATGGACGCCGGGCATGCCTCGATCCGCTGGTTCGTCGGCGCCGACGTGGGCTTCGCCATCGGCCCGTCCGACAGCGACCCGCGCACGGGCGAGATCCTCGACGCCGACATCGGCATGAGCGACGTCTTCGGCCGCGGCGCGCGGCGCCTGGTGCACGAGGACCTGGACAGCCTGGGCCTGTCGGCCAGCGCCGCCGAGCGGGTGGGCGCCGCCTACGCGGCGCTGTGGTCGTCCACCAACCCGCCGGGCTGCAGCTACGCCGCCGAGGGCGCCAACGAGCTCGACTTCGCGCGCGACATGCTCGAGGCGCGCGGCGACCTGGCCCCCGACAGCCCCGAGGCCGAGGCCTTCGCGCAGGCCTACGTCAAGGCCGTCATCACGCACGAGGTGGGCCACACACTGGGCCTGCGCCACAACTTCAAGGCCTCCACCACCGTCACCCCGGCCGAGCTGCGCGACCGCGCCTACGACGACGCGCACGGCATCTCGGGCTCGGTGATGGACTACAACCCCTTCAACCTGCCGCTGAAGGGCGAGCGCCAGGGCGAGCCGGTGATGACGGGCCTGGGTCCCTACGACTACTGGGCCATCGAGTACGGCTACAAGCCGCTGGACGCGGGCCGCGAGAAGCAGGAACTGCAGCACATCGCCGAGCGCAGCCGCAGCGACCCGCGCCTGGCCTTCGGCGACGACGGCGATGCCGGCGGCTACGGCGGCAACGCGGGGCTGGACCCGCTGATCAACCGCTTCGACCTCGGCAACGACCCGCTGGCCTGGTACCAGCGCCGCTTCGCCCTGTCGGAGGAGCTCTGGGCGCGCGTGCAGGCGCGCGGCCCCCAGCCCGGCGACGGCGCCGAGCGGCTGCGCCGCAGCGTGCTGGCCGGCCTGCGCCAGGTGGCCGGGCTGCCCGAGCTGGCGGCCAAGTACGTGGGCGGCATGAGCATCGACCGCGACCTGCCCGGCAGCGGCCGGCCGGGCTTCCGCCCGGTGCCGCCGGCGCAGCAGCGCCAGGCGCTGCGCTTCCTGGCCGAGCGGGTGTTCAGCAGCGAGAGCTTCCGCTTCAAGCCCGAGTTCCTGGCCGACGTCACGCCCGACTACATCGAGTACGCGCGGCCCGGCCCGCTGTCGGTGCCGCGGCTGGTGCTGCAGCTGCAGGCCGCGGCGCTGGACCGGCTGCTCGACGCCGGCACCGCGCAGCGCCTGCTCGACCTGCCCAGCTACCTGCCGGCGGCCCAGCGCGGCGGCGCGATCTCGCTGGACGAGGTCTACGGCACCTTGCAGCAGGCGGTGTGGAGCGAGCTCGACAGCGGCCGCCCGATCGACCCGCTGCGCCGCAACCTGCAGCGCGAGTACCTCAAGCGCGTGCAGGCGATGCTGACCCGGCCCGCGCCGGCGCTGCCGGCCGACGCGCTGAGCCTGGCCCGGCTGCACGCGGTGTCGCTGCAGCAGCAGCTGCGCCGGGCCCTGGCGCGCGGCGGCCTGTCGGTGGAGAACCGGGCCCATCTGCAGGACGCGCTGTCGCTGCTGACCGAATCGCTGCGTGCGACCGTGATCCGCAGCTGATCGCCGACGCCGGCGTGGGCGGCGTCGGCGTCAGGGCCAGGCGCTCCGGGGCCGGGCGTCAGGTCTGGGCGTCAGGGTTGGGCTTCAGGGCCGGGCAGCCAGCGCCGCCAGCAGCCGGGCATGGATGCCGCCGAAGCTGCCGTTGCTCATGCACAGCACCTGGTCGCCCGGCCGGGCGGCGCGCACCACGGCGTCGACCAGCGCCGGCACCGCGTCGGCGACGCAGGCCTTGCGCCCCAGCGGCGCCAGCGCCTCGCGCGCGCTCCAGCCGTAGTCGCCCTGCAGGCAGAAGGCGAGGTCGGCGCCCTCCAGCGCCCAGGGCAGCTGGGCCTTCATCGTGCCCAGCTTCATCGTGTTGGAGCGCGGCTCGAACACGGCCAGGATGCGCGGCGGCGGGCCGCCGGCGGCCGCGTCCTTCTCGAGCTTGCGGCGCAGGCCGTCGAGGGTGGCGCGCATGGCGCTGGGGTGGTGCGCGAAGTCGTCGTAGACCTTCACGCCCGCCGCCTCGCCGCAGAGCTCGAGCCGGCGGCGCACGCTCTCGAAGCGGCCGAGCGCGGCGCAGGCGAGTTCGGGGGCCACGCCCACGTGCTCGGCCGCGCCGATGGCGGCCAGCGCATTGAGCTGGTTGTGCTCGCCCAGCAGGCCCCACTCGACGCGGCCCAGGCGCAGGCTGCCGCGAAGCACGTCGAAGGCCTGCGCGTCGCCGCGCGCGCACAGGCCGCCGGGCTCTTCGCGCTTGGTGCCGAATCGCTGCACCTCGCTCCAGCAGCCGCGCGCCAGCACCCGCGCCAGCGCCGCGTCGCGGGCATTGACGACCAGGCGGCCGCTGGCCGGCACCGTGCGCACGAGGTGGTGGAACTGGGTCTCGATGGCCGCCAGGTCGGGAAAGATGTCGGCGTGGTCGAGCTCGAGGTTGTTCAGCACCGCGGTGCGCGGCCGGTAGTGCACGAACTTGCTGCGCTTGTCGAAGAGCGCGGTGTCGTACTCGTCGGCCTCGATCACGAAGGGGCTGCGCGGCCCGCCGCCGCCCAGCCGCGCCGAGCGCCCGAAGTTCAGCGGCACGCCGCCGACCAGGAAGCCCGGGGCCAGCCCCGCCTGCTCGAGGATCCAGGCCAGCATCGCCGTCGTCGTCGTCTTGCCGTGGGTGCCGGCCACGGCCAGCACATGGCGCGGCTGCAGCACCTGCTCGGCCAGCCACTGCGGGCCGCTGGTGTAGGGCCGGCCGGCGTCGAGCAAGGCCTCCATCAGCGGGTTGCCGCGGCTGACCACGTTGCCGACCACGAACACGTCGGGCGCGATCGCCAGCTGGTCGGCGCCCCAGCCCTCGATGAACTCGATGCCCAGCGCGCGGAGCTGCTCGCTCATCGGCGGGTAGATGCCGGCGTCGCAGCCCGTCACGCGGTGCCCGGCCTCGCAGGCCAGCGCCGCCAGGCCGCCCATGAAGGTGCCGCCGATGCCCAGGATGTGCAGGTGCATGCGAGGCATTCTAGGAGCCGGCCCCGGCCGCGCGCGGCCGGCAGCCGGGGCCACGACGAGGCGATGGCTCGGAGACGACGCTGCGACGACGAAGCAACGGCGCTGCGACGGCGCGCCGGGGCCGCGCTCAGCCGCGCAGCGCCTCGCCGGCCGCGTGCAGCGTGGCCGCGATCTCTTCGGCGCCGTGCGCGGCGCTGACGAAGCCGGCCTCGTACATCGCCGGCGCCAGGTAGACGCCGCGATCGAGCATCGCGTGGAAGAAGCGGTTGAAGCGCGCCGCGTCGGTGGCCATCACGGCGCCGTAGTTCTGCGGCAGCGCCGGGGCGAAGAAGAAGCCGAACATGCCGCCCTCGCTGTCGCCCACCAGCGGCACGCCGGCCTCGCGCGCGGCCTCCTCCAGGCCGCCGACCAGCGCACGCGTGCGCGCCGACAGGGCCTCGTAGAAGCCGGGCCGGGCGATCTCCTTCAGCGTCGCCAGGCCGCAGGCCGTGGCCACCGGGTTGCCGCTCAGCGTGCCGGCCTGGTAGACCGGGCCCAGCGGCGCGAGCTGGCTCATCACGTCGCGGCTGCCGCCGAAGGCCGCCAGCGGCATGCCGCCGCCGATGACCTTGCCGAACACGCTCATGTCGGGCCGGAAGCCCGGGATCTGCCGCGCGTACAGGCTCTGCGCCCCGCCCAGCGCGACCCGAAAGCCCGTCATCACCTCGTCGAACACCAGCAGCGCGCCGTGGCGGGTGCAGAGCTCGCGCAGCCGCGCCATGAAGGGCACCGAGGCGCGCACGAAGTTCATGTTGCCGGCGATCGGCTCGATCATCACGCAGGCGATCTCGCCGCCCTGGGTCGCGAAGGTCTCCTCGAGCTGGCCCAGATGGTTGTACTCGAGCACCAGCGTGTGCTTGACCACCTCGGCCGGCACGCCGGCGCTGGTGGGGTGGCCGAAGGTGGCCAGGCCCGAGCCGGCCTTGACCAGCAGCGCATCGGCGTGGCCGTGGTAGCAGCCCTCGAACTTGACGATCTTGCTGCGCCCGGTGGCGCCGCGCGCCAGCCGCAGCGCGCTCATGCCGGCCTCGGTGCCGCTGCTGACCAGCCGCACCTGCTCCAGGCCGGGCACATGGCCGATGAGGGCTTCGGCCAGTTCGATCTCGCGCTCGGTCGGGGCGCCGAAGCTCAGGCCGTCGGCGGCCGCCTTCGCCACCGCCTCGAGCACCGCCGGGTGGCCGTGGCCGAGGATCATCGGGCCCCAGGAGCCGATGTAGTCGATGTAGCGCCGGCCCTCGGCATCGACGAGGTAGGCGCCCTGCGCGCGCTGGATGAAGCGCGGCGTGCCGCCGACGGCGCGGAAGGCGCGCACCGGCGAGTTGACGCCGCCGGGGATGACGCGCTGCGCGCGGGCGTAGAGCTGCTCGTTGGTGGGCATGGCGGATCGGGTCGGCAGATCGGGTCGGCGGGGCAGGGCGGGCAGGCAGGCAGGCGGACGTTCCGGCGCGGCTTCAGTGCACGCGCCGCGGCGCGCTCTTGCCCTTGGGGTCCTCGGGCTCGGGCTCGGGCGTGCCGCCCTCGCCGTCCTCGCCCTCCTCGGGCGGCGGCAGGGCCCAGAAGAAGCGGTCGGGCACGACGTTGCCCATGCCGGGGCGGAAGCCCGCGTCGAGCGCCTGGTCGAGGAACGACAGCGCCTCGCCCACGGCCGCCTGCAGCTCGCCGCCGGCGGCCAGCAGCGCCGCCAGCGCGGCGGCCAGCGTGTCGCCGGCGCCGATGAAGCCGGTGTCGAAGCGCTCGAACTTCTCGCCCGTGATCGCGCCCTGCGGCGAGGCCAGCACGTTGTCGATGAACTGCTCGGGGCCCTTGCCGGCGAGCATCACCCCCGTCACCAGCACGTAGCGCGTGCCGTGCTCGCCGGCGGCCACGGCGAGCTCGCGCGCCGAGGGC
>JAGWMW010000223.1 GCA_028871575.1 Burkholderiales bacterium | reverse complement strand
ACCTGGGCCTGCGGCCGATGATCTGGTCACCGCTGGGCGGCGGCCGGCTGTTCAGCGGTTCGGACGCGCAGGCGCAGCGTGTGCGCCAGGTGCTGCAGGCGCTGGGCGCGGCGCACGGGGCTTCGGTGGCGACGATGGCCTACGCCTGGATCCTGCGCCACCCGTCGCGGCCGCGGCCCATCACCGGCAGCGGTCGCATCGAGGCGCTGCGCGAGGCCGTGGCCGCGCAGGCCGTCCGCCTGAGCGCCGAGGACTGGTACCGCGTCTGGCAGGCGAGCAGCGGGCACGAGGTGGCGTAGCACCGCCCGCCGGGGCCGGCGTGGCTACACTGCGCCGCACCGACGCAGGAGTGCCCCGATGCTCGACCCCCAGGCCCGCGCGCTGATCGATCTCATGGTCGAGCGCCAGATCCCCGCCGTCCACACGCTGGTGCCTGCCGAGGCGCGGCGGCTGTACAGCGAGCGCCGCTTCTACACCCAGCCCGAGCCGCCGCCGGTGGCCGACGTGCGCGCGCTGGCCACCGACACCGGCCTGCCGCTGCGCCTGTACCGCCCGGCCGCGGGCACGCTGCCGCTGCTGGTGTACTTCCACGGCGGCGGCCACGTGATCGGCGACCTCGACACGCACGACGTGGTCTGCCGCACGCTGGCGCTGCAGGCCGGCTGCGCGGTGCTGTCGGTGGACTACCGGCTCGCGCCCGAGCACCGCTTCCCGGCCGCGGCCGAGGACTGCATCGCCGCCACCCGCTGGGCGCGCGCGCAGGCCGCGGCGCTGGGCATCGACGCGGCGCGGGTGGCCGTGGGCGGCGACAGCGCCGGCGGCAATCTCGCGGCGGTGGTGGCCATCGCGCTGCGCGACCGTGGCGAGCCGCTCGCCTTCCAGCTGCTGATCTATCCCGCGGTCGACGCCCATGCGACGGCGCCCTCGCACCGCACGAACGGCCAGGGCTACCTGCTCACCGCCGACAGCATCGCCTACTACCGCAGCCACTACCTGCCGGAGACGGCGCTCCGGGACGACTGGCGCGCCTCGCCGCTGCTCGCGCCCGACCACTCGCGCCTGGCGCCGGCGCTGGTGATCACGGCCGGCTTCGACCCGCTGCGCGACGAGGGGCGGCAGTACGCCGACGCGCTGTCCCGGGCCGGCACCCAGGCGCAGTACGTCTGCTTCGAGCGCCAGATCCACGGCTTCATCACCATGGGCCGCGTGCTGGGCGAGGCGAACACCGCGCTGGCGCTGTGCGCGGCGGCGCTGCGGCAGGCGTTCGCGGCCTGAGGCGTGGCCCGACCGAACCAGTTCGCGCTGCTGGGCCAGCGCCGCTTTGGCCCGTTCTTCTGGGTCCAGTTCCTGGGCGCGGGCAACGACAACCTGTTCAAGTTCGCCTTCACCGTGCTCGTCACCTACGAGCTGCAGGTGGCCTGGCTGCCGCCGGCGCTGGCGGGGCTGGTGATCGGGGCGCTGTTCATCCTGCCCTTCCTGCTGTTCTCGGCCACCAGCGGGCAGCTGGCCGACAAGCTCGAGAAGACCGTGCTGATCCGCGGCGTGAAGGGCCTCGAGATCGCGATCATGGCCTTCGCCGGCTGGGGCTTTCTCAACGCCGACGTGATCGCGCTGCTGGCCTGCGTGTTCCTGATGGGGCTGCACTCGACGGTCTTCGGCCCCGTGAAGTTCGCCTACCTGCCGCAGCATCTCGGCGAGGCCGAGCTGACCGGCGGCAACGGCATGGTCGAGATGGGCACCTTCGTGGCCATCCTGCTGGGCCAGCTGGCCGGCGGGCTGCTGATCGCGGTGCCGGGCCGCGGCCCGCTGCTGGTGACGCTGGCCTGCGTGGGCGTGGCGGTGCTGGGCCGCGCGGTGGCGCAGGCGGTGCCGCTGTCGCCTTCGACCGACCCGGGGTTGAAGATCAACTGGAACCCCTTCAGCGAGACCTGGCGCAACCTGCGCCTGGCGCGCGAGAGCCCGGTGGTCTTCCGCTCGCTGCTGGGCATCTCGTGGATGTGGTTCTTCGGCGCCGTGTTCCTGTCGATGTTCCCGGCCTACGCGCACGACGTGCTGCACGGCGACGAGCAGGTGGCCTCGCTGCTGCTGGTGGTGTTCTCGGTCGGCGTCGGCGCCGGCGCGCTGCTGTGCGAGCGGCTCAGCCACCGCCATGTCGAGATCGGCCTCGTGCCGCTGGGCGCCATCGGCATGAGCGTGTTCGCGGTCGACCTGTACTTCGCCTCGCGCGGCCTGGCGCCGGGGCCGGCGCTGACGCTGGCCGAGTTCCTGGCCCGGCCCGCGCACTGGCACGTGATGGCCGACCTGGGCCTGCTGGCGCTGTCGGCCGGCATCTACAGCGTGCCGATGTACGCGCTGATCCAGCTGCGCAGCCAGGCGAGCCACCGCGCCCGCATCATCGCCGCCAACAACATCCTGAACGCGCTGTTCATGATCGTCAGCGCGCTCGGCGTGGGCGTGCTGCTGAAGGCCGGCCTGAGCATTCCGCAGGTGTTCGGCCTCGTGGGGCTGCTGAACGCGGCGGTGGGGCTGTACATCTTCCTCATCGTGCCCGAGTACCTGCTGCGCTTTTGCGCCTTCGTGCTGGCGCGCTGCATGTACCGCCTGCGGCTGCAGGGCGACGAGCACATCCCGACCCAGGGCGCGGCGATCCTGGTCTGCAACCACGTGAGCTACGTCGACGCGGTGCTGCTGATGGCCGCCAGCCCGCGGCCGGTGCGCTTCCTGATGGACCACCGCCTCTTCGCCCTGCCGGTGCTGGGCTGGCTGTTCCGCCTGGGCAAGGCGATCCCGGTGGCGCCGCAGCACGAAGACCCGGTGGCCTACGAGCGTGCCTTCGCGCAGGCGCGCCAGGTGCTGGCCGAAGGCGATCTGCTGGGCATCTTCCCCGAGGGCGGCATCACCCGCGATGGCGCGCTGGCGCCCTTCAAGGGCGGGGTGATGAAGATCCTGCAGACCCACCCCGTGCCCGTGGTGCCGCTGGCGCTGCGCAACCTCTGGGGCTCGTACTTCTCGCGCATCGAGGGCGGCCGGGCGATGGTCAGGCCGTTCCGGCGCGGCGCGTTCAGCCGCGTCGGGCTGGCCGCGGGCGAGCCGCTGGCGCCGGCTGCGGTGACGCCCGAGCGGCTGCGCGAGCGGGTGCAGGGCCTGCTGACGGGCTGAAAGCCCCGCGGCGCTTGTCCGGGATACTGGATGAACGTACAGTCTCCTGGTGGCACTTTCCCCCGCGCTTTCTTCACCGCCCCTGCACCCCGCGCTCTGGCGCGCCCATCAGCTCGGCCATGCGTCGCCGGGCCAGGCCGCGGGCTGCCCGAGCGGCTTTGCCGAACTCGATGCCCAGTTGCCCGGCGGCGGCTGGCCGGTGCGCTCGCTGACCGAGCTGCTGCTGCCGCATGCCGGCATCGGCGAGCTGCGCCTGCTGGCCCCGGCGCTGGCGGCGCTGCAGCGCGCGCAGCGCCCGCTGATGTGGTTCGACCCGCCGGCCCTGCCTTGCGCCTGGGCGCTGGCCTCGCTGGGGCTGAGCGTGCAGCGGCTGACCGTGGTGCGCAGCCGCGTCGCGCTGCGCAGCGCCTCGGCGCGCGCGCGGCTGCCGGCGGCCGACGTGCTGTGGGCGCTGGCCCAGGCGCTGGACAGCGGCCAGCTCGGCGCCGCGCTGGCCTGGCTGCCGGCGCGGCTGCCGGCCGATGCGCTGCGCCGGCTGCAGCTGGCGGCGCAGGGGCACGGCGGCCCGGTGTTCCTGCTGCGCGACGCGGCGCTGCGCCAGCAGCCCAGCGCCGCGCCGCTGCGCCTGCTGCTGGCCAGCGCCGGCCCCGACCGGCTGCGCGTGGGCCTGCTCAAGCGCCGCGGCCCGCCGCAGGCGCAGCCGCTCACGCTGGCCCTGCGGCCGGTGCTGCCGGCGGCGCTGTTGCCGGCGCTGTTGCCGGCGCTGGGTCCGTCGGCGCCGGCCTGGGCCCAGGCGCGGGCCCGGCTCTCGGCAGGGCCGACCCTGCCGGTCCAGCCCAGCGACCAGGCCGCCTGGGCCTGAGCGCCGGCCGGCGCCGTGAGACCCCGCCCCCATGCGCTGGCTCGCCCTGCACCTGCCGCAGCTGCCGCTGGAGGCCTTCTGCGCCACCCTCGGCGGCGCGGCCGCCACGCAGCCGGTGGCGCTGCTGGCGGGGCACCGCGTGCAGGCCGTCAACGCCGCTGCGGCCGGGCTGGGCGTGCAGGCCGGCTGCCGGCGCGCCACCGCGCTGGCGCTGGCGCCGACGCTGCGGCTGGCCGAGGCCGATGCCGCGCGCGACGCCGCGGCGCTGCAGGCGGTGGCGCATGCCGCGCTGGCCTTCACGCCCGCGGTCTGCCTGCACGACGCGCAGACCGTGCTGATGGAAGTGCAGGCCAGCCTGCGCCTGTTCGGCGGGCTGTCCTCGCTGCGGCAGCGTCTGCTCGCGGCCCTGGAGCCGCTCGGGCACCGGGTGCTGTGGGCGGCCGCGCCCACGGCCTTGGGGGCCGCGTTGCTGGCGGCCTGGGCCGCATGCGGCGGGCCCGAGCCCGAGCCCGAGTCCGGGCCTGAAGGGCAGGATCTGGCAGCGCTGCAGCGTCGGCTCGACGACGCTCCGGCGTGGCTGCTCGGCCCCGGGCGCGCGCATTGGGAGGCGTTGCAGGGCATGGGCCTGCAACGGCTGGCCGACCTGCGCGCGCTGCCGCGCAGCGGCCTGGCCCGGCGCCTGGGCACGGCGCTGCTGGACGAGCTCGACCGCGCCTACGGCCGGCGGCCCGACCCGCGCGCCTGGCTGAGCCTGCCGGCGCAGTTCGAGAGCCGGCTCGAGCTGCATACCCGTGCCGACCGCAGCGACCAGGTGCTGCACGGCGCCGGCGTGCTGCTGGCGCGGCTGGTGGCCTGGGCCCGGGCGCACCAGGCCCGGGTGGCGGCCTTCACGCTGCAGATGCAGCACGAGCCGCGGCGCGGGGCCGCGCGGCCGGCGACCGAGCTGCACCTGGCGCTGGCCGAGCCGGCGCTGGACGCCGCGCACCTGCAGCTGCTGCTGCGCGAGCGCCTGGCGAACCTGGCGCTGGCCGCGCCCACGCTCGAGCTGCGGCTGCACTGCCGCGACCTGGCGGCCGGGCCCGCCCCCAACGGCGACCTGTTCCCGAACCCCACCGGCCCGGCCGAGGGCCTGGCCCGCCTGCTCGAGCGGCTGCGCGCCCGCCTGGGCGATGTCCAGGTGCAGCGGCTGGAAGCGGTGGCCGACCACCGCCCCGAGCGCGCCACGCGCACGCGGCCGGCGCAGGGCGGCGAGTCGGCTCGCCGGCCGGCCGCGGCCGGGCC
>JAGWMW010000014.1 GCA_028871575.1 Burkholderiales bacterium | reverse complement strand
TACGGCGGGGGCGGGAAGGTCTTCGATTGGTCACTGATTCCAGCAAGCGTGCCCCTTCCGGTCGTTTTGTCTGGTGGGTTGAATCCTGCCAATGTGATCGATGGGGTGCTTCGCGTCCGGCCCTGGGCCGTTGACGTGAGCTCCGGCGTCGAGGTCGGCAAGGGCGTGAAGAGCGCGCCGCTGATGCGCCGGTTCTGCAAGGCAGTGCGCGAGGCCGACGAGCGCCTCGCCGCCTGAGGGCAGCGGCTGCAAGCCGCCGCCGAGCGAGGAATCCCCCCATGTTCGACTACCACCAGCCCGACGCGCGCGGGCATTTCGGCCCCGTCAACGGCATCAGCTACGGCGGCACCTTCGTCGCCGAGACCCTGATCCACGCCCTGCACGAGCTCGAGGCGGCGTACGCCCGCTACCGCGGCGACCCGGCCTTCATGGCCGAGTTCGCGCACGAGCTGAAGCATTTCGTCGGCCGGCCGAGCCCGGTCTACCACGCGGCGCGGCTGTCGCGCGAGATCGGCGGCGCGCAGATCCATCTCAAGCGCGAGGACCTCAACCACACCGGCGCGCACAAGATCAACAACACGATCGGGCAGGCGCTGCTGGCGCGGCGCATGGGCAAGCCGCGCGTGATTGCCGAGACGGGCGCGGGCCAGCACGGCGTGGCCACCGCCACCATCTGCGCCCGCTACGGCCTGGACTGCGTGGTCTACATGGGCAGCGAGGACGTCAAGCGCCAGAGTCCCAACGTCTACCGCATGCACCTGCTGGGCGCGAAGGTGGTGCCGGTGGACAGCGGCAGCCGGACGCTCAAGGACGCGCTGAACGAGGCGCTGCGCGACTGGGTCACGAACGTCGAGGACACCTTCTACATCATCGGCACCGTGGCCGGCCCGCACCCTTATCCGATGATGGTGCGCGACTTCCAGCGCGTGATCGGTGACGAGTGCCTGCTGCAGATGCCCGAGCAGATCGGCCGCGCCGGCGCGCAGCCCGACGCCGTGATCGCCTGCGTCGGCGGCGGCAGCAACGCGATGGGGATGTTCTACCCGTACATCCCGCTGGAGGGCACGCGGCTGATCGGCGTCGAGGCCGCCGGCCAGGGCCTGGCCAGCGGCAAGCACGCGGCGAGCCTTTCGGCGGGCACCCCCGGCGTCCTGCACGGCAACCGCACCTACCTGCTGCAGGACACGAACGGCCAGATCACCGAGACGCACAGCATTTCCGCCGGCCTGGACTACCCCGGCGTCGGCCCGGAGCATGCGTACCTGAAGGACATCGGCCGCGCCGAGTACGTGGCCGTCACCGACACCGACGCGCTGGCCGCCTTCCACCGCCTGTGCCGCACCGAGGGCATCATCCCCGCGCTCGAATCCAGCCACGCGGTGGCCCACGCGATGCAGCTGGCCGCGACGATGCGCCCCGACCAGCACCTGCTGGTCAACCTCTCGGGCCGCGGCGACAAGGACATCGGCACCGTGGCCGACCTGAGCGGGGCCGACTTCTACTGCCGGCCCTCGTGCCGCGGCCAGAGCGTGAAGGGCGGTGCGCTGTGAGCCGCATCGCAGCCACGCTGGCGGCGCTGAAGGCGCAGGGCCGCAAGGCGCTGATTCCCTACGTCACGGCCGGCGACCCGCAGGCCGACGCCACGCCTGCGATCCTGCAGACCCTGGCCGAGGGCGGGGCCGACATCATCGAGCTCGGCGTGCCCTTCTCGGACCCGATGGCCGACGGCCCCGTGATCCAGAAGGCCAGCGAGCGCGCGCTGGCGCGCGGCATCGGCGCGCCTCAGGTGCTGGCCATGGTGCGCGAGTTCCGCCGCCGCAACGCGGTCACGCCGGTGGTGCTGATGGGCTATGCGAACCCGATCGAGCGCTACGACCAGCGCGAGGGCGAGGGTGCCTTCATCCGCGACGCCGTGGCCGCCGGTGTCGACGGCCTGCTGGTGGTGGACTACCCGCCCGAGGAATGCGAGGCCTTCGCGGCGCGGCTGAAGGCGGCGGGCCTGGACCTGATCTTCCTGCTCGCGCCCACCAGCACCGACGAGCGCATGCGGCAGGTGGGCCGCATCGCCAGCGGCTACGTCTACTACGTGTCGCTCAAGGGCGTGACCGGCGCCGGCCACCTCGACGTGGCCGCCGTGGCGGCGATGCTGCCGCGCATCCGCGCCCATGTGGCCGTGCCGGTGGGCGTGGGCTTCGGCATCCGCGACGCGGCCAGCGCGCGGGCGGTGGCGGCGGTGGCCGACGCGGTGGTGATCGGCTCGCGGCTGATCGAGATCCTGCAGGCCGGGACGCGCGACAATGCGACCCCCGCCGAGCGCATCCACCGCGCCAGCGAGGCGGCGCGGGGCTTCATGGCCGAGATCCGCGCCGCCCTGGACGCCTGAGGAGCAAGCACGCATGAGTTGGCTCGAGAAACTGCTGCCGCCCAAGATCCAGCCCACCGACCCGGCCGGCCGGCGCGCCGTGCCCGAGGGGCTGTGGATCAAGTGCCCCGCGTGCGAGACGGTGCTCTACAAGACCGACCTCGAGCACAACCTCAACGTCTGCCCCAAGTGCGACCACCACCACCGCATCGGGGCGCGGGCGCGGCTGAATGCCTTCCTCGACCCCGAGGGCCGCTGGGAGATCGGGCAGGAGGTGATGCCCGTCGATGCCCTGAAGTTCAAGGACAGCAAGAAGTACCCGCAGCGGCTGAAGGACGCCCTCGAGGCCACCGGCGAGACCGATGCGCTGGTGGTGATGGGCGGCGCGGTGATGAGCGTGCCGCTGGTGGCGGCCTGCTTCGAGTTCGAGTTCATGGGCGGCAGCATGGGCAGCGTGGTGGGCGAGCGCTTCGTGCGCGGCGTCGAGTCGGCGCTGGAGCAGAAGCTGCCCTTCGTCAGCTTCGCCTCGACCGGCGGCGCCCGCATGCAGGAGGGGCTGCTCAGCCTGCTGCAGATGGCCAAGACCAATGCCGCGCTGACGCGGCTGGCCAAGGCGCGGCTGCCCTACCTCAGCGTGCTCACCGACCCCACCATGGGCGGCGTCTCGGCCAGCTTCGCCTTCGTCGGCGACGTGGTGATCGCCGAGCCGAAGGCGCTGATCGGCTTCGCCGGCCCGCGCGTGATCGAGAACACCGTGCGCGAGAAGCTGCCCGAGGGGTTCCAGCGCAGCGAGTTCCTGCTCGGCACCGGCGCCATCGACCTGATCTGCGACCGCCGCCAGCTGCGCGCGACCGTGGCGCGGTGCCTGGCGATGCTGCAGCGGCAGAGCGCCGACGCGGTGGCCTGACCGCTGCAGCGTGCAAGCCCCGCAGACGCTGGCGCAGTGGCTCGCGCATTGCGCGCGGCTGCATCCGGCGACGATGGACCTGTCGCTCGAGCGCACGGCCGAGGTCGCGCGTCGGCTCGGCCTGCGCTTCGCCATGCCCCTGATCACGGTGGCGGGCACCAACGGCAAGGGCAGCACCTGCGCGATGCTGGAGTCGATCGCGCGCCAGGCCGGCTACCGCGTCGGCCTGTACCAGAAGCCCGAGCTGGTGCACTTCGAGGAGCGCTGCCGCATCGATGGCGCGGCCGTGGCCGCCGACGATCTGGTGCCGCACTTCGCCGCGGTGGAGGCGGCGCGCGGCGAGCTCACGCTGACGCAGTTCGAGTTCAGCACCCTGGCCATCGCCAGATGCCTGTCCTGCGCGCCACTGGACCTGGTGATCCTCGAGGTGGGCCTGGGCGGCCGCTTCGATGCGGTCAACGCCTTCGAGCCCGACGCGGTCGTGATCACCAGCATCGCGCTGGACCACATGGCCTGGCTGGGCCCGGACCGCGAGAGCATCGGGCTGGAGAAGGCGCACGTGATGCGGCCCGGCAGGCCCGCCATCGTCGCCGACCCCGTGCCGCCGGCCAGCGTGCTGGCGCATGCCCGGGCCATCGGCGCCGACCTCTGGCTGGCCGGGCGTGACTTCCACCATGCCGGCGACCGCCAGCAGTGGCGCTGGAGCGGCGAGCATGGCGGCGTGAGCCGCCGCTACCACGGCCTGGCCTACCCGGCGCTGCGCGGGGCCAATCAGCTGCTGAACGCGGCCGGCGCCATCGCCGCACTCGAATCGCTGCGCGAGCGGCTGCCCATCACGGCGCAGGCCGTGCGCACCGGGCTGGCGCAGGTGGATCTGCCGGGCCGGTTCCAGATCGTCCCGGGCCAGCCGGCGTTGGTGCTGGACGTGGCGCACAACCCGCACGCGGTGGCGGCGCTGGCGCTGAACCTGGATGCGATGGGCTACTTTCCGCGCACCCATGCCGTGTTCGGCGCCATGGCCGACAAGGACATCGCCGGCATGCTGGCGCCGATGGCGACGCTGGTCGACGCCTGGTACTGCTGCAGCCTGCCCGGGCCCCGCGCCGCCCCGGCCGCCGAGCTGCTCGCGCAAGTGCAGGCGGCCTGCGCCGCGGCGCCCGCCGGCAGCGCGGCACGGGCTGCGTCGGTGCAGGCCTGCGACGGGCCGGCCGAAGCCCTGCGCAGCGCGGTGGCCGCCGCAGACCGGGCCGATAGAATCGTGGTCTTCGGGTCTTTCCTCACCGTGGGCGGCGTGCTCCGGGAAGGCCTGCCCCGGCTGACGGCCGCCCACGTCGGCTGACCGACGGCGCCGGCGCCCCGTGCCGGCCAGAGCCCTGCCGCATGCGATTCCCGTTCCTGCGATCGAAGTCCGAGCCGGCGGCGGCGCCGGCCGCACGTCGACCGCGCGGGGCCGGCGCCGCGCCCGAGGAAGTCGCGGTGGAACTGGCACGGCGCCAGGCTAGCCGGCGCCTGGCCGGGGCGGTGGTGCTGCTGGCCGTGGGCGTGGTCGGCTTCCCGCTGCTCTTCAACAGTCGGCCGCGCCCGCTGCCGATGGACCTGCCGATCCTGCCGCCGCAATCGTCCCAGCCGTCTCAGCCTTCCCAGCCGTCTCCCGCGCCGGCCAGCCCGGCGCCCGCGCCGAAGACGGGCGCGTTGGCAGCGCCCGCGGCAGCCTTGCTGCCGGGCCTGCCCTCCGAGCCGGCCTCGCCCGCGGCCCGCGTGGCTGCCGATGGCGGGCCCCGGCCCGCGCCGCTGCCCGCGGTGCTGCCCCGGCCCGAGCCCAAGGCGAGCCCGAGGTCCGAGCCACCGCCCGAGCCCAAGGCGGCGGTGCAGCCCGAGCGCAAGCCCCCCGCGGCGCCGGCCAACGACGGTGCGCGTGCCAGCGCCTTGCTCGCGGGGGCGGCGCCGCCCTCGGCATCACCCGCGCCGCCACCCGGGCCCGCGGCCTCCGCGGCTGCGGCCGTGCGCTTCGTGGTGCAGGTGGGCGCCTATGCCGATGGCGCCACCTTGCACCACGCCCGCGCGCAGGTCGCCAAGCTCGGGTTGAGCACGTACACCCAGGTCGTCAACAGCCCCGGCGGCAAGCGCACGCGGGTGCGCGTCGGCCCCTTCGACCACCGGGCCGAAGCCGATGCCGCTGCCGCGCGCATCCGCCGCAGCGGCCTGCCGGCCAGCGTGCTTGCGCTGTGAGTGCCCTGGCGGCGCTGGGCTGGCTCGACTGGTCGCTGCTGGCGGTGCTGGCGGTGTCGGTGGGGGTGGGCCTGGTGCGTGGCCTGGTCTACGAGTGCCTGTCGCTGGCCGGCTGGGTGGTGGCCTGGTTGGCGGCGCAGTGGACCGCGCCGCAGCTGGCCCTGCACGTGCCGCTGGGGGCGCCCGGCTCGGCCCTGAACCTGGGCGTGGCCTTCGCGATCGCCTTCGTGCTGGCGATCCTGGTCTGGAGCCTGCTGGCCAAGCTGATCCGCATGATGATCCACGCCACGCCGCTGTCGCTGCCCGACCGCGTGCTCGGCGCCGGTTTCGGGCTGCTGCGCGGCGCCGTGCTGCTACTGGCCCTGACCACGGTCGTGGCGCTCACGCCGGCCGCACAATCCAGGCCCTGGCGCGAATCGCGCGCGGCGCAGGGCCTGCAGGAGGCGCTGCAATGGCTCAAGCCGCTGCTGCCCGAGCCCGCCGTGCGGCTGCTGCCGGCCTGAGACCTCTGTAGGAACCCACCATGTGCGGCATCGTCGGCGCGATCTCCGAAGCGCCCGTCAACCAGCTCATCTACGACGCGCTGCTGCTGCTGCAGCATCGCGGCCAGGACGCTGCCGGCATCGTCACGATGCTGGGCACCAAGTGCTTCATGCACAAGGCGCGCGGCATGGTGCGCGACGTCTTCCGCACCCGCAACATGCGCGGCCTGCCGGGGGCGGTGGGCCTGGGCCAGGTGCGCTACCCCACGGCCGGCAACGCCTACAGCGAGGAAGAGGCCCAGCCCTTCTACGTCAACGCGCCCTACGGCATCGTGCTCGTGCACAACGGCAACCTCACCAACGCGCAGGCGCTGAAGGCCGAGCTGTTCGCGATCGACCGCCGCCACATCAACACCGAGAGCGACACCGAGGTGCTGATCAACGTGCTCGCGCACGAGCTCGAGCTGGTCGCGCGCGACCTGCCGCTGACGCCCGAGCATGTGTTCAAGGCCGTGGCCGGCGTGCACAAGCGCATCAAGGGCTCGTACGCGGTCGTGGCCCTGATCGCGGGCCACGGGCTGCTCGCCTTCCGCGACCCCTACGGCATCCGGCCGCTGTGCTTCGGCCAGGTCGTGGGCGGCCCTGCGCCCGGCGTGATGGTGGCCAGCGAATCGGTGGCGCTCGAGGGCACCGGCCACCCGCTCACGCGCGACGTGGCGCCCGGCGAGGCCATCTTCGTCGACCTGCAGGGCCGCATCCACGCGCGCCAGTGCGCCGAGCACCCCACCCTCAACCCCTGCCTGTTCGAGTTCGTCTACCTGGCGCGGCCCGATTCGGTGCTCGACGGGATCTCGGTCTACCACGCGCGGCTGAACATGGGCGAGACCCTGGCCCAGCGCGTGGTCTCGACCCTGCCGCCTTCGGAGATCGACGTCGTGATCCCGATCCCCGAGTCGAGCCGGCCCAGCGCGATGCAGCTGGCGCACCGCCTGGGCAAGCCCTACCGCGAGGGCTTCGTCAAGAACCGCTATGTCGGCCGCACCTTCATCATGCCGGGCCAGGCCGTGCGCAAGAAGAGCGTGCGCCAGAAGCTCAACGCGATCGGGATGGAGTTCAAGGGCCGCAACGTGCTGCTGGTCGACGACAGCATCGTGCGCGGCACGACCAGCAAGGAGATCGTGCAGATGGCGCGCGAGGCCGGGGCCAAAAGGGTCTACCTGGCCTCGGCCGCGCCGCCGGTGCGCCACCCCAACGTCTACGGCATCGACATGCCCACCAAGGAAGAGCTGATCGCCCACGACCGCAGCGTGGAAGAGATCCGGCAGTTCATCGGCGCCGACCAGCTGATCTACCAGGACATCGACGCCATGAAGCGCGTGGTGCGGGCGCTGAACCCGCAGCTCGCCGGCTTCGAGGCCAGCTGCTTCGACGGCCGCTACATCACCGGCGATGTCTCGGCCGAGGACTTCGCGGCGCTGCAGGCGCAGCGCCGGCTGCAGTTCGACGAGGAGGAGGGCGACGGCGGCCAGCGCTCGCGCCTGGCGCTGCAGGGCGCGGAGGAGGGGGCGTGATCCCGAAGGTCGACCTGCCCGAGGGCGTGGGCCTGCAGACCCGCGCCGTGCGCGAGGGCCTGCCGCCCACGGCCTGGGGCGAGAACTCCGAAGCGCTGTTCCTCACCAGCTCGTTCGTGCACCCCGACGCCGAGACCGCGGCACGGCGCTTCGCCAACGAGGAAGAGGCCTTCGTCTACAGCCGCTTCGGCAACCCCACGGTCACCATGATGGAGCGCCGCCTGGCGGCGCTGGAAGGCACCGGCGGCTGCATCGGCACGGCCAGCGGCATGGCGGCGATCCTGATGCTGATCCTGGGCCTGCTGAAGGGTGGCGACCACGTCGTGTGCTCGCAGAGCGTGTTCGGCTCCACCATCCGGCTGTTCCAGGATTTCGCCCGGTTCGGCATCGAGACCAGCTTCGTGAGCCAGACCGATCCGGCGCAGTGGCAGGCCGCGATGCGGCCGAACACCAAGCTGCTGTTCGCCGAGACGCCCAGCAACCCGCTGACCGAGGTCTGCGACATCGCCGCGCTGGCCGAAATCGCGCGGGCCGGGGGCGCGCTGCTGGCGGTGGACAACTGCTTCTGCAGCCCGGCGCTGCAGCGGCCGGCCGCGCTGGGCGCCGACCTCATCGTCCACTCGGGCACCAAGTACCTCGACGGCCAGGGCCGCGTCGTCGCCGGGGCGGTCTGCGGGCCCGAGGCGCTGATCGCCACCAAGTTCGTGCCCGTGATGCGCAGCGCCGGCATGAGCCTGTCGCCGTTCAACGCCTGGGTCGTGTTGAAGGGGCTCGAGACGCTGGCGGTGCGGATGCAGGCGCAGAGCGCGCGCGCGCTGCAGCTCGCGCACTGGCTCGAGGCGCAGCCGGCGGTGGAGCGGGTCTACTACCCGGGGCTGCCTTCGCACCCGCAGCATGCGCTGGCGATGCGGCAGCAGTCGGGATCGGGCGGGGCGGTGGTCTCGTTCGTCGCCCGTGGCGCCCGGGCCGGCGCCTTCGGCGTGATCGACGCCACGCGCATCTGCAGCATCACGGCCAACCTGGGCGACACCAAGACCACCATCACCCACCCGGCCAGCACCTCGCACGGGCGGCTGACCGAAGCGCAGCGGCAGGCCGCGGGCATCGTGCAGGGCATGGTCCGCGTCGCGGTGGGCCTGGAGGATGTCGAGGACATCCAGGCCGACCTGCAGCGCGGATTGGCTGCATGACCGTGGGCATGACAGTCCGCACCCGCATCGCGCCGTCGCCCACGGGCTTCCTGCACCTGGGCACGGCACGCACGGCGCTGTACTCCTGGGCCTATGCGCGCCACCACGGCGGGCAGTTCGTGCTGCGCATCGAGGACACCGATGTCGCGCGATCGACGCAGGCCTCGGTGCAGCAGATCCTCGACGCGATGCGCTGGCTGGGCCTGGACTACGACGAAGGGCCGGTCTACCAGATGCAGCGCCTGGCGCGCTACCACGCGGTGGTCGAGTCGATGCTCGCGGCCGGCACGGCCTACCGGTGCTGGAGCACGCCCGAGGAGCTGGAGACCCTGCGCGAGGCCCAGCGTGCACGCGGCGAGAAGACTCGCTACGACGGCCGCTGGCGCCCGGCGCCGGGCAAGGTGCTGCCGCCGGTGCCCGCCGGCGTGGCGCCGGTGGTGCGCTTCGCGAACCCGCCCGACGGCCTGGTGCGCTGGGACGACCTGGTCAAGGGTCCGATCGCCGTCGGCAACGAGGAGATCGACGACCTCGTCATCCTGCGCGCCGACGGGGTGCCGACCTACAACTTCGCGGTCGTCGTCGATGACTGGGACATGGCCATCACCCACGTCTTCCGGGGCGACGAGCACATCAACAACACGCCCTGGCAGATCAACATCTTCCGGGCGCTCGGGGCCCCGCTGCCGCGCTTCGGGCACTGCCCAGTGATCCTCGGTGACGACGGGCAGAAGCTCAGCAAGCGCCGCGGCGCCGTCAGCGTGACGGCCTACGAGGAGGCGGGCTACCTGCCCGAAGCGATGCTGAACTACCTGGCGCGGCTGGGCTGGAGCCACGGCGACGACGAGCTCTTCAGCCCCGCGCAGATGGTGCAGTGGTTCGACGGCAGCCACCTCTCGCGCAGCCCGGCGCAGTGGGATCCGGCCAAGCTGGCCTGGGTGAATGCGCACCACATGAAGCAAGCCCCCGATGCCAGGCTGGCGGCCCTGGCGCAGCAGCAGTTGCGCCGGCGTGGCCTGCCCGTCGACGACCTCGAGCTGCTGGCACGCGCCGCGGCCCTGTTCAAGGACCGCTGCAGCACCGTGGCCGAGCTGGCCGACTGGGTGGCGATGATCTTCGAGCCGGTGCAGCCTCGGGACGAAGACCTCGCCGCCCACGTCGGGGCCGCGCTGCGGCCGGCGCTGCAGGACCTGCGTGAGCGCCTGGCCGAGGTCGATTGGGTGCCGCAGGCCATCGCCGCCGCGATCAAGGCCGTGCTGGCCGCGCACGGCCTGAAGATGCCGCAGCTCGCACCGGCGCTGCGCGTGCTGGTCTGCGGCCGCACGCAGACGCCGTCCATCGACGCCGTGCTCGCGCTCTTTCCCCGCGCCACGGTGCGGTCCAGATTGCCGGCGTCTTGAGGCTTCGGATATACTGATGGGCTCGCTTGAACAGCGCGCCGGATGATGAATCCGGCGGTCAGGATCTGGGGGGTATAGCTCAGCTGGGAGAGCGCTTGCATGGCATGCAAGAGGTCAGCGGTTCGATCCCGCTTACCTCCACCACACATCCATCGGACGAGCGCTGTTCAAGAACGGGAAAGACTCGGGTCCCCATCGTCTAGAGGCCTAGGACACGACCCTTTCACGGTTGTAACAGGGGTTCGAATCCCCTTGGGGACGCCAGCGCAAGCCGGCCAAACTATTCGACAAGTTTCGACAAGTCCGGCGGTACTTGCAGCGCAAGCTGGAACACCGCTGCCACTGCGGAGTGGTAGTTCAGTTGGTTAGAATACCGGCCTGTCACGCCGGGGGTCGCGGGTTCGAGTCCCGTCCACTCCGCCAAGCTTTTTTCCATCACGGGCCCATGCGGCCCGTGATGCTTTGGGGGCCACGCCGTCGGCACCCTCGGCCCGTCAGCCGATCACGACCTTCTTGTCGCGCAGGAAGCCGTCGACCAGGCTGAGGCGGATCACGGGGTCGTCGAGCTCCATCAACTTCTGCCGCGCGGCCATCGACACCGGCAGCAGCTCGCACCAGCGGTTGGCGACCCAGCCGGCGTCGTCGAGCCTGAACGGCGGCGCAAACGGCGAGCGGCCCTGGTCCTGCAACTTGCGGATTGCCTCGGCCAGCGCACCCACCGTCTGCAGCATCGCCGGGCCCGGCACGCGCGGCGGGTCGTCCGCCAGGATCTCGGCCGGTGCCAGCCACAGGCCGTTGTCGCGCTGCGTGGGCGCCTGGCGCAGCCGGAAGCGCCGCCCCCCGTGGCAGCGCAGTCGCAGGATGCCGGCCTGCTCGGCATCGACCTCGTCGATGTGGGCCAGCACGCCCACGCCCTCCACCTGCAGCGGCCCCGCGCTGCGGCCGGCCTCGGCCCCCTGGCGCAGGCAGACCACGCCGAAGGGCTGCCGTGCCCGCAGGCAGTCGGAGACCAGATCGAGGTAGCGCGCCTCGAAGATGCGCAGCGCCAGCGCCGAGCCCGGGAACAGCACCATCTGCAGCGGAAACAGCGGCAGCGGATCGGGTATCGGGTCGGGCGTCATCGGGCCGGCTGCCGTCTACTCGCGGGCATCGAGCTCGCGGTGCCGCACGAGCGTTGCATAGCGCATCTCGAAGCGCCTCGCCAGGTGCTCGGCGGCATAGACCGAGCGGTGCTGGCCGCCGGTGCAGCCCAGCGCCACGGTGAGGTAGCTGCGCTGGTCTTCCTCGAACGCGGGCAGCCAGCGCTGCAGGAACTGCTGGATCTGGGCCAGCATCTCGCCGGCCTCGGGTTGGGCCTCGAGGTAGGCGGCCACCGGCGCGTCGCGGCCGGTCAGGGGGCGCAGCTCGCGGATGTAGTAGGGGTTGGGCAGCACGCGCAGGTCGAACACGTAGTCGGCGTCCAGCGGCACGCCGTGCTTGAAGGCGAAGCTCTCGAACACCAGGGTCAGCGCGGCGTCGCGCGCGCCCACCAGCGATCGCACCCAGCTGCGCAGCAGCGCCGGGCGCAGCTGGCTGGTGTCGATGACGGTGGAAAACTCGCGCAGGCCGGCCAGCAGCCCGCGCTCGAGCTCGATCGCCTCGACCAGCGCGCGCGAGCCGTCGCCGCTGGCCGGCAGCGAGGTCAGCGGGTGCGGGCGCCGGGTCTCGGAGAAGCGGCGCAGCAGCGCATCGGTGGAGGCGTCCAGGAACAAGGGGCGGATGCGCACGCCCTCCTGCCGCAGCTGGGCGATCAGCGGCACCAGGCCGGGCAGCGACGCCGCGGTGCGCACGTCCACCGCCACCGCGACGCGGTGCGCGTAGCGGCCATGCTCGAGGTGGATGAAGTCGCGCAGCAGCTCGGGCGGCAGGTTGTCGACGCAGAAGTAGCCGGCGTCCTCCAGCGCATGCAGGGCCACCGACTTGCCCGAGCCCGAGATGCCGGTGATGAGGATCACCTCGTCGCGGCGCGCGGCCTCCAGCGGCGCGAACTCGCTCACCGGCGCCCCTGCAGGCCTTTGGCCGGGCGGGCCGGGCGGGCCTGGCGGGCCGCGTGCTTCATGGCGACCCTGCGCGCAGGCCCAGCAGCGCCTGCGCATGCGCGGTGCCCGACAGCCGCTCGCCGCCCAGCATCCGGGCGATCTCGGCCACCCGGGCCTCGCCGTCGACGGCCTGCACCATCGAGCGCGTCTGCCGGCCCTGCAGCGCCTTGCTGACGACGAAGTGGCCGTCGGCGCAGGCAGCCACCTGGGCCAAGTGCGTCACCGCCAGCACCTGGCTGCTGGCGCCGAGCTGCTTCATCAGCCGGCCCACGCTGTCGGCCACCGCGCCGCCGACGCCGGCGTCGATCTCGTCGAAGATGAGGGTGCCGGCCGCGGCGCCGCCGGCCTGCGCGGTGCTGGTCGCGATGGCCAGCGCCAGGCGCGAAAGCTCGCCGCCCGAAGCCACCTTGGCCAGCGCGCGCGGCGTGCTGCCGGCATGGCCGGCGACGCGGAACTCCACCGCCTCCAGCCCGCCGGCCTGCGGCGCCTCCAGCGGCAGCAGCGCGACCTCGAACCGGCCGCCGGCCATGCCCAGCGGCTGCATCGACTGCGTCACGGCCGCTGCCAGCCGCGCGGCCGCCTGCCTGCGGCCGCCGGAGATGCGCTCGGCCACGCCGCGCCAGGCGCGTTCGGCCTCGGCTGCGGCCCGCTCGAGAGATTGCAGGTCGCCGGCCGCGTCCAGCGCCGCCAGGTCGGCCTTCCAGGCGGCCAGCAGCGCCGGCAGCTCGCCCGGCGCGCGGCGATAGCGGCGCGCCAGCGTCATCCACGCGCCCAGCCGCGCATCGAGTTCGGCCAGGCGCGCCGGGTCGGGCTCGCGTCGGCCGAGGTAGGCGTGCAGCGTGTGTGCGGCGTCCTCGAGCTGCGCCTGCGCGCTGCGCAGCACCTCGGCCACGCTGCCGAGCTCGGGGTCGAAGCGCTGCACCTCGTCCAGGGCCGCGATCGCGCGCGAGCACAGCGCATCGGCGTTGGCCTCGGCCTCGCTGAGGGCCTCCAGCGCCGCGCGCGCGCCCTCGAGCAGGGCCTGCGCGTGGGCGTGGCGCTGGTGCTCGCGCTCGAGTTCGTCCCACTCGCCGGTCGCGGGCGCCAGGCGGTCGAGCTCGCCGATCTGCCAGGTCAGCCGCTCGCGCTCGGCCGCCAGCGTGTCCTGCCGCGCGCGCGCCTCGTCCAGCGCGGCCAGCGCCCGGCGCCAGGCCTGCCAGGCCGCGGCCAGCGCCGCCGTGTCGCTGCCGGCCTGGGCATCGAGCAGGGCGCGCGCAGCGGCGGGCCGGGTCAGGCTCTGCCAGGCATGCTGGCCGTGGATTTCGACCAGGTGCTCGGCCGCCTCGCGCAGCTGGGCCACGGTGGCCGGGCTGCCGTTGATCCAGGCCCGGCTGCGTCCGGCCGCGTCGCCCTGCGCGTCCACCACGCGCCGCAGCAGCAGGGTGTCGTCGGCTGCGAAGCCGCCCTCGTCCAGCCAGGGGCGCAGCGAAGCCGGCGTGTCGAACTCGGCGCTGACCTCGGCCCGCACCGCACCCTCGCGCACCAGCGCGGCTTCGGCGCGGCTGCCCAGCGCCAGCTGCAGCGCATCGACCAGGATCGACTTGCCGGCGCCGGTCTCGCCGGTCAGCACCGTGAAGCCGCCGCCGAGCTCGATCTCCAGCTGCGAGACGATGGCGACATCGCGCAGGGCCAGCCGGCGCAGCACTCAGCGCTCCCGGGCGCGGCGGGCCGCGGTCACACGACGCCCTCGTACCAGCGCAGCTTGCGGCGCAGCGTGGCGTAGTAGCTCCAGCCGCGCGGGTGCAGGAAGCGCACCTTGAAGGCCGACCGTCGCACGCGCACCTGGTCGCCGGGCATCAGGCTGGCCAGGTTGTGCATGTCGAAGTTGGCCGAGACGTCCTTGCCGGTGACGATGCCGATGCAGACCTCGCCCCGGTCGGGCAGCACGATGGGCCGGTTGCTCAGCGTGTGCGAGGCGATCGGCACCAGCACCCAGCCGGCGATCGACGGGTGCAGGATCGGCCCGCCCGCGGACAGCGCATAGGCGGTGCTGCCGGTGGGCGTGGCCACGATCAGGCCGTCGGCGCGGATGTTGGCGACGAAGTCCTCGTCGACGTCGACCCGCAGCTCCACCATGCTGGCGGTGGCGCCGCGGCTGACGACCACGTCGTTCAGCGACAGGCCCTCGAAGATGCAGCCACCGTCGCGCCAGACCCGGCCTTCGAGCATCGAACGCTGCTCTTCCTCGTAGTCGCCGGCGATGATCGGCGCCAGCGCCTCTTTCACCTGGTTCACCGGCACGTCGGTGATGAAGCCCAGCCGGCCCTGGTTGATGCCCACCAGCGGCAGGTCCCAGCGCGCCAGCTCGCGCGCGATGCCCAGCATCGTGCCGTCGCCGCCCACCACCACCGCCAGGTCGCAGCGCCGCCCAATCTCGGCCGGCGTGAGGGTCTCGAAATCGGCAACGCCGGTGGCCTCGGCGGTGTCGCGGTCGAACGAGACCTCCAGGCCCTGCGCGATCAGGAAATGGGCGATCTCTTCCAGCAGCGGGCGGATCCCGCGCGCCTGGTACTTGCCGACGACCGCGGCATGACGAAAGCGAGACGCCATGCGAGGGATTACACCATAGGGCCTGTCTTGGCAAGGGCCCTGCAATGCCCGGTCCCTACAATCCCGTCCCATGCTGGACGACCGAGCGCGCACGCTGCTGAAGACCCTGGTCGAGCGCTACATCGCCGATGGCGCGCCGGTGGGCTCGCGCACGCTGTCGCGCACCTCGGGCCTGGACCTGTCGCCGGCCACGATCCGCAACGTCATGGCCGACCTCGAAGAGCTGGGGCTGATCGCCAGCCCGCACACCAGCGCCGGCCGCGTGCCCACGGCCCGCGGCTACCGGCTCTTCGTCGACACGATGCTGACCGCGCGGCCGATCGACCTCGACCGCGTGCCGGCCGAGGTGGCCGCGGCCCGCGAGCAATTGCACCCCGACCAGCCGCAGCGCGTGATCGCGCAGGCGGCCTCGCTGCTGTCCAACCTGTCCAGCTTCGTGGGCGTGGTCACCGCGCCGCGCAAGGCCGGCGTGTTCCACCACATCGAATTCCTGCGCCTGGGCGAGCGCCGCGTGCTCGTGATCCTGGTGGCCCCCGACGGCGACGTGCAGAACCGCCTCATCTTCACCGCCCGCGACCACCAGCAGGCTGAACTGGTGGAGGCCAGCAACTTCCTGAACGCGCATTACGCCGGCCTGAGCATCGAGGCGGTGCGCGAGCGGCTCAAGCACGAGATCGACGCGCTGCGGGTCGAGATCGCGGCGCTGATGCAGGCCGCCGTGCAGGCCGGCAGCGAGGTGCTGGCCGAGAGCAGCGACAACCTGGTCGTCTCGGGCGAGCGCAACCTGCTGGCGGTGCAGGACTTCGGCCACGACCTGGGCAGCCTGCGCCGCCTGTTCGACGTCTTCGAGCAGAAGGCCGAGCTGATGCGGCTGCTCGACACCAGCAGCCGCGCCGAGGGCGTGCGCATCTACATCGGGGGCGAGAGCCGGGTCGTGCCTTTCGAAGAACTGTCGGTGGTGACGGCGCCCTACGAGGTCGACGGCCGCATCGTCGGCACCCTGGGCGTCATCGGCCCCACCCGCATGGCCTACGAGCGCATGATCCAGATCGTCGACATCACCGCCCGCCTGGTGGGCAACGCGCTGTCGGCCAAGTAGGCCCGCGGCCGGGGCAGGCCGGCTCCTAGAATCCACGCGTCGAAGTGCCGGGCCGTTAGCTCAGCTGGTCAGAGCAGAGGACTCATAATCCTTTGGTCGTTGGTTCAAGTCCAACACGGCCTACCAGCCTCCGCGTGGGCCGGCCTGCGCGGTCTTGCCGGGCGGCGCAGGCGCCCGGCGGCGCACGTCTCAAGAACCCGCGCCGGCGGTCGATATTTCGATGGTTGCGCCCGCGCGCCCCGACCCGGCCTGCCCCTTGAACATCGACTTCTCGCAACCTCAGCCGGCCCCGGCCCTGGCCGCCCTGTCCGACGCCGAGCTCGACGCGCTCGGCTTCGGTGTCATCGCCTTTGACGAGCAGTCCCTCGTGCGCCGCTACAACGCCTTCGAGTCGCGCGCCGCCGGACTCGCGCCCGAGCGCGTGCTGGGGCGCCACCTGTTCACCAGCGTGGCGCCGTGCATGAACAACTTCATGGTGGCGCAGCGTTTCGAGGATGCGGCCGTGCAGGGCCAGGCGCTGGACGCGACCATCGACTACGTGCTGACCCTGCGCATGAAGCCGGTCAAGGTGCGCCTGCGCCTGCTCGCCGAGCCGGGCGCAGCGCTGCGCCATGTGCTGATCGACCGGCGTGCCTGATCCCGTCGATGCGCCGGCGGCGACTGCCATGACCGAGACCGAGCTCGAGGAGCACGAAGCCCTGCTGCAGTTCATGTACCTGGCCCCGGTGGGCCTGGTGCGCACCGATCTGGCGGGCGAGATCGACATGCTCAACCCGCTGTCGGCGCAGCTGCTTCTGCCGGTGGCGCCCGGCGGCGAGCTCACCAACCTGTTCACGGCCCTCGAGGGCGTGGCCCCCGAGCTGCGCCGCATGGCCGCGTCCTACACCGCCGAGCGCGGCGCCATCTGCGAGAACCACCGGGCCCAGCTCACGGCCGGCCTGCGCGGCCGCGAAGACCCGCGCCACCTGGGCATCACCCTCATCAAGTTCGATGCCACGCGGCTGATGGCGGTGCTGACCGACCTGACCCAGACGGTCAAGCAGGAGCGGCTGCTGCGCCAGAGCGAGGCCTGGTTCAATGCCATCGTCACCGGCGTGACCGACTATGCGCTGACCACCGTGGACGAGCAGGGTCGGATCGAGCGCTGGAACGAGAGCATCGGCCGCCTGACCGGGCACGATGCCGCGGCCGTGCTGGGCCAGCCGTTCTCGCTGTTCTACCCGCCCGGCGCCATCACGGCCGAGCACGTGGGCGACCGCGTGCGCGAGGCC
This sequence comes from Burkholderiales bacterium, assembly GCA_028871575.1. Classification (GTDB taxonomy): domain Bacteria; phylum Pseudomonadota; class Gammaproteobacteria; order Burkholderiales; family Burkholderiaceae_C; genus Rubrivivax. Next base: position 11,881 of record JAGWMW010000014.1, on the reverse strand, counting down.
GAGGCCGACGGCTGGAGCCTGGACGACGGCTGGCGCCTGCGCGCCGACGGCAGCCGCTTCTGGGGCTGCACGATGGTGGCGCCGCTGGAGCCGCCCGAGGCCACGGCGGGACCGCGCAGCTACGCCCTCATCGTGCGCGACACCACCGACCGGCGCGACACGCTCGAGCACATCCGCCGCTCGGCCTCGACCGACCACCTCACCGGGCTGCCCAACCGGCGCGCCTTCTTCGAGGCCGCCGAGCTCGAGCTGCTGCGCTGCGAGCGTCAGCCGCGGCCGCTGACGCTGGTGATGTTCGACTGCGACCACTTCAAGGCCATCAACGACCGCTGGGGCCACGCCGCCGGCGACGAGGTGCTGCGCCACTTCGCCGGCACGCTGCGCAGCGTCTGCCGCGAGGTCGACCTGATCGCGCGCATGGGCGGCGAGGAGTTCGTGGCCCTGCTGCCCTCCACCGACGTCGACGGGGCGCTGGCGGTGGCCGCCCGCATCCGCGCCGCCGTGGCCGAGGCGGCGGTGGCCTTCGACGGCCGCAGCATCCGCTACACCGTCAGCGCCGGCGTCAGCGCCATGGGCCCGGCGCTGAAGGGGCTGGACTCGCTGATCAAGCGCGCCGACCAGGCCATGTACAAGGCCAAGTGCGAGGGCCGCAACCGCGTCGAACTGGCGGCCTCCTGAAGCCGGCCCGCACCGTGGCGACCTTGAAGAAGATCCCCGTCGCCCAGGCGCGCCTGGGCATGCACGTGCACAAGCTCGCCGGCTCGTGGATCAGCCACTCGTTCTGGCGCACGCGCTTTCGCATCGACAGCGCCGACGAGCTGGCGCGCCTGCGCGACAGCGGCGCGGCCGAGTGCTGGATCGACGTCGACCTGGGCCTGGACGTCGCCGCCGAGCCCGGGCCGTTGCCCATGCCCGATCCCGTGCCCGATCCCCCAGCCGTGCCCGCGCCTCAACCCGCGGCCGGAGCCGGCCCGAAGGCCGGGGCTGCCGCGGCGCGCGACGGGCCGGTGCCGCTGGAGGTCGAGATGCGCGAGGCTGCGGCCATCATCGGCCGCGGGCGAGGGGCCGTGCGCTCGCTGTTCAACGAGGTGCGGCTGGGCCGCACGCTCAGTGTCGAGGGCTGCGAGGGCCTGGTCGAAGAGGTGGCGTCCTCGGTCCAGCGCAACGCCGGTGCTCTGCTCAGCCTGGCGCGGCTGAAGACGCAGGACGACTACAGCTACATGCATTCAGTGGCGGTCTGCGCGCTGATGGTGGCGCTGGGCCGCGGCCTGGGGCTGGACGAGGCGGGCTGCCGCGCCGCCGGCGCGGCCGGGCTGATGCACGACATCGGCAAGGCGCTGATGCCGCTGGAGGTGCTGAACAAGCCCGGCCGACTCACCGACGACGAGTTCGCCGTCATGCGCACCCACCCCGAGCGGGGCCACGCGCTGCTGCAGGAAAGCGGCACCGCACCGGCGTCGATGCTGGACGTGGTGCTGCACCACCACGAGCGCATCGACGGCACCGGCTACCCGCAGCGCCTGGACGGCGATCGGCTCTCGCGCCTGGCCCGCATGGGGGCCATCTGCGACGTCTACGACGCCATCACCTCCAACCGACCCTACAAGGCCGGCTGGGACCCGGCGGTCTCGATCAGCCGCATGGCGGGCTGGAAGGGCCACTTCGACCCCGAGATCTTCGCCGTCTTCGTCCGCACCCTGGGCATCTACCCGATCGGCTCGATCGTGCGCCTGGCCTCGGGCCGGCTGGCCATCGTGGTCGAGCAGAACCCCGAGCAGCTGGTGGCGCCGCGCGTGAAGGTGTTCTTCTCGACCCGCTCGCAGCTGCCGATCGTGCCCGAGGCGCTGGACCTGGCGCGCTCGTCCGACCGGATCGTCGGCCGCGAGAGCCGCGACAGCCCGGGTGCGCGCCTGCCGCGGCTGGACGAGCTGTGGGCCGACCCCGAGGTGCTGCAGGCGATGAAGGCCTGAGCCGCGCCGGGTTCCGTCCCGTCGTGCCGCTTCAGCGCGTCGCGCGCTGGCGCACCGCTTCGAGATAGGCCGCGCCGTCGGGCGGCAGGCCGCTGCGCTGCGAGGCCCAGATCATCTCGCCCAGGCAGTCCATCACCTCGTGGTGCGCGGCGTGCAGGTCGCCGCGCCGCGCCGCCAGCAGCTGCACCGCCTGGCGGATGCCGGTGGGCTGGTCGATGGCCACCTGCTCCTCGATCGACAGGTGCATCGACAGGTGCAGGAAGGGGTTGGTGCGGCCGTCTTCCACGGTGTACATCGCCGCCAGCGCCGCGGCCTCGTCGCCCAGCTCGGCCGCGTACTCGGGGTGCTCGCCGATCCAGCGCGCGGCCACCGCCTCCATGGGCTCGAGCACGCGGCCGTCGCGCTGCTTGGCGTAGGCGGTGCAGAAGAAGCGCCGCACGTCGGCTTGCGAGGGCTGGAACATCCGAGAATTGTCGCTCCCGACACCCACGGCCGGCCCCGGCCCCCGAACCCTTGGCCTCCACGTCCGACCCGCCTGCCGCAACTTCCGCGTCCATCACGACCGCCCGCCCCCCGGCCCGGCGCGAGACCCTGATCCTGGCGCTGGGCCTGGCGGTCTGGCTCGCGGCCACGATCGGCCTGCGCCCGCTGCTGCTGCCCGACGAGGGGCGCTACGCCGGCGTGGCCTGGGAGATGCTGCAAGGCAGCCCCGACGTGCCGCGGCTGGACGGGCTGCCGTTCTTCCACAAGCCGCCGCTGCTGTACTGGCTCGACCTGGGCGCGATGCGCCTGTTCGGCGTGCACGCGTTCGCGGCCCGGCTCGGGCCGGCGCTGCTGGGCTTCGGCCTGGCCTGGGCGCTGTTCCTGCACCTGCGGCGCTGGCACGGGCCGGCGCTGGCGCGCACCGGCCTGGTGGTGCTGGCCACGAGCCCGCTCTTCTTCATCGGGGCCCAGTACGTCAACCACGACATCGGGGTGGCCGCCTGCATCACCGCGGCCGTGCTGGCCATCGTGCGCGCGGTCGACGACCCGGCCCGCACCGACCGCCGCTGGCTCGTGGCCGGCTGGGCGCTGTGCGGGCTGGGGGTGCTGGCCAAGGGGCTAATCGGCATCGTGCTGCCGGCGTTCGTCATCGGGCCCTGGCTGCTGGCGCAGGGGCGCTGGCGCCAGACGCTGGCGCTGCTGCACCCGCTGGGGCTGCTGGCCTTCGCGGCCGTGGTGCTGCCCTGGACCGGCGCGATGCAACGGCGCTACCCGGGCTTCTTCGACTACTTCATCGTCGAGCAGCACTTCAGGCGCTTCACCGGCAGCGACTTCAACAACCACATGCCGTTCTGGTTCTTCGTCGTCGTGCTGCCGGCGCTGATGCTGCCCTGGAGCGGCTGGCTCGTGGCGCTGCGGCGCACGCTGCCGCTGGCGCCGGCGCAACTGGGGCTGTACCTGTGGTGGATCGCGGCCATCGTGGGCTTCTTCTCGCTGCCGGCCTCCAAGCTGGTGGGCTACGTGATGCCGGCGCTGGCGCCGATGGCAGCACTCATCGCGCTGGTGCTGCAGGCGCGCGGCACGCCCTGGCGCCGCGTCGGCGCGGCCTCGGCGCTGCTGTGCCTGGGCCTGGTGGGCCTGCTGGCCTGGAAGGACGGCGCCTCGCACCGCGAGCTGGCGCGCACGCTGGCGGCGCGCATGCAGCCCGGCGAGCGCGTGGCCTTCATCGACGCCTACTACTACGACCTGCCGTTCTACGCCCGGCTGCGCCAGCCCGCGCAAGTGGTCTCGGACTGGACGTCGCCCGACATCGCGCTGCACGACAACTGGCGCAAGGAGCTCGCCGACGCCGCCCGCTTCAGCCCCGACCGCGGCGCCGCCACGCTGTGGAACTGGTCGCGCCTGCCGCAACTGGACTGCGCCACGCCGCGCGTGTGGATCGTGGCCGCGCAGCCGCTGCATGCACGGCTGGCGGCAGCGCTGCCGGGGCTGAGCCTGGTGCGCACGGTGCGCGGCGTCGAGCTGCTGAGCGCGCCGGGCCGCGCCTGCGCGGTCGGGCCTTGAAGCCGGCCGCAGCCCGCCCGCTGGCGACGTCCTTCGGCCGCTACCTCGGCGTCGGCCTGGTGGCCACGGCCGCGCACTGGGCCCTGCTGGCCCTGCTGGTCGAGGTGGCCCATGTGCCGGCCTGGCTCGCCTCCGGGGCCGGCGCGGTGCTGGGGGCGCAGCTGGCCTTCTTCGGCAACCGGCACTACACCTTCGCCCACCGCGGCGACTGGGCGCCGGCCTGGTGGCGCTTCATGGGCACGGCGACGCTGGGGGCGCTGCTGGGCATGGCCATCGTCGGCGCGGGGGTGGCGCTGGGCCTGTACTACCTGCTGGCGCAGGCGCTGGCCACGGGCGCCGGCGTGCTGCTCACCTTCGCCATCAACCGGGGCTGGACGTTCTCGGGTTAGGGCGTCGGCTGCAGCGCCACGCCGGCCGCGGCCAGGTCTTCGGCGAAGGCCGCGCTGCCCAGGTAGGCCAGCTCGCGCTCGCGGCTCGGGCCGATGGCGTCGCCGGCCACCTGCCGGCCCGGGTGGCAGAAGATCAGCGCCCCCTGCGCCGGCAGCCGCGCCAGCCAGCCCTGCATCAGGCCGCGGTAGCCCTCGCCGCGGAAGTCGTACACGCCCAGCAGCGCGCGGTTCTGGGCCCAGCCCAGCGCCTGCAGCTGCCGCCCTAGCGTTCGCCCGCCGGTGCCGGCGATGAGCTGGCGCTTGACGGCAAAGCCCGGCCCGAGCACGCAGCCGGTGTGGCGGGCGGTGGCGCCGGCGCGCAGGGCCAGCAGCTCGAGCAGCAGCTCGCGCAGCCCCGGCAGGTGGTGCACATGCTGGTGGCCGTCGAGGTGGGCGGGCGGTGCACCGCGGGCCTGCTCGAAGGCGTCGAGCTGGGCCCGCCATTCGGCGCGGATGGCGGCCAGCGGCAGGCGCCGCAGATGGGCCAGGGCGATCAGCCGCGGCAGCGGCGGCAGCTGCGGCCAATGCGCGGCCAGCGCCGGCGCCAGCGGCTGGCCTTCGGTCAGGTTCAGGTGCAGGCCGACCGCTGCCGGCGCCTCGCGCAGGGCCGGCGCCGCCGCCGGCCAGCCGGGCCCGTTGACGAGGCAGGACACGGCCGTCAGCCGGCCCGCGGCCAGCAGCTGCAGGATGCCGCGGTCGATGCCCGGGGCCAGCCCGTAGTCGTCGGCGCACAGCGCCAGGGGCCGCGTCATGCGGCCGGGGGGTCGATGCGGCCCTGGCCCGCGCTTTCGCGCATCACGTAGATCGGGCGCCGCTTGACCTCGGTGAAGATGCGGCCCACGTACTCGCCCAGGATGCCGATCGACAGCAGCTGCACGCCGCTGAAGAACATCAGGCTCACGACCACCGTCGGCCAGCCCGGCACCGGGCTGCCGTGGATGAAGTGGTCGATCACGATGTCGGCCCCGTAGGCCATCGCGCCCAGCGCGATCACGCCGCCCAGGCCGCCCCAGAACCGCAGCGGCAGGATCGAGAACGCGGTCACGCCCGTGATCGCCAGGCCCAGCAGGCGCGCCAGCGAGAAGCGGCTGTGGCCGCCGTCGGCGCGCGGCGCCGGCGTGTAGCGGATGAACTCGGTGCGGAAGCCCACCCAGGCGTACAGGCCCTTGAGGAAGCGGTTGCGCTCGGGCAGCGACAGCAGCGCGGCGACGACGCGCCGGTCCATGAGCCGGAAGTCGCCCGCATCGACCGGGATCCGCACCGGCGAGCCGAGATTGACGATGAAGTAGAAGAGCGCCGTGCCCAGCCGCTTGGTGGGCGACTCGTCGGTCCGCGTGTCGCGCACCGCGCACACCGCGTCGGCCCCGTCGCGCCAGCCGGCCAGCATCTGCGGCAGCAGCGACAGCGGGTGCTGGCCGTCGGCGTCGATCATCACCACGACCTCGCCCTGCGCATGCTCGAGGCCCGCCGACAGGGCCGCTTCCTTGCCGAAGTTGCGCGACAGGCCCAGGTAGCGCACGCCGGGCTGCTGCAGCCAGGGCCGCACCGCCGCCGCGGTGCCGTCGTGGCTGCCGTCGTCGACGACGATCACTTCCCCGCGCGGGCCGAGCTCGGCCAGGGTCTGGCACAGGGCCTGCAGCAGCGCAGGCAGGTTGGCGGCCTCGTTGTAGGCCGGCACGACGGCGCTGATCGAGGGCGTGCCGGTGCGGGGAGCGATGTTCATCGAGGCGGTTGGGGGCGTTTCGGACGCCGGGCTTCCGGCGGGCGGCGGGCGCGGTGCGCGAAGTAGAACATGGCGGCCGCGCCGCCGCCGCGGCCTCAGCCGTCGCCGGCTTCCTCGGGGTGCTGCCAGCCGCCGCGGGCAGCCTGGGCGCGGCGCTCGGCGCGCTCGCGCGACCACAGCTCCTCGAGCTGCTGCCGGCCCTGCTTGGCGATGGCGATGAGCTGGCCTTCGTCGCCCTGGTGCGGCGCCATCTGCTCCAGCAGCTCGATGCTGTGGCGGCGGAAGCGCAGCGCCTGGTTGCGCGCCGCGTGCGGCTGCCAGCCCATCGCCTCGAGCACGGTGCGCCCGCTCATCAGCGCCGCATCCAGCGTCTCGCGCTCGATGTGGCGCACGCCGCGCGCGTGCAGCCCGTACCAGTGGGTGGCGTTGCGGGCGCGGGCCACGATCGTGGCCTGCGGGAAATGCTGGCGCGCGAGGTCGACCACCTCCAGGCTCTGCGCGACGTCGTCGATGGCCACCACGATGACGCGGGCCTGCTCGCCGCCGGCGGTGCGCAGCAGGTCCAGCCGCGTGGCGTCGCCGTAGAAGGCCGGCCAGCCGAAGCGGCGCAGGCCCTCGACCTGCTCGGCGTCGTGGTCGAGCACGGTCGCGCTCAGGCCGTTGGCGTTGATCAGCCGGCCCACGATCTGGCCGTAGCGGCCGAAGCCGCAGATGATGATCGGCGCCTGCTGCGGCTCGGCGATCTCCCCGGGGCCCGGCACGCCGGCCGGCTGGCGCCGCGCCCGCGCCAGCAGCCAGCGGTCGGCCGCCAGCAGCAGCAGCGGCGTCAGCACCATCGACAAGGCCACCGCGGCCACGAGCAGCGAGGCCGCCTCGGCGCCGATCACGCGCGAGCCCAGGGCGCTCTGGAAGACGACGAAGCCGAACTCGCCGCCCTGCGCGAGCAGCACCATGAACACCGGGCGCTCCGACAGCGGGATCGGCATCGCGCGCGCCATCGCGTACAGCACGGCGGCCTTCAGCAGCAGGAAGCCCGCCACCACCGCCGCCACCCGCGCCGGGTGCGCGGCCACCACCGCGAAATCGATGCTCATGCCCACGGCGATGAAGAACAGCCCGAGCAGCAGGCCCTTGAAGGGCTCGAGGTCGGTCTCCAGCTCGCGCCGGTATTCGCTCTCGGCCAGCAGCACCCCGGCCAGGAAGGCGCCCAGCGCCATCGACAGGCCCACGCTCTGCATCAGCGCCGCGGTGGCCACCACCAGCAGCAGCGAGGCGGCGGTGAAGATCTCGGGCGTGTCGCTGCGCGCGATCCAGCGCAGTGCCGGGCGCAGCAGCAGCCGGCCGCCGAAGACGATGGCGCCGATCACCGCGAAGGCCTTGGCCGCGCCGAGCCAGCCGCCGCCGCCCCCGGCTGCGCCCGCGGCACCCAGCAGCGGCACCCCGGCCAGGATCGGGATCGCCGCGATGTCCTGCAGCAGCGCCACGCTGAGCACGCTCTGTCCGGCCGTGGTGGCCATCAGGTTGCGCTCGCCCAGCACCGCCAGGCCGATCGCGGTGGAGCTCATCGCCAGCCCCAGGCCCGCCACCAGCGCCAGCGGCGCGGGCGCGCCGGCCAGCCGGCCGATGGCCGCGATCAGCAGCGCCGAGCCCAGCAGCTGCACGCTGCCCCAGCCGAAGATCGGCCGCCGCAGCGCCCACAGCCGGCGCGGCTCGAGCTCGAGCCCCACCGTGAAAAGCATCAGCACGACGCCGAACTCCGAGAACTCGAGCATCGTCTTCGGGTCGGTCACCAGGCCCAGGCCCCAGGGCCCGATCGCGATGCCGGCCGCGAGGTAGCCGATGATCGAGCCCAGGCCGAGCAGCCGCGCCAGCGGCACCGCCAGCACCGCCGCGCCGAGGTAGATCAGGCTGGCGTGCAGCCAGGCCGCGCCATGGCTCATCGCGGCTCGGCCTCGGCCGGGCGCGCGTCGGCGGGCACCGCGCAGTCGGGCGCAGGTTCCATCTCGGCGATCTCGGGCCAGGCCGGCCAGCTTGCCAGCCGCTCGGCGAACACCTGCACATGGGCCTGCAGCGCGGCCTCGTCCAGGCGGTGCGCGCCGTGCAGCACCAGCGGCGGCAGCCAGCGCATGCCCACCAGCGCCGCGGTCTGCTCGTGCGGGTAAAGGAAGGCGTCGAAGAAGTAGCGGTTGTAGCCGTCGGGCCGGTAGCTGGCCTCGGGGCCGCCGGTGCTGCAGGCCAGCCACAGGTCCTTGCCCCGCAGCGCCTCGCCCCCCGGCCCGTAGGCCCAGCCGAAGGCGTAGGCCTCGTCCAGCCACAGCTTCATCAGCGGCGGCATCGAGTACCAGTGCACCGGGTGCAGCCACACCACCAGGGCCGCCTCGGCCAGTGCGGCCTGCTCGGCCGCGGTGTCGATGAAGTAGTCGGGGTACAGCGCGTACAGCTCGCGCACGGCCAGCCGCCCGGGCTGCGCGGCCGCCACGGCCTCGCAGGCGCGCAGCAGCGCGCGCGTGACGCGCGAATGGGTCAGCTGCGGGTGCGCGGCTATGACGAGGATCTCGGCCATCGGCGGGGTGGCGGCGCTTGGGTTTGCCCGGGAAGGGGCGCGCGACGCGGCGGCTACCATACCCGACAAAGGCGGGCGCGATCGGCGCCCGGCCGCAGCGGAGGGAGCAGCGCATGCCGGTGATCGTGGTGGCCAACCCCAAGGGCGGCGTCGGCAAGAGCACCCTGGCCACCAACATCGCCGGCTGCCTGGCCGCCGGCGGCCACGCGGTGATGCTGGGCGACGTCGACCGCCAGCAATCCAGCCGCCAGTGGCTGGCCCTGCGCGCCGGCCTGGCCGCGCCGCTGCCCCCGATCCAGGGCTGGGACCTGGGCGACGACGAGATCGCGCGCCCGCCCAAGGGCGTCACCCATGTCGTGCTCGACACCCCGGCCGGCCTGCACGGCAAGCGGCTCGATGCGGTGCTGCGCGTGGCCGACCGCATGCTGATCCCGCTGCAGCCCAGCCTGTTCGACATCCAGGCCACCCACGCCTTCGTGCAGGCGCTGCGCGCGCACCGGCGCGGGCCCGAGATCAAGCTCGGCCTGGTGGGCATGCGCGTGCGCGAGCACACGCGCGCCAACGAGCAGCTGCACCAGTACCTCTCGACGCTGCCCGTGCCCGTGGTGGGCTGGCTGCGCGACACGCAGAACTACGTGCAGCTCGCCGCGCGCGGCCTCACGCTGTGGGACGTGGCGCCCAGCCGGGTCGAGCGCGACCTCGAGCAATGGCAGCCCCTGGCGGCCTGGGTGCGCTAGGCGCCCGGGCGACCCGACCTTCGACGACCTTCGACGACCAGAGACCCCTCCATGACGCACTACCCCCGCCTGGCCGACCTGCAGGCCCGCGTCGGCCACGAGATCGGCACCAGCGCCTGGCTGCAGGTCGATCAGGGCCGGATCGACCGCTTCGCCGAGGCCACCGGCGACCACCAGTGGATCCACGTCGACCCCGCGCGGGCGGCGGCCGGTCCCTACGGCGCCCCGGTGGCGCACGGCTTTCTCACGCTCAGCCTGCTGCCGCAGCTGTTCGACACCGCGTTCGCCGTCGGCGACGTGCGCATGGGCATCAACTACGGCCTGAACCGGGTGCGGTTTCCGCATCCGGTGCGCGTGGGCAGCCGGCTGCGCGGGCGCTTCAGGCTGCTCGGCTACGAGCCGCTGGACGGCGGGGCGCAGCTCACGGTCGAGGCCACGATCGAGATCGAAGGCGCCCCCAAGCCCGCCTGCGTGGCCGAGACGGTGTCGCGGCGCTATGTCTGAGCGGCGGGGCGCGGCGCACCCCTAGACTGCGCAGCGGGCCGGGTCCGCAGGGGCCACCACAATGACCGCGCGCCGCCCCCGCGGCGCGGCAGGGAGCGATGCCGATGAAGGTGCTGCTGGTCGATGATCATCCGCTGGTGCTGTCGGCGCTGCAGGCCGTGATCCAGACCGTGGGCAGCGACACCACCGTCGTCGGCGTGGACAGTGCGGCTGCGGCCCGCGCCTGCCTGCGCGAGGCCGACGACTTCGACCTCGTGCTGCTCGACCTGGGCCTGGGCGACGCCGACGGCTTCGAGGTGCTGGTCGAGTTCCGCGCTGCCTACCCGGCGGTGCCGGTGGTGGTGGTCTCCGCCTCCGACCGCACCAGCGACGTCATTCGCGCCATCGACAGCGGGGCGATGGGCTTCGTGCCCAAGCGCTCCTCGCATGCCGAGCTGCACGAGGCCCTGGGCATGGTGATGACGGGCGCGATGTACGTGCCGCCCTCGATGCTGGGCCTGGAGTTCGGCCGCAGCCCGGGCGGCGACACCGTGCCCGCGGTGATGCGCCATGCGGGCGAGCCGCCGCTGCCCGGCACCGCGCCGGCGCCGGGCGGCCCCTTCGGCGCGCAGGCCCGGGCCGAGCCGCACCAGAAGCTGCCCTCGATCGACGAGGTGGGCCTCACGCCGCGCCAGACCGAGGTGCTGGGCCTGCTGCTGCAGGGCCTGCCCAACAAGCTGATCGCGCGCCAGCTCAACCTGTCGGTGGAGACCGTCAAGGACCACGTGGCCGCGGTGCTGCGGGCGCTGGGCGTGAGCTCGCGCACCCAGGCCGTGCTGGCGGTGAGCCAGATGACGCAGGGCCAGGGCGGCTTCTACGCCCGCCGGCCGCCGCCGCGCTGACGCGGTCGCCGCCGTGAACCCGGCCGCCGAGCCGCGGGCCGCAGGCCCCTCGCGCGCGGGCAGCGACCCCTGGCGCGCGCAGCGCGTGGAGATCGACCACATCCGCGCGCTGTACGTGCAGACGCCGGCCACCCTCACCGGCAACCTGCTCGGCCTGCTGCTGATGGGCCTGATCTTCGTGCCGCTGGCGCCGCGGCCGCTGGTCGGCGGCTGGCTGCTGGCGGCGGCGCTGCTGTGGCTGCTGCGGCTGGCGCATTACCTGCGCTTTCGGCGCCGACCGCCGAGCGACGAGGCCCTGCTGCGCCGCTGGCGCTCGAGCTGGAAGGCGCTGGTGCTGGGGCAGGGCGCCATGTGGGGGCTGGCGGTGTGGCTGTTCTGGGGCCTGGGCACGCCTTACCACGCGGTGTCGCTGATCCTCATCGTCTACTCGTACTGCCTGGGCTCGGTCCAGCTGCTGGCGACACAGCCGCGCGTCTTCCTGGGCTTCATCAGCCTGGTGCTGCTGCCCACGATCGCGCGCATCGCCAGCGATGCCGGCCACGCCTGGCATTGGCAGCTGGCCACCATCCTGACGCTGCTGTTCGGCATCACGGTGGTGATGGCGCGCAGCTACGGCAGCGCCCTGGGCCAGGCGATCGCGCTGAAGGCGCGCACCGAAGAGCTGGCGGCGCGGCTGCGCGTGGAGACGGCGCAGGCCGAGGACGCCCGCCGTGCGGCCGAGGCGGCGCGCCGCGTGGCCGAGGCCGCCAGCCGCGCCAAGACCCAGTTCTTCGCCGCCGCCAGCCACGACCTGCGCCAGCCGCTGCATGCGATGGGCCTGTTCGCCGAGGCCCTGCGCCAGCGCAGCCAGGACCCCGAGGTGGCCTCGCTGGTGAACAGCATCAACGAGTCGGTCGACGCGCTCGAGTGCCTGTTCGGCGAACTGCTCGACATCACGCGCATCGACACCGGCGGGGTCGAGGTGAACCCGGCGCCGGTGCGCCTGCGCGAGCTGTTCGCGCGGCTGCGCCTGCACTTCGAGCCGCTGGC
>JAGWMW010000222.1 GCA_028871575.1 Burkholderiales bacterium | reverse complement strand
CAGGTCGGCGGCGTACAGGCCCAGCGCGGCGCGGCGCTGCTCCTGCGCGGCCTGCAGCTGCGTAAGCGCCTGCACGGCGTCGAGCCGGCCGATGCGCAGCTGGTGCTGCCGGTACGTGGGCACGGCGATGGTGGCGAAGATGCCGGCCACGGCGCAGACGTCGGCGCATTCGACGAGCGTGAAGCCGCGCCGGCGCGGCGCCCGACGGGCGGGCCGGGTGGTCGACGGGCGGCGGTGCGGGGTCATGGCGTGGCGTCGCGCCGGCCTAGCCCAGCAGGCGCCGGCGCTGCTGCTGGGTGCGGTCGATCCAGCGCTGCAGCACGCGCTCGACGCTGCCCGGCAGCGGCCCCCATTCGCAGCCCAGCCGCAGGCCGCGCGCGGCGTCGCTGCCGCCCAGCGCGCTGACATGCTGCAGCGTGGCCGGGCAGGCGAAGCGGGTGTCGGCATCGAGCTCCAGCGCCAGCTCGCCCAGGGGCGTGCCCGCGGCCATCGGCGGCACGTCGGGCGGCAGCCACAGCGCGCAACCACCGATGCTGATGTCGGCCACGCGCAGCGCCAGGGCCAGCTCGGGCCGTGCCGGGTGGCGCAGACGCGCCGTGGGGTCGTGGCGCTCGGGCGGGCGCACGCGGTAGGCGCGGCGGCGCTGGAAGCGGTAGATCTCGTCGGGCAGCGCGCATTGCAGCGCGCTGGCGCGCGCGCCGTGCACGAGCGTGAAGCCCTGCAGGTCGAACTGCAGCTTCACGCTCTGCAGGTAGGCCACCGCCACCGCCTCGTCGGCGTCGACCAGGCGCGGCAGCAGGCCTTCCAGGCCGTCGGTGCTGAAGTTCAGGCGCGACTGCGCGGTGTCCACGGCCCAGATCTGGCTGGCCAGCGCCGCGCCGTCGGGCGCGTTCAGGATCACCGGCACGCTGGCATCGCGCAGCTCGCGCAGCAGGCGCAGCCGCTCCTGCGGGGCGCCGACGCGGAACTCGGCCCAGGGGTCGGGCCCGCCCAGCGGGTCGAGCTCGGCCGGCCGGGTGTGTTCGAACATCGCCCCGCCGCCCATCACGGCTCAGTGCAGGGTCTTGCTGCGGCCGGCCAGGGTGTCGTCCAGGTCCTGCAGCCAGGGCTCGGCGAGGTGGCGGATCTCGGCGTCGTTGACGAGGATGCGCTGCATGATCCGCGACTTGGCACGCACCGCTTCCAGCGCCTGCGGGTCGCGCGCGGCCGTCGCCGGCTCGGGTTCCTGGGCGGCGTGCTTGAGCTGGCTGATGAGCAGCACGCAGGCGCCCTCGAGCTTGAGCACCTCGTCCCAGTTGCCGTTGCGGGCGGCGGCCAGCATGTCGGCGCTGGCGCGCTCGATGGCTTCGTAGTAGGTGAGCAGTCGCGGGTCCATGGGCGGCGTCCTGGCGGCGGCGGGGCGTAGGCGATTCGGCATGGGGGCAAGCGTCTCAGGCGCGCGCTGCGGCGCGGTCGCCGATCTCGCGCCAGGCGTCCTGCAGCGGGCGCATCAGGCGCTGGCATTCGTCCAGCGCCGCTTCGTCGTTGTGCAGGTTGGCCAGCGTCAGGCGCTGGCCCAGGTAGGCGTAGAGGGCGTCGAGGTCGCGCGCCAGGGCCCCGCCGGCGCGCAGGTCGAGCCCGCCGCGCAGGCCTTCGTCGACGATGGCGGCGGCACGCCGGATGGCACGGCCCTTGAGCTCGTGCTGGCGCTCGCGCATCGCGCCGCGGGCCTGGGCCAGGGCCTCCATGTAGCCCTCGAACAGCATCGCCACCAGGTGGTGCGGCGAGGCACCCTCGAGCTGCGACTCGATGCCCACCTGCTGGTACAGGTCGCCGAAGGCGGGGCCGGCGGCGCTGCGGGGGGCGAAGGGGCTGGTGAACATGGGGCGGCGCGTGCGAGAGACCGTGATGCCTGGTTATCGGCCCGCCGCCGGGGCCACTTGAGCCCCGGGGCGCGCCGCGCCTGGGGCTCGTCGGGCCGTCAGTATTTCGGGGTCTGCGACATCGCCGCCAGCTGCTGCGTCACGTAGGCGTTGAGCGCGCTCAGCTTGGCCAGGTTGGTGTCCATCGCCGTGAACTGCTTGGTCAGCTGCGCCTGGTAGGTGGCGACATGGGCGTTCAGCGCATCCTGGTTGGCCTGGTTCTGCTTCAGCAGCGTCTGCAGTCCTGCGGTGTAGGTGGTCAGGTTGCCGCTGAAGCCGGTCAGCCCGCTGGCCAGGGCCGAGAAGCGCTGGCCGAAGCCTTCGGCCGAGATGTTGGCGCTGTTGAAGGTGCTGAAGGCCTTCTGCAGCTCGGGCAGGTTGGCGGTGGCGGTGGCGAACTGGGTCTGGTTGATCGACAGCGTGCCGTCGCGCTGCAGTTGCACGCCGACGTCGGACAGGGTCTTGAACCGCGAAGAGGCCGAGCTCGGCATCGTCAGCATCGAGCGCAGCTGCTGCTGCAGCCCCACCACCGTGCTGTTGCCCTGCAGCGGGCCGCCCACCTTGGCCGTGGGGTCGTACTTGGTCTGGGTGGTGATGTAGTTCTGCAGCGCGTTGTAGGCGTCGACGAAGCCCTGCACCGCCTTGGTCACGCTGCCCTGGTCGGGCGTGACCGAGATCGTCACCGGGGCCGTGGTCACCTGGCTCAGGCGGACGGTGAGCCCGGCGACGACGCCGCTCAGGTCGTTGCTGGCCGAGGCGATGTTGATGCCATTGACGGTGGCCGCCGCGTTCGCGGCCGATTGCTTGAGCTGCAGCCCGTTGATGCCGCTGGCCGGGTCGTAGCCCAGGGCGGCCACGCCGGCGTCGGCGCCGACCCTGAATCCGTTGGCCGCACCGGTGGCAGTGGACTGCAGCGACAGCCGCACGCCGCTGGCGTCGGTGACGAGCGAGGCGGTGACGCCGGCGCCGGCGGCATTGATCTTGTCGCGCACGTTGGCCAGCGTGTCGGTCGCGGCGATCGACACCGTGACGGCGGTGCTGCCGCTGGCGGGGGTGAAGGCCGTCGAGCCGGTGTTCCAGCTGCCGAGCTGGATCGTGAGGTTGCCGCTGCCCACGGTGGCGGTGCTGGCGCCGTAGGTGGTGGCCGAGGCCAGGGTCTGGCCGCTGGCCAGCGCGCTGACGCTGACGGCGTAGTTGCCGGCGGCGGCGCTGCTGGCGCCCACGGTGCTGACGGCGGCGCTGTTGTTGGAGCTCGCCACCGAGCTCGTCCACAGGCCGGGCGCATCGAGCGCGTCGGCGGCCGTCTGCAGGCTGGTGACCATGCCGGTGATCTGGCCGATCATCGAGACCTTGGTCTGCAGCGCGCTGGCGTCGGCCTGCATCTGCACCAGCGGCTGGCGCTCGACCGCCACCAGCTGCGTGAGCATGCCGTTGAGGTCGAGCCCGCTGCCCACGCCCAGCGAGGTGATGGTGGGTCCGCCTGTGGCCATGCGTTGCTCCGGGTGGGTTGGGGCCGGCGCTCGCCGCCGGCGCAAGGGCCCGTGCCGGGCCGTCGCGCGACGCCCCTGCACGATGCCTTATCGGCCGGACCCGGCGCGACTTGAGGGCCCGGCCGGCGCTACTTCAGCAGCGACAACACCTGCTGCGGCAGCTGGTTGGCCTGCGCCACCATCGCGTTGCCGGCCTGCTGCAGGATCTGGGCGCGCGAGAGGTTGGCCGTCTCGGCCGCGTAGTCGGCGTCCATGATGCGGCTGTAGGCGGCGCTCTGGTTCACGCCCGCGGTCTGCAGGTTCGCGATCACGTTGTTGAAGCGGTTCTGCGTCGCGCCGTAGGTCGCGCGCTGGGTGTTGATGGCGGTGATCGCGGTGTCGATCGCGGTGATCGCCGCCGTCGCCGCCGTGCCGTCGGTGCCGGCGATCCCGACCGCCGCCGTCTGCGTGCCGGTGATGACGGCCGAGCCGAGCACCGGCGTGACGCTGGTGTCCACGGCCCAGTTGTAGCCGGCGATCGTCAGCTGGTCCATGTTGGTCGTCGCGTTGGCGCCGATCTGGAAGGTCTGCGGATTCGTCGACGCCAGGATGTTCTGGCCGTTGAACTGGGTGCCGCCGAGCGTGCGCGTCGCTTCCTGCGCCAGCTGCTGGAACTCCTGGTTCAGGTTCGCGCGGTCGGCCGAGGTGTTGGTGCCGTTGGCCGCCTGCACGGCGAGCTGGCGCATCGTCTGCAGCAGCGTCGTCACCGAACCCATCGCGCCGTCGGCCGTCTGCGCGAGCGAGATCGCGTCGTTGGCGTTGCGGCCGGCGACGGCCATGCCCTGGATCTGCGAATTCATGCGCGTGGCGATCGACAGACCCGCGGCGTCGTCGGCCGAGGTGTTGATGCGCAGGCCCGAGGACAGGCGCTGCATCGAGGTCGACAGCGATGTCTGGCTCATGCTCAGGTTGCGCTGTGCGATGAGCGAGTTGATGTTGGTGTTCAGCACTTGGGGCATGGGATCTCCTTGCGAGTCGGCAGTTCGTGGCTACGGGCGGTTCGCCCGCCGAAACGTTTGAAACGCTGTACCGGAGATTACGGCCGTGCCGGCGCCGGGGATCGATCGAAAAGACGGGTCGGAAACCGCCTAATCCAGGCCCGGCGCGCGCCCAAGAAAAAAGGCCCACCGTCGCCGGTGGGCCTTGTCGGTCTGCGCGGGCCTGCCGCGCGCGCGCGGCGTGCCGCGGGTCTTACTTGAGCAGCGCCAGGATCTGCTGCGGCATCTGGTTGGCCTGGGCCACCATCGCGTTGCCGGCCTGCTGCAGGATCTGCGAGCGCGACAGGTTCGCGGTTTCCGAGGCGTAGTCCGCGTCCATGATGCGGCTGTAGGCCGCGCTCTGGTTGACGCCGGCGGTCTGCAGGTTCGAGATCACGTTGTTGAAGCGGTTCTCGGTCGCGCCGTAGGTGGCGCGCTGCGTGTTGACGGCGGTGATCGCGGTGTCGATGGCCGTGATCGCCGCCGTCGCCGCCGTGCCGTCGGTGCCGGCGATGCCCAGCGCCGCAGTGGCGGTGCCCGTGATGACGGCCGACCCCAGCACCGCGGTGACGCTGGTGTCGGTGGCCCAGCTGTAGCCGCTGATCTTGATCTGATCCAGGTTCGTCGTCGCGTTGGCGCCGATCTGGAAGGTCTGCGCGTTCGTCGACGCGAGGATGTTCTGGCCGTTGAACTGGGTGCCGCCGAGCGTGCGCGTCGCTTCCTGCGCCAGCTGCTGGAACTCCTGGTTCAGGTTCGCGCGGTCGGCCGAGGTGTTGGTGCCGTTGGCCGACTGGACCGCAAGCTGGCGCATGGTCTGCAGCAGGTTGCTGACCGAGCCCATCGCGCCGTCGGCGGTCTGCGACAGCGAGATCGCGTCGTTGGCGTTGCGGCCGGCCACCGCCATGCCCAGGACCTGCGAGTTCATGCGCGTGGCGATCGACAGGCCGGCGGCG
>JAGWMW010000221.1 GCA_028871575.1 Burkholderiales bacterium | reverse complement strand
GCCTGGGCCAGCTCGCGCAGCGGCGCCAGCCAGGGCACGCATTCGGGGCGTTCATGTTCGATCTGCGCCAGCAGGCGCTGCACGCCGCGCGGGTAGCCCAGGCGCACCACCTGCTGCAGGGCCTGCAGCAGCTCGCGCGGGGGGCGCGGCAGCTCGGGCGGCGGCGGCGCGGGCGGCAGGCGCGGCGCCGCGGGCTGCCAGCGCAGGCCCAGCTGCTGCGTCAGCCAGTCCAGCAGTTCGTCCAGGCGCACGGGCTTGGTGATGAAGTCGGCCGCGCCGATGCCGACGTCGTTGTCCTGCCCCTTGTCGAAGGCGTTGGCCGAGACCACCGCCACCGGCGCCGCGCTCAGGCCCTGGCGGCGCAGGCTGCGGATGGTTTCCCAGCCGTCGATGCCGGGCATCGCCAGGTCCATCAGGATGGCGTCCACGCCGCCTTCCTTCAGCAGCCCCAGCGCGGCCGCGCCCGAGCCGGCCTGCAGCACCTCGAAACCCAGCGCCTGCAGCCGCCGCGCCAGCAGCACGCGGTCGACCTCCTCGTTGTCCACCACCAGCAGGCGCCGGCGCGGCCCGGCGTAGGCGCTGCGCGGCGGCGGCGGCGGCGCCAGCCGCTCGCCCTGCAGCTCGGGCAGGAACAGGCGCACGCGGAACAGCGTGCCGGACCCGGGCTCACTCGGCGCCGCCGGGGCCGATGGCGCCGTCGGTGCGCCGCGCGGGGCGCACCGGGTGCTGACCGTCATCTCGCCGCCCATCAGGTCGGTCAGCATCTTGGCGATGGTCAGGCCCAGGCCCGTGCCGCTGCCCGCGCCGCCGGCACCGGGGCCCTCGGCGCCGGCCTGCGCGCCGCGCGAGAAGGGCTCGAAGATGCGCTCGAGGTCGGCCGGCGCGATGCCCGGCCCGGTGTCCTCGATCTCGAACACGGCCATGTCGCGCCCGTGCGCGACGCGAAAGGCCACCCGGCCGGCCGAGGTGAACTTGACCGCGTTGCCCAGCACGTTGATCAGGATCTGCGTCAGCCGCCGCTCGTCGGCGCGCACCCATGGCGGCGCGGCCTCGATGTCGTGCTCGAAGTGCAGGCCCTTGGCGCAGGCCTGCAGCTCGAACAGCTGCACGATCTGGCGCAGGCTCTCGCGCAGTCGCAGGGGCCGGGGCTCGAGCGCGAGCTTGCCGGCCTCGATGCGGGCGATGTCCAGCGTGCCCTCGATCAGGCCCAGCAGGTGCTCGCCGCCGCGGCGGATCACGCCCACCGCCTGCTTGCGGTGCGGCGGCAGCGTGGGGTCCTCGTCCAGCAGCTGCGCGTAGCCCAGGATGCTGTTCAGCGGCGTGCGCAGCTCGTGGCTGACGGCCGAGATGTAGCGCGTCTTGGCGCGGCTGGCGGCGTCGGCGGCATTGCGCGCCGCCTCGGCCGCGAGCTTGGCGGCCTGCAGCGCCTCGTCGGTGCGGCGGTGGGACTCGATCTCGCGCACCAGGGCCTCGGTCTGGCGGTTGGATTCCTCCTGCGCCACGCGGCGGCTGATCTGGGTCAGCACCAGCCACCAGCCGACGATGCCGCCCACCAGCAGCAGCGCGCAGTAGACCTCGACATGGGCCTTGAAGAAGGCGGCCCGCAGCGCCGGCGCCAGCACTGCCGCCCCGCCGCCCAGCGCCTGCAGCTCGGCGCGGTACAGCAGCGCCACCCCGCCGGCCAGCGCCGGCGCCACCAGCGCCATCAGCAGCAGGTAGCGCGCCAGGCCCGTGTCGAGCTGCGGCCACCAGGCGCGCGGCGTGAGCCGCCGCAGCAGCATCGACAGCTGCACCGCGGCACGCGCCTGCGGCGGCTTGCACAGGTCGTGGCAGCGGGCGTCGAGCGCGCAGCACAGCGAGCAGATGGGGCCGCCGTAGGCCGGGCAGCGCGCCATGTCCTCGCCCTCGTAGGCGCGCTCGCAGACGACGCAGGCGCGCAGGGTCTTCTGGCCCAGGCCGGCACCGGCCGGCTCGGGCTCGGCGCGGCGGGCGATGTAGTAGCGCCCCTGCGTGGCCCAGGCGATGAGCGGCGCGGTGACGAAGGCCACGCCCATCGCGATCACGGCCGAGAAGGCCTGCGCCATCGGCCCGAACAAGCCCAGGTGCGCCAGGATCGACAGCCCCGAGGCGGCCCCCATCGCGCCCACGCCCACCGGGTTGATGTCGTAGAGGTGCGCCCGCTTGAACTCCAGCCCGTCCCGGCCGCTCGGGCTCAGGCCCAGGGGCTTGTTGACCACCAGGTCGGCCACCACGGCCATGATCCAGCTGATGGCGATGTTGCTGAACAGCGCCAGCACGTTGCCGATGGCCTTGAAGACCTCGAGCTCCATCAGCATCAGGGCGATGAGCGCGTTGAACACCACCCAGACCACGCGCCCGGGGTGGCTGTGCGTGACGCGGGCGAAGAAGTTGCTCCAGGCCAGCGAGCCGGCGTAGGCGTTGGTGACGTTGATCTTGAGCTGCGACACCACCACCAGCAGCGCCGTGGCCGCCACCGCCCAGCCGTGGCGCGGAAACACCAGCGCGTAGCCGGCCAGGTACATCTGGCTCGGCTCGACGGCGCGATCGGGCGGCACCGCCAGCGTGAGCGCCAGGTAGGCCAGCAGCGCGCCGCCCAGCATCTTCAGCACGCCCGGCAGCACCCAGCCCGGCCCGCCGATCAGGACGGCGGCCCACCAGCGGCCGCGGTTGGCGGCCGTCTTCTCGGGCATGAAGCGCAGGTAGTCGGCCTGCTCGCCCATCTGCGTGATCAGTGCGATGCCCACCGTCAGCGCGCCGCCGAAGCGCCGCGCATCGAAGGCGCCGCCGCGGCCGCTGCCGTCCGCGTCCAGGCCGGCGTAGGCCTGCAGCTCGTGCACCAGCGTCGGGTGGGCGCGAAAGACGTACACGTAGGGCAGCACCAGCAGCACCAGCCACAGCGGCTGCGTCCACACCTGCAGCTGGCTGATGGCGGTGACGCCGTGCGTGACCAGCGGGATCACCACCAGCGCGCACAGCAGATAGCCCCAGGCCGGCGGGATGCCGAAGGCCAGCTCCAGCGCGTAGGCCATGATGGCCGCCTCGAGCGCGAAGAAGATGAAGGTGAAGCTGGCGTAGATCAGGCTCGTGACGGTGCTGCCGATGTAGCCGAAGCCGGCGCCGCGCGTCAGCAGGTCCATGTCCAGGCCGTGGCGCGCGGCGTGGATGCTGATCGGCAGCCCGGCGGCGAAGACGATGGCGGCGGTGGCCAGGATCGCCAGCGCCGCGTTGACGAAGCCGAACTGCAGCAGCAGCGTGCCGCCCACCGCCTCGAGCACCAGGAACGACGCGGCGCCGCCCAGCGCGGTCTGGGCCACCCGCGCCTCGCTCCACTTGCGGAACGCGCGCGGCGTGAAGCGCAGCGCGTAGTCCTCCAGCGTCTCGCGGCCGACCCAGGCGTTGTAGTCGCGCCGCACCTTGACGACGCGCTGCTGGGGCACGGCGGGCGGGGCGGCGGACGGGGCGGGTGGGGCCAGGGCATCCATCTTGCCCGGCTTCATGCAGGTTGCGCGCCACGGCAGATTACGATGCGTGGCACCGTTTCTGCTGTCGCCCGCCTCATGGACTTGACCCCGCGTGGTCGGCCGGCATTGGCGGCCGCACGCGCTGACTGGGAGCGAAGCGACTGTGGATCTGACCCCGCGTGGTCGGCCGGCATTTGCGGCCGCACGCGCTGACTGGGAGCGAAGCGACTGTGGATCTGACCCCGCGTGAAAAGGACAAGCTGCTGGTCTTCACCGCCGCGCTGCTGGCCGAGCGGCGCAAGGCGCGCGGCTTGAAGCTCAATGTGCCCGAGGCGATCGCCTACATCAGCGCGGCGCTGCTGGAAGGCGCGCGCGACGGCAAGACCGTGGCCCAGCTGATGAGCGAAGGCAAGACCGTGCTCGGCCGCGACGAGGTGATGGACGGCGTGCCCGAGATCGTGACCGAGATCCAGGTCGAGGCGACCTTTCCCGATGGCACCAAATTGGTCACGGTGCACCAACCTATTGCATGAGCCCACGATGATTCCCGGCGAACTCCTGATCGACGACGGTGCGCATGAACTCAACCCCGGCCGCGCCACGCTGACCCTGGTGGTGGCCAACACCGGCGACCGGCCGATCCAGGTCGGCTCGCACTACCACTTCGCCGAGACCAATGCGGCGCTGCACTTCGACCGCCAGGCCGCCACCGGCCTGCGGCTGAACATCGCCAGCGGCACCGCGGTGCGCTTCGAGCCGGGCCAGCAGCGCACGGTGGAGCTCGTGGCCTACGCCGGCCGGCGCCAGGTCTGGGGCTTCCGCGGCCTGTTCAACCGGGCCCTGTGATGGCCACCCTGGGCAGGCGTGCGTACGCCGAGATGTTCGGCCCCACCGTGGGCGACCGGCTGCGGCTGGCCGACACGGGGCTCGTGATCGAGGTCGAGCGGGACCACACCCTGAGCGCCGGCGGCTACGGCGAGGAGGTGAAGTTCGGCGGCGGCAAGACCATCCGCGACGGCATGGGCCAGGGCCAGGCCGTCAACGGCCCGGGCCACCACGAGGCGGCCGACTGCGTCGTCACCAACGCCCTCATCGTCGACCACTGGGGCATCGTCAAGGCCGACATCGGCCTGAAGGGCTGCCGCATCGCCGCCATCGGCAAGGCCGGCAACCCCGACGTGCAGCCGGGGGTGGACATCGTCATCGGCCCGGGCACCGAGATCATCGCCGGCGAAGGGATGATCGTCACCGCCGGCGGCATCGACAGCCACATCCACTTCATCTGCCCGCAGCAGATCGAGGAGGCCCTGGCCAGCGGCATCACGACGATGCTCGGCGGCGGCACCGGCCCGGCCACGGGCACCTACGCCACCACCTGCACGCCCGGGCCCGAGAACCTGCACCGCATGCTGCAGGCGGCCGAGGCCTTCCCGATGAACCTGGGCTTCCTGGGCAAGGGCAACGCGAGCCGGCCCGAGGGCCTGAGCCAGCAGATCGCCGCCGGCGCCATCGGCCTGAAGCTGCACGAGGACTGGGGCACCACGCCCTCGGCCATCGACAACTGCCTGACGATGGCCGAGGTCACCGACACCCAGGTCAGCATCCACAGCGACACCCTCAACGAGAGCGGCTTCGTCGAGGACACCATCGCCGCCACCAAGGGCCGCACGCTCTGCGCCTTCCACACCGAGGGCGCCGGCGGCGGCCACGCGCCCGACATCCTGAAGGTGGTGGGCGAGGCCAACTTCCTGCCCAGCAGCACCAACCCGACCATGCCCTACACGGCCAACACCGTGGACGAGCACCTGGACATGCTGATGGTGTGCCACCACCTCGACCCGGGCATCGCCGAGGACCTGGCCTTCGCCGAGAGCCGCATCC
The DNA here is from genome assembly GCA_028871575.1 of Burkholderiales bacterium. Taxonomy (GTDB): domain Bacteria; phylum Pseudomonadota; class Gammaproteobacteria; order Burkholderiales; family Burkholderiaceae_C; genus Rubrivivax. The sequence continues at coordinate 8 of JAGWMW010000221.1, read as the reverse complement.
GGCGCGAG
>JAGWMW010000220.1 GCA_028871575.1 Burkholderiales bacterium | reverse complement strand
GAGCACAGCTCGGCGCGCCTGGAGCGCTTCATGCAGCTGGCCGCCGACAACAACATGCAGGTGGTGCAGCCCACCAGCGCGAGCCAGATCTTCCACCTGCTGCGGCGGCAGATGGTGCGCCAGTTCCGCAAGCCGCTGATCGTGTTCACCCCCAAGTCGCTGCTGCGGGCCAAGGACGCGGCCTCGCCGCTGTCGGAGTTCACCAAGGGCGAGTTCCGCACCGTCATCGGCCCGGCGCGCTCCGAGGTCGACGGCGCCAAGGTCAAGCGCGTGATCGTCTGCTCGGGCAAGGTGGCCTACGACCTGCTCAAGCGCCGCGACGAACGCAAGGCCGCGGACGTGGCAGTGCTGCGCGTGGAGCAGCTCTACCCGTTCCCGCACAAGGCCTTCGCGGCCGAGCTGCGGCGCTTCCCGGGCGCCACCGAGGTCGTGTGGTGCCAGGACGAGCCGCAGAACCAGGGCGCCTGGTTCTACGTCCAGCACTACGTGCACGAGAACATGCAGGAAGGCCAGAAGCTGGGCTATGCGGGCCGGCCGCCCTCGGCCTCGCCGGCCGTCGGCTACGCCCACCTGCACCAGGAGCAGCAGAAGGCCCTGCTCGAGCAGGCCTTCGGCAAGCTCAAGGGCTACGTGCTGACCAAGTAAGAAGAACCGACCTGCCGAAAGCGAGAACATGCCGATCGTCGAAGTGAAGGTGCCGCAGCTGTCCGAGTCGGTGGCCGAAGCCACCCTGCTGCAGTGGAAGAAGAAGCCCGGCGACGCCGTGGCGGTGGACGAGATCCTGGTCGAGATCGAGACCGACAAGGTGGTGCTCGAGGTGCCGGCCCCGGCGGCCGGCGTGCTGGCCGAGCTGGCGGTGGCCGATGGCGCCACCGTCGTGGCCGAGCAGCTGATCGCGCGCATCGACACCGCGGGCAAGGCCGCTGCCGCAGCCCCGGCCCCGGCCTCGGCAGCCCCGGCCGCCGCCGCGCCTGCGCCGGCCGCCGCCGCGGCGTCGAAGGGCGATGTCGCGATGCCCGCCGCCGCCAAGCTGATGGCCGACCATGCGCTGGCCGTCGGCGCCGTGCCCGGCACCGGCCGGGACGGCCGCATCACCAAGGGCGACGTGCTGGACGCGCTGGCTGCGCCGAAGGCCGTGCCCGCGCCGCAGCCGGCCCCGGCCCCGGCTCCGGCCGCGGTCCGGTCGCTGCCCGCGGTGCCGGCCCCGGCCCCGTCGGCGGCCGGCCTGGGCGAGCGGCCCGAGCAGAGGGTGCCGATGTCGCGCCTGCGCGCGCGCATCGCCGAGCGGCTGCTGCAGTCGCAGGCCACGAATGCCATCCTGACCACCTTCAACGAGGTCAACATGGCGCCGGTGATGGAGATGCGCAAGAAGTTCCAGGAGCGCTTCGAGAAGGAGCACGGCGTCAAGCTCGGCTTCATGAGCTTCTTCGTCAAGGCCGCGGTGGCCGCGCTCAAGAAGTACCCCGTCATCAACGCCTCGGTCGACGGCAACGACATCGTCTACCACGGCTATTTCGACATCGGCATCGCGGTGGGCTCGCCGCGCGGGCTGGTGGTGCCGGTGCTGCGCAATGCCGACCAGGCGAGCTTCGCCGACATCGAGAAGAAGATCGCCGAGTACGGCAGCAAGGCCCGCGACGGCAAGCTCGGCATCGACGAGCTCACCGGCGGCACCTTCAGCATCAGCAACGGCGGCACCTTCGGCAGCATGCTGTCCACGCCCATCATCAACCCGCCGCAGAGTGCCATCCTGGGCGTGCATGCCACCAAGGACCGCGCCGTGGTCGAGAACGGGCAGATCGTCGTGCGGCCGATGAACTACCTGGCGCTGTCGTACGACCACCGCATCATCGACGGCCGCGAGGCCGTGCTCGGCCTCGTCGCGATGAAGGAGGCGCTCGAAGACCCGGCGCGCCTGCTGTTCGACATCTGAAGGCGGCCCGCCCCGTGAACATCGCCGCCGACCTCTCGCGCCTGGAGGCGCTGCACGCCAGCGGCGCACTCAGCGACGAGGAATTCGCGCGCGCCAAGGCGCGGCTGCTCGAAGGGCCGGCGGCAGGCCCCGAGGCCGCCGAGCGTCCGGCGCTGGAGGCCGTCAACCGCTTCCGGCGCAGCCGCAGCGACCGCTGGATCGGCGGCGTCTGCGGCGGCCTGGCCGGCATCTCGGGGCTCGAGTCGTGGATCTGGCGCCTGATTGCCACCGCGCTGGCCCTCTTCGGCGGCACTGGCGTGCTGCTCTACCTGCTGCTGTGGATCTTCGTGCCCGAAGAGCCCTGACCCCTGCCGAATCCCACCATGTCCAAGTCCTTCGACGTCATCGTCATCGGCGCCGGCCCCGGCGGCTACATCGCGGCCATCCGCGCGGCGCAGCTCGGCTTCAGCACCGCCTGCATCGACGAGTGGAAGAACGCGCAGGGCGGCCCCGCGCCGGGCGGCACCTGCACCAATGTCGGCTGCATCCCGAGCAAGGCGCTGCTGCAGAGCAGCGAGCACTTCGAGCATGCCGGCCATGCCTTCGCCGACCACGGCATCGGCCTGAAGGACCTGGCGATCGACGTGCCGAAGATGCTCGGCCGCAAGGACGCCGTGGTCAGGCAGAACAACGACGGCATCCTCTACCTGTTCAAGAAGAACAAGGTCAGCTTCTTCCACGGTCGCGGCTCGTTCGTGCGGGGCGTCGACGGCGGCTGGGAGATCGCGGTCGGCGGCGAATCGCTGACCGCCCGCCAGGTGATCGTCGCCACCGGCTCGAGCCCGCGCGCCCTGCCCGGTGCGCCCTTCGACGAGGAGACGGTCCTCAGCAATGACGGTGCGCTGCGCATCCCCGCGGTGCCCAAGCGGCTGGCCCTGATCGGCTCGGGCGTGATCGGCCTGGAGATGGGCTCGGTCTGGCGCCGCCTGGGCGCGCAGGTGACGGTGCTCGAGGCGCTGCCCACCTTCCTGGGCGCGGTCGACCCGCAGATCGCCAAGGAGGCGCACAAGGCCTTCGTCAAGCAGGGCCTGAAGATCGAGCTCGGCGTGAAGGTCGGCGAGGTCAAGGCCGGCAAGAAGGGCGTGGCGATCGCCTACACCGATGCCCAGGGCGGCGCGCAGACGCTCGAGGCCGACAAGCTCATCGTCTCGATCGGCCGCGTGCCCCACACCCAGGGTCTGAATGCCGATGCCGTCGGCCTGAAGCTCGACGAGCGCGGCGCGATCGAGGTCGACGCCGAGTGCCGCACCAATCTGCCGGGCGTCTGGGCCATCGGCGACGTGGTGCGCGGGCCGATGCTCGCGCACAAGGCCGAGGAAGAGGGCGTGGCCGTGGCCGAGCGCATCGCCGGCCAGCACGGGCATGTCGACTTCAACCTCGTGCCCTGGGTCATCTACACCAGCCCCGAGATCGCCTGGGTCGGCCAGACCGAGCCGCAGTTGCAGGCGGCCGGTCGCGCCTACAAGGCCGGCACCTTCCCCTTCCTGGCCAACGGCCGGGCGCGCGCCCTGGGCGACACCATCGGCCTGGTCAAGATGCTGGCCGATGCCGCCAGCGACGAGATCCTGGGCGTGCACATCGTGGGCCCGATGGCCAGCGAGCTGATCGCCGAGGCCGCGGTGGCGATGGCCTTCCGTGCCAGCAGCGAGGACCTCGCGCGCATCTGCCACGCCCACCCCTCGCTGTCGGAGGCGACCAAGGAAGCCGCGCTGGCGGTGGACAAGCGCACGCTGAACTTCTGATCGCCCGCGCCGCGTGCCGGTCCGCCCGATCTACGAAGCCGCGCTGGCCGAGCGCGGCTTCCACAGCGACGAAGCCCAGCGGCGCGCCATCGACGCACTCGAGCGCTGCGAGCGCGAGTGGGCCGACTACAAGGCCCGGCGCGGCAACGCGCTGACCAAGCTGCTGCGCCACCCGCCGATCCCGCGCGGCGTGTACCTGTGGGGCGGGGTCGGGCGCGGCAAGAGCTTCCTGATGGACTGCTTCTTCCAGGCCGTGCCGCTGACGCGCAAGACGCGGCTGCACTTCCACGAGTTCATGCGCGAGGTGCACCGCGAGCTGCAGGACCTGAAGGGCACGGCCGACCCGCTGGACGAACTGGGCCGGCGCATCGCGCGGCGCTTGCGCCTCATCTGCTTCGACGAGTTCCATGTCGCCGACGTCACCGACGCGATGATCCTGCACCGGCTGCTCGCGGCGCTGTTCGCGAATCGCGTCAGCATCGTCACGACCAGCAACTTCCACCCCGACGGCCTGTACCCGAACGGCCTGCACCGCGACCGCATCCTGCCCGCCATCGAGCTGCTGAAGAGCCGGCTCGAGGTGATCAACGTCGACGCCGGCACCGACTACCGCCAGCAGACGCTGGCCGGCATCGCCACCTACCACTGCCCACTGGATGCGGCGGCCGAGGCCGCGATGGTGCAGGCCTTCGACAAGCTGGCCGAGGCGCGCGACGAGAACCCGGTGATGCAGATCGAGCACCGCGCGCTGCCCGCGCTGCGCCGCGCCGGCGGCGTGGTCTGGTTCGACTTCAAGACCCTGTGCGGCGGCCCGCGCTCGCAGAACGATTACCTCGAGATTGCCTCGCGCTTCCACACCGTGCTGCTCTCGGGCGTGCCCCAGATGTCGCCGCGGCTGGCCAGCGAGGCGCGGCGCTTCACCTGGCTGGTGGACGTGCTCTACGACCGCCGCGTCAAGCTGATGCTCTCGGCGGCGGTGCCGGCCGAGCAGCTCTACACCGAGGGGCCGCTCGCGCACGAGTTCCCGCGCACCGTCTCGCGCCTGCACGAGATGGCCTCGGCCGAATACCTGGCGCTGGCGCGGCGCGAGGTCGACACGGCGCTGACTTGAAGCCCTGCGGCGCCTTGCGGCGGGCGGCCCTGCGGGCCGGGCTGGCGGCTGCGCCGATGGCGGCGCTGAATGCTGCAGTGAAGACCGCAGTGAACGCCGCATTGAGGGCCGCAATCAAGGCCGCCATGGTGGCTGGCCTGGTCGTCGCGGCCGGTCCGGCACGGGCCGACGAGGCGGCCGAACGCGCCGACATCGCCCGCCAGCGGCAGGCGCTGCAGGCGGACTTTGCCACCCGCGAGGCCGCCTGCCGCGAGCACTTCGTCGTCAGCGCCTGCGTCGAAGCCCTGCGCGAGCAGCGCGACCGCGCGCTGCGCAGCTTGCGCCAGCGCGAGCTGCTGCTGGACGATGCCGACCGGCGCCGCCGCAGCGCCCAGGCGCGGGAGGATCTGGCCCGACGCGCAGCGGCTGCGGCGGCCCGCTCGGCCTCGGCCGCGGCCCAGGACGAGGCCCGGGCGCAGCAGGCCCAGGCCCAAGATCAAGCCCAGGCCCAGACCCCGGCGCGGGCCGAAGCGCCGGCAGGGGCACGTCGAGCGCCGGCCTCCAGGCCGGCCGCCGGCCAGCCCTCGGCGCCGAGCGCGCCGCCTGCCGAGGCCGCGGCCGCCGAGGCTCGCCGCAGGGCGCAGGC